>CAZXLI010000228.1:0-11169 GCA_964641795.1 uncultured Bordetella sp. | reverse complement strand
GCCCAGCGCCAGCGACAGGCCGGCGTGCTCGGTCAGCCAGGCCAGGCCCAGCGTGACGAGCAGCAGGTTCAGCATGAACAGCTCTTCGCTCTTGCGGCGCGCCACCAGGGTCAGCCACCAGCGCATCACCCGCTGCCCGCTCACCAGCAGGATGGTCAGCAGCACCACGGCCTTGACCAGGGCGAACAGCAGAGCGCGCATCAGGTCGCCGCCGCTGTCGCCCAGCGCCGGAATCAGCACCAGCAACGGCACCACGGCCAGGTCCTGGAACAGCAGCACGCCCATCACGCGGCGGCCATGCTCGGTCTCGAGCTCGAGCCGCTCGGCCATCAGCTTGACGACGATGGCGGTCGAGGACATCGCCATCGCCGCGCCGAGGCCGATGGCGCCCTGCCACGACAGCTCCCAGTGCCGGCCCAGCCAGCCGAAGGCCAGCGTCAGCAGCGTGTTGCCCAGGACCGCGCCGGCGATCGTGAAGCCCACCTGCGACAGGCCGAGCCCGAACACCAGCGTGCGCATGCTGCGCAGCTTGGGCAGGTTGAACTCCAGCCCGATCACGAACATCAGGAACACCACGCCGAATTCGGCCAGGTACTTGATGCCGGCCGAGTCGCTGGCCAGCGAGAGCGCGTTGGGTCCGATCAGCACGCCCACGGCCAGGTAGCCCAGCATAGGCGGCAACTTCAGCAGCCGGCAGCCGACCACGCCGAGCACGGCGGCCACCAGGTACAACAGGGCCAGTTCGAGATTCGATGCCATCAGGTGGGGACGGGAAAGGGCCCGGTCGGGGAGGCCAAGCACGCGTCGGGCCCGCCTCCTAGAATGCCCGATCCTAAGCGACGCGGCCGCCTCCGATGCGGTCGCCGCGGATGCTCGAAGAGCCCGCCGGGCCGCCCCAAGGGCGACTTCCGGAGGGCGTAGCCCGAAGGTTTCCCATTGAGCACTGCCGTTCCGTTCGATGCCCAGCGTGCGCTGGCGCTGGCCGCACAGACCTTCGAGATCGAGGCCGCGGCCCTGAAAGGCCTGGCGGCGCGCCAGGGCGAGGGCTTCACGCGCGCGGTCGAAGCCATGCTGCACTGCCGCGGCCGCGTGGTGGTGATGGGCATGGGCAAGAGCGGCCACGTCGGCCGCAAGATCGCCGCGACGCTGGCCTCCACCGGCACGCCGGCCTTCTTCGTGCACCCGGCCGAGGCCAGCCACGGCGACCTCGGCATGGTGACGCCCGGCGACGTGGTGCTGGCCATCTCCAACAGCGGCGAGAGCGACGAGCTCGCCGCGATCCTGCCGACGCTGCGGCGCCTGGGCGTCACGCTGGTGGCGATGACGGGCAAGCCGGGCTCGACGCTGGCCAGCCATGCCGACATGGTCGTTTCCAGCGCGGTCGACCAGGAAGCCTGCCCGCTGAACCTGGCGCCCACCGCCAGCACCACCGCGCAGATGGCGCTGGGCGATGCCCTGGCCGTGGCGCTGCTGGATGCGCGCGGCTTCCGCGAAGAAGACTTCGCGCGCTCGCACCCGGGCGGCTCGCTCGGCCGCAAGCTGCTGGTGCATGTGGCCGACCTGATGCGCAGCGGCGACGCGCTGCCGCTGGTGCGCGAAGACACCGGCTGCATCGACATGATGCGCGAGATGTCCGCCAAGGGCCTGGGCGCGGCGATCGTCGTCGACGACGCGCAGCGGCTGCTGGGCATCTTCACCGACGGCGACCTGCGGCGCCAGGTCGAGAAGGGTGCCGACCTGCGCGCGCTGAGCGCCGGCGCGGTGATGCACCGCACGCCCAAGACCATCCGCCAGGACGCGCTGGCCGCAGCGGCGGCCGAGCTGATGGAGCTGCACCGCATCACCTCGGTGCTGGTGGTCGGCGACGATGGCCGCCGGCTGCTGGGCATGCTGACCATCGGCGATCTCATGCGGGCCAAGGTCGTGTGATGGCGCAGCCTTTCGAACCGGCGCTGCGCTTCCCGCCCGAGCTGCTGCTCAAGGCCCAAGGGCCGGGCAGCGGCATCCGTGCGGCGATCTTCGATGTCGACGGCGTGCTGACCGATGGCCGCCTGTTCATCGGCGAGCGCGGCGAAGCCTTCAAGGCCTTCCATGTGCTCGACGGCCACGGCCTGAAGCTGCTGGCGCAGGGCGGCATCACGCCGGTCATCGTCACCGGCCGCGATTCGCCGGCGGTGCGGCGGCGCATCGCCGACCTCGGGCTGCAGCATGCGTACTTCGGCGTCAGCGACAAGCTGGCGGTGGCCGACCAGCTGTGCCTGGACCTCGGCATCGACTGGCCGCAGCTGGCGGTGATCGGCGACGACTGGCCCGACCTGCCGCTGCTGCAGCGGGCCGGCTTCGCCTGCGCGCCGGCCAACGCGCACGCCGAGGCCAAGGCACTCGCCCATCACGTCACGGCCGCGCGCGGCGGCGAGGGCGCGGCGCGCGAGTTCTGCGACCTGCTGCTGATGGCCTGCGGCCGCTACGTCGCGCTGCTGCAGGGCCAGCTGGCCACGCTGGATGCGCGTTAGCACCTGCCACGGCCCGAACCGATGAACGCGGTCACGCCCCCGCCCGAGCTGCACCTGCCGGACCTGCCCGAGGTGCCGGTCAGCCTGCGGCCGCTGGCGCCGGCGGGCCAGCGGCGCCAGCCGGTGCCGATCGGCCTGCGGCTGCGCAACTGGCTGTCCTCGTACCTGCCGCTGCTGCTGATGGCGCTGCTGGCCGGCTCGACCTGGTGGCTGATCAAGCACACGCCGGCGCCGCAGGGCCCGTCCGGCGAGCCGATGGTGCGGCACGAGCCGGACTACACGATGCAGAACTTCGCGATCATCCGCTTTGACCCAGCCGGCAAGGTGGCGCTGCGCATCGAGGGCGACGTGCTGCGCCACTACCCGGACACCGACCGCATCGAGATCGACATCGCGCGCATCCACGCCATTTCGCCCGATGGCCGCCGCACCGACGCCACCGCCAAGCGCGCGCTGGCCAATGGCGATGCCAGCGAGGTGCAGCTGTTCGGTGGCGCCAAGGTCATCAGCCAGCTCGAAGGCGAAGATGCGCTGACGATCGAAGGCGAGTTCCTGCATGCCTTCCTGCGCTTCGAGCGCCTGCGCACCCACCTGCCGGTGACCGTGCTGCGCGGCGGCGACGAGACCCATGCCGCCGGCATGGACTACGACCACCTGACGCGGCAGCTGCAGCTGCGCGGTCCGGTGCGCTCGATCTTCCGGCCGCCGTCCAAGGAGAAACGATGAACCGCAACGCGGTCGTGCCCAGTTCGCCGCTGGTTTTCATCACCGGCGCCTCCAGCGGCATCGGCCAGGCGCTGGCTGCACGCTTCTATGCCGCCGGCTGGCGCCTGGCGCTGGTGGCGCGGCGCAGCGCCGAACTGCAGCAATGGACCGAAGCCCAGGGCTTTGCCGCCGACCGCGTGCTGGTGCTGGGTGCCGACGTGCGGGATGTGCAGGCGACGATGGCCGCCGGCCGCGACTGCATCGCGCGCTTCGGCCTGCCCGATGCGGTGATCGCCAATGCCGGCATCAGCGTCGGCATGGACACGGCCGATGCGGCGGATATCGAGGTGATGCGCAGCACGCTGGAAACCAACCTGCTCGGCATGGCGGCCACCTTCCAGCCCTTCGTCGGGCCGATGTGCCAGCGCCGCAGCGGCCGGCTGGTCGGCGTGGCCAGCGTCGCCGGCATCCGCGGCCTGCCGGGCCACGGCGCCTACTGCGCCAGCAAGGCCGGCGTTATCAGTTACTGCGAAAGCCTGCGCGGCGAATGCCGGCCGCACGGCGTGAAGGTGGTGACGATCACCCCCGGCTACATCGACACGCCGCTGACGCAGCACAACCGCTATTCGATGCCCTTCCTGATGCCGGCCGAGGCCTTTGCCGACCGCGCCTTCCGGGCGATTGCCGACGGCGACAGCTACCGCGTGATCCCGTGGCAGATGGGCGTGGTGGCCAAGCTGATGCGGCTGCTGCCGAACTGGCTGTACGACCGCGTGCTGGCGGGCCGGCCGCGCAAGCGCCGGCAAGGCGAACAAAAGGCCGGCTGAGCGCAGCCCCCCGAGGGCCGGCTGCGCTCAGCCCGCCCCCCCCGCGGGACATCAGAAGCCGACCGCGATCGCGCCATGAAAAAGGCGCCCCGAGGGGCGCCTTGTCGCTGCAGGCTTGCAGCTTGCGATCAGTAACCCTGGCCGCCGCCGCCGTAGCCGCCGCCACTGCCGCCGCCGCGCGGGCCGCGACCGGTGCCGTAGGGGCTGCGACCACCGCCGCCGCCGCCACCATAACCGCCGCCACCACCGCCGCCGCCGTAGCCGCCACCACCACCGCCGCTGCGGCCACCGCCGCCGCCGCCGTAGCCGCCACCGCCGCCGCCGCCGTAGGGGCTGCGGCCACCGCCGCCGCCGCCGTAGCCACCGCCGCCACCCGGACGCTCTTCACGCGGGCGGGCTTCGTTGACAACGATGGCGCGGCCTTCCAGCGGCTGGCCGTTCATCGCGTTCATCGCCGCCTGCGCTTCGGCCGACGAGGACATCTCGACAAAACCGAAACCCTTGGAGCGGCCCGTTTCGCGGTCCATCATCACCTTGGCGGACGTCACCGTGCCAAATTGCGAGAACGCGGTCTGCAAGGACTCGTCACGCACCGAGTAGGCGAGGTTGCCCACATAAAGCTTGTTTCCCATGAGGGGAAGCTCCTTCTGACTGAACAATAAAACCCATGTGGAGCTTCTACCCAGCGTGAACACACTCAAGCTAAAGGCGCCCTCACCACACATGTGGCAGGCATGAGCCGGAAAGCCCATACCACCCCAAAGCATTATGGGCACAAAGTTCACGGCCCTGCCAGACATGCAGGGCAAGGGCTAACCCGCAAGTATCATGAGTGTTGCCATGCGGGTACAGCCCACCGATCCTCCCCAGGCCCTGAGTTCGACCATTTCGCCGCTGCAGGCCCTTAACTTGGTGCTCGGCAGCATCGATGCGGTGCGCAACGGCCGGGCGCAATGGTTGCTGCTGGTGGCCTTCGCGCTGTCGGGCCTGCTGATGGGCGAACTGCGCCGCGCGCTGCTGAACGAATCGGCGCTGTGGGCCACGCTGGCTGCGCTGGCGGCCTTCATCGTCACCTTCTACGGCAGCAATGCCGCCGGGCTGATGCTGATGGACGAGGCGCAGGGCCGCGCCTCCCGCGAACCGCGCGATGCGCTGGCCGATGCCTTCGGCAGCGCCCATCGCCTGCTGGCGGTGGTGGCCTGCGTGCTGCTGCTGTTCGCGCTGCTGCTGGCGGCTGTGGCCGCCCTGCTGTGGTCGGCGCAGCTGCCGCGCATCGGGCCCTGGGTCATGGGACTGGCGGTCACGTTCGGCGTGCCGGTGCTGGGGCTGGCGGCGCTGGTCATGGTCGGGCTGATCGGGCCGCTGGCCGCGCCCGCCGTGTGGTGCGGGCTCTCGGTGCGCGAGGTGCTGGCGCTGCTGCGCCGCCAGATCTGCCACCGGCTGCCCCAGGTGCTGCTGCTGTCGGCGGCGGTGAGCCTGCTGTCGGCGGCCGTGGCGGGCCTGGTGAGCTTCGTCGTGCTCGGTGGCGGGCGCGCGGTGGTGGCGCTGGCCGCGCTGGTGACGCCGGTGGACATCGGCGCGCAGACCTTCCTCGCCTCGCTGTTCGGCCAGGGCCTGCGGGCCGCTGCCGTGGCCAGCACGCCGCATGCGTCGGCCGCGGTCACCGGCGCCGGTGTGGTGTTTGCGCTGGGGCTGGTGCTGCCCGGCGTGGTGTACCTTCGCGGCCTGTGCGCGCTGTACCTGGCGGTGCAGCCGGCCATCGCCGACCCGGCGGCCGGTGCCGACGATCACCCCCCCGAAGCCGACGCCCCCGACGCCATCTGACCCCCGCATGGACCTGCTCAAACCGCTGATCGCACTGCTGGCGATCGTCAACCCGATCGGCGCGGTGCCCTTCTTCCTGGCCTTCACGCAGGGCCAGTCGCGCGAGCAGCGGCGGCGCACGCTGCGCGTCAGCAGCTTCTCGGCCTTCTGCGTCATCGCGATCAGCAGCCTCGCGGGGCTGAAGATCATCGAGTTCTTCGGCATCTCGATCGCCTCGTTCCAGGTCGGCGGCGGCGTGCTGCTGCTGATCTCGTCGATCCACATGCTCAACGCCATGCCGGCTGAAAGCCGCCCCGGCGATGTCGACGAGGGCCATGCCAAGGCCACCGCCGGCGACAGCATCGCGGTGGTGCCGCTGACGATTCCGCTGCTCACCGGCCCGGCGACGATTTCGACGATGGTGATCTACGCCGAGAAGACGCGCACGGTGTTCGAGCATGCGGTGCTGGTCGGCTACGGCGTGGTGATCGGCGCGGCCACCTACCTCGCATTTGCAGCGTCCGGCCGCATCGCCAAGGTGCTGGGCAGCACCGGCATCAACGTGATGACGCGGCTGATGGGCCTGATCCTCGCGTCCATGGCGGTGGAGCTGCTGGCCGACGGGCTGGTCAAGCTGTTCCCGCTGCTGGGCACCGCGCTGCCGAAGTAAGCCGCGACCTTCGCTGCCGATGAACCAGCCCGCGCCGCCGCGCATCCTGCTGCTGGAGGACGACCCGGCGATCGCGCGCACGGTCGCCTTCGCGCTGCAGCGCGAGGGCCTGGCCGTCGAGCAGGTGCTGCTGCTCGGTGAAGCGCGCCGGCTGCTGCAGGCCGGCCCGCTGCCGGCGCTGGCGATCCTGGACATCGGACTGCCCGATGGCAGCGGCCTGGCGCTGTGCCGCGAGCTGCGCCAGTCCGCGCTGCCCGCGCTGGCCCGCCTGCCGCTGATGATGCTGACCGCCCACGACGAGGAGATCGACCGCGTGCTGGGCCTCGAACTGGGCGCCGACGACTACCTGGGCAAGCCGTTCAGCCCGCGCGAGCTGGTGGCCCGCGTGCGGGCCCTGCTGCGCCGCGCCGCGCTGCAGGCGCAGCCGGCCGTGTCGGTGCCGCCGCTGTTCGCGCTGGACGAGGCCGGCCAGCGCGTGCACTTCGACGGCCAGCCGCTGGCGCTGACCCGGCTGGAATACGGCCTGCTGCGCGCGCTGCTGGCCGCGCCCGGCCGCATCCTCAGCCGCGAGGCGCTGTTCAGCGCGGTGTGGGGTCCGCACAGCGAGGCCATCGACCGCACCGTCGACACCCACGTGAAGACGTTGCGCGCCAAGCTGCGCGCGTTGCGGCCCGAGTTGGAGCTCATCGCCACGCACCGCGGCATGGGCTACGAACTCGTGCTGCCGCCGCCCCGCTGAGCTGCCGCGCGCCGCGCCATGCGCCTGGGCCTGCGCCTGCTGTTCGGCTTCTTCGTCATCACCGGGCTGGCCGGCTTCTTCGTGCTGCGGGTGTTCCTGGCCGAGGTCAAGCCGGCGGTGCAGCAGGTCAGCGAGGACATCCTGGTCGATGCCGCGCACCTGCTGGCCGAGCAGGCCGCGCCCGAGCTGGCCGCGCTGGCGCCCGGCGCCACGCTGCAGCAGGGGGCGTTCGCCGACGCGGTGCAGCGCTACCGTGCGCGCCAGGTCGATGCCGAGATCTGGGGCCTGCACAAGCGCAGCCTGGATTTCCGGCTGTACCTCACCGACGCCGGCGGCCGCGTGGTGTTCGACGACGGCCCGGGCGACGCGCTGGACGCGGACTACTCGCGCTGGCGCGACGTGGCCCGCACGCTGCGCGGCGAGTACGGTGCCCGCACCACGCGGGCCGAGGCCAACGACGGCGCCAGCACCGTGCTGTACGTCGCCGCGCCGGTGCAGCACGAAGGCCGCCGCATCGGCGTGCTGACCGTGGCCAAGCCGGTGCGCACGCTGCAGCCCTTCGTCGATCGCGCCGAGCGCCACATCGTCGTCGCCGGCGCCTGGCTGCTCGGCCTGTCGCTGGCGGTGGGTGTCGCCGTCACGCTGTGGATGGTGGCCTCGGTGCGGCGGCTGCGGCGCTACGCGCAGCAGGCGCGCGCCGGCGAATCGCAGCCGCTGCCGGCGCTGCCCGGCGAGCTGGGCGAGCTGGCCGGCGCGATGGCCGCGATGCGCGACCGGCTCGAGGACCGCGGCCATGTCGAACAGCAGATGCGCGCGCTGACGCATGAGCTGAAGAGCCCGCTCACCGCGATCGGTGGTGCGGCCGAACTGCTGCACGACGAACTGCCCGCGGCGGACCGCGAAGCCTTCGCACGCCAGATCGGCGAGCAGGTGCAGCGGCTGCGTGCGCTGGTCGAGCAGCTGCTGGAGCTGTCCAAGCTGGAAAGCCTGAAGCCGCTGGCCCCCTTGCCGGCGGTATCGCCGCTGCAGCTGCTGGATGCACTGCTGCAGGACCTGGCCGCGCCGCTGCGCCAGCGCGGGCTCGCGCCGCAGTGGGCGCAGCGCGACGAGGCCACCGTGCCGGCCGATGCCGATCGGCTGCGGCTGGCGCTGTCGAACCTGCTGGCCAATGCGATGGACTTCGCGCCGGCGGGCTCCGTGCTGGAGCTCGCGGTGCAGGCCGGGCCGCAGGCGCTGCAGATCACGCTGCGCGACCACGGCCCCGGCGTGCCCGACTTCGCGCTGCCGCAGCTGGGCCAGCGCTTCTTCTCGACGCCGCGCCCGCTCGACGGCCGCAAGGGCAGCGGCCTGGGCCTGGCCATCGTGCGCCAGGTGGCGCTGCTGCACCGCGGCGCGCTGCAGTTCGAGCAGGCCCGGCCCGGCCTGCGCGTGACGCTGACCCTGCCGCGCGGCTGATCCGTCTTCACGCCGGCTTCACGCAGCGCGCCACGGCTTCACGGCGCGCCGCGAGCATGGCCACCGTCGTCACGCAAGGGGGTGGTTCATGCGATTTCCGCTGTTGTTCAAAGTGCTGGCACTGGCCCTGCTGGTGTTGATGCTCAGTGCCGTGCTGATGCGCATCGGCTTCCTGGTCGATGAGCGTCAGGCGCGGCATGCCGAGGCCCAGCGCAGCGTCGAACAGTCGCATGCGGGTGTGCAGACGCTGGTCGGCCCCTGGGTCGAGCAGCGATGCGTGGAGGAATGGGATGTCGTCAGCGGCGAGGGCAAGGACCGCAAGGTCGCGGTCGAACGCCGCGAGCCGGTGCAACGGCTGGTGGCCGACAAGCTGGTGGTCGGCGCGCAGGTGCGCAGCGAACTGCGGCGGCGCGGTCTCTACCGCATCCCGACCTACGGCGGACCGGTGACCCTCGATGCGCAGTGGAAGGCTGCGCCCGCGCAGCCCAGACGCGAGCGCAGCGACTCGCGCTGGGCCTGCGAGGCGCCGCGGCTGGTGCTGGCCATCAGCGATGTCCGTGGCCTGCGCGCCGCCACGCTCACGGTAGACGGCCAGCCTGCCGCGGTACGGGCCGGGACGCTGAGCGCCGCGCACCCGCAGGGCGTGCACGCCGGGCTGTCGGCCACCCGGTCCGCCGGCGCCCCCTTGCAGGCGCGCTGGCAGCTGCAGCTGGCAGGTACTGGCCAGCTCTCGCTGGTGCCGGCGGCCGAGGCGACCGAGTGGAGCCTGTCGTCGGATTGGGCGCACCCGTCGTTCGGCGGCCGTTTCTTGCCGGAGCGGCGCCAGGTTTCGGCCGGCGGCTTCGAGGCCGCCTGGCAGGTGTCCTCGCTGGCCACCGGCGCGCCCGATCAGCTGCAGCGCGGCGTGCCGTTGTGCAACGGCGCGATGCCCGTCGAAGGCGATGCCTACGGCCAGACCGCCGGGCGTGCGCAGGGCTGCCTGGACACCCTCTCGGTCGCCTTCTTCGACCCCGTCAACCCCTACGTGCTGAGCGACCGCGCCATCAAGTACGGCCTGCTGTTCGTCGTGCTCACCTTCGCTGCGGTGCTGCTGGTCGAAGCCCTGTCCGGGCGGCGCGTGCACCCGGTGCAGTACGCGCTCGTCGGGCTGGCCTTGAGCCTGTTCTTCCTGCTGCTGCTGAGCCTGTCGGAGCACCTGCCGTTCGAGCAGGCCTATGGCGCCGCGGCCGCCGGTTGCGCGCTGCTGCTGGGCTACTACGGCGCCCACATGCTCGGCCGGACCCTGGCGGGCCTGGCCTTCGGGGCCGGCATCGGCCTGCTCTATGGCTTGCTGTACCTGTTGCTGCAGATGGAGCAGAACGCACTGGTCGTCGGTTCGCTCGCGCTGTTCGTCGTGCTGGCCGGTGTGATGGTGCTGACGCGCCGCGTCGACTGGTACCAGCTGTTCGACAGCTGGCGGCGCAGCGCGGCGATGGCCGCGCCGGTTGGACGCTAGACAAGTTGAGCCCGCCGACCTTCGAGTATCTGCTGGCGGCAGCAGGGTTCGGTCCCATCGCCGCGGGCCTCACGTTGCTCGGGGCCAGGTGGCTGGGCGCTTCGGTCCGTGCCGTCGGTCTCTCCGGCGCTCTGGTCGCCGCCGCCCTTTGCGCCGGCGCCGCCGCGGGCATGCGCTTCAGGTGGGCCGTCGGCAACCTTGCCTTTGTCGCGCTTCTGTACGGCCTGGGCTGGCTCGGCTTGCTGTGCTGCTGGGCGACGGGAAGTCGCCCGTTGCGCGCCATCATTGCCGCTTCGGTTGTCTCGGTCGCGGCCTTGCTGTGGTGGAACGGGCCCGTGGCTTTGTTCATCGTGTACCTGATTGCAGGCGAGCAGATCCAGGAGCCGTTCGAAACGCATCGTCTGCCGGATGGTCATGTCTGCCGACTGACGGCATGGGGACTGGCGGGCACGGACTCCGGCTACGACATCGGCATCTACGTCGAAGTGCCGCTGTTGCCGTTCCTGGAGCGGAAGGTGGCAGGCATTCGCGTGAGCCAGGAGAATCCTGCCGCGGGGACCGAGGATCTCACCTGTGCGGCGTTCGCCGCCCGGCTTGCCGGTGGGCGCTGAGCACGGTGCCGGCGCGCTTGTTCAACCGCTACAGTCGCCCCGTGAGCGACGACAAGGCCCCTACCTACGACTACGTGATCGTCGGCGCCGGCACCGCCGGCTGCCTGCTGGCCAACCGGCTGAGCGTCGACCCGCAGCGCCGCGTGCTGTTGATCGAGGCCGGCGGCTACGACGACTACCTGTGGATCCACATCCCGGTGGGCTACCTGTACTGCATCGGCAACCCGCGCACGGACTGGCTGTTCCAGACCGAGCCCGACCCCGGGCTGAACGGCCGGCGGCTGCGCTACCCGCGCGGCAAGGTGCTGGGCGGCTGCTCCCGCATCAACGGGATGATCTACATGCGTGGCC
>CAZXLI010000227.1:0-11200 GCA_964641795.1 uncultured Bordetella sp. | reverse complement strand
GTTGGCCATGTTGTTGCCGTCGCCCACCCAGGCCACCGTCTTGCCGGCGATCGGCCCACGGTGCTCGATGTAGGTGAAGATGTCGGCCAGGATCTGGCAGGGGTGGAATTCGTTGGTCAGCCCGTTGATCACCGGCACGCGCGAATGCTCGGCGAAGCGCTCGATCTTGGTCTGCTCAAAGGTGCGTATCATCACCAGGTCCACCATGCGGCTGATCACCTTGGCGCTGTCCTCGATGGGCTCGGCGCGACCGAGCTGGCTGTCGCCGCTGGTGAGGTGCACCACCGAGCCGCCCATCTGGTACATGCCGGCCTCGAAGCTCACGCGGGTGCGCGTCGAGGCCTTCTCGAAGATCATCGCCAGCGTGCGGTCGACCAGCGGCTGGTACTTCTCGTAGTTCTTGAAGCGCGACTTGATCGTCGCGGTGCGCTCGAACAGGTAGACGTACTCCTCGGTACGCAGGTCCTTGAACTGCAGGTAGTGCTTCATCAGGCTGTAGCCGGGTTTCATGCTTGGGGGCTGGCGAGAAAGTCCCGCACCAGTGGCACCAGCCGGCTGACGATCTGGTCGGCTTCATCGGCCGACAGGATCAGCGCGGGCAGCAGGCGGATCACGCTGTCGGCCGTCACGCTGATCAGCAGGCCGGCCTCCTTCGCCGCGCGGCCCAGCAGCTCGTTGCACGGGCGGTCCAGCTGCACGCCGATCATCAGGCCCTGGCCACGGATCTCGACGAAGCCCGGCACGCCCTTCAAGCCCTCGGTGATGCCGGCGCGGATGCGCTCGCCCATGGCCGCGGCATTGGCCATCAGGCCGTCTTCCTCCATGATGCGCAGGGTTTCGATGCCCGCGCGCATGGCCAGCGGGTTGCCGCCGAAGGTGGTGCCATGGTTGCCGGGGCCGAGCACGTCCTTCGCGCGCGGGCCGGCCACCACCGCACCGATGGGCACGCCCGAACCCAGGCCCTTGGCCAGCGGCATCACGTCGGGCCGGATGCCGGCCCACTGGTGCGCAAACCACTTGCCGGTGCGGCCGATGCCGCACTGCACCTCGTCGAGCATCAGCAGCCAGTCGTGCTCGTCGCACACCGCGCGCAGCTCGCGCAGCACGTCGATGCGCGTCGGGTTGATGCCGCCTTCGCCCTGGATGGTCTCGAGGAACACGGCGACGACATTCTTGTTGGTGCGGGCCACTTCGCGCACCTGGTTGATGTCGTTCAGCGGCAGGCGCACGAAGCCCTCGACCAGCGGCTCGAAGCCCTTCTGCACCTTCGGATTGCCGGTGGCCGACAAGGTGGCGATCGAACGGCCGTGGAAAGCCTTGTCGTAGACGATGATCTCGGGCCTGTCGATGCCCTTGTCATGGCCGAACTTGCGCGCGATCTTCAGCGCCGCCTCGTTGGCTTCGAGGCCCGAGTTGCAGAAGAACGCCGCCGACAGGCCGGACAGCTCGCAGAGCTTGGCCGCCAGGGTTTCCTGCAGCGGCATCTGGTAGTAGTTCGAGCAGTGGATCAGCTTGCCGACCTGGTCCTGCAGCGCCGGCACGAGCTTCGGGTGCGCATGGCCCAGCGTGTTGACGGCAATGCCGGCGAGCGCGTCGAGGTATTCGCGGCCCTCGGTGTCCCAGACGCGGCAGCCTCGGCCGTGCGACAGCGCGAATGGCAGCCGGCCGTAGGTGTTCATCACGTGCGAGGTCATCGAAATGCTCCGGAAATGAGAGGGCTGGAAAGGCGCAAGGCCGGCGATTTGCCCCTGGGCAAAGCACCGGCCTGCTGGGAAAACGATTCTAAAGGGCAGGTTGGTGCGGCATCGGGCATGCTGCAGCGCAGCACTTCGGAGGCACAATCGCGGTTTGCTTTCGATCCCCAGTGGCCTGCATGTCCGTCGAAAAGCCACGCGAATTCTTCATCCAAGGCATCACGCGCAGCGGCAAGGCCTTTCGTCCCAGCGATTGGGCCGAGCGCCTGGCCGGCGCGTTGTCGAGCTTTCGGCCCGGCGGCGTCGTGAAGGTGGGCATTGGCGCCCACATCGGGTATTCGCCGTACTGCGTGCCACGGGTGATCGACAACGTGAAGTGCGTGATCGTCAACGAGGCGCTGCGGGGCATCGAGCCGATGGCCTGGGACTTCGTGATGAACTTTGCCCGTGACAACGAACTGCAGGTGGTGGAAGCCTGCTGGCTGCCCGAGGCGGGCGGCGACAAGGCCGGTTGAGCGGATCGACTGCCCTGCGCAGCCAACGAAAAAGGCCCGCTGACGCGGGCCTTTCGTTTGCCAATCCGGAATCTGCTGATCAGGCCGAGGTGGCCAGCGCCTTGATCTTGGCGGCCAGGCGGCTCTTGTGACGAGCGGCCTTGTTCTTGTGGAAGATGCCCTTGTCGGCGACCGAATCGATCACGGACTGGGCGGACTTGAACAGCTCGGCCGGCTTGGCCTTGTCGCCACCGGCGACGGCCTTGTCCAGGGCCTTTTGCACGTTCTTGATGACCGTGCGGAAATGCGAGCGCAGACCCGTGTTGTGAGCGTTGAGCTTCACGTCCTGGCGGGCGCGCTTGCGGCCCGACGCCAGGCGAACGGTCTTCTTCTTGGCTTTGGATGCGGTTGCCATTGCTTTATGCGTTCCGGAAATTGGCAAAGACCGCGAGTATAGCCTTTTGGGCAGCGCGCGCCAAGCAGGCGGGTCGGCGCCCGGGTGAGGGCTTCCTATAATCCCGCGCCCCGACAATGAACCTCTTCAAGGCCGCCTTCTCGATCTCCGCGCTGACCATGCTGTCGCGCGTCACCGGCCTGCTGCGGGACCAGGTGGGCGCGGCGCTGTTCGGCGCCACGGCGATGATGGACGCGTTCTGGATCGCCTTCCGGATTCCGAACCTGTTGCGCCGGCTGTTTGCCGAGGGCGCGTTCTCGCAGGCCTTCGTGCCGTTGCTGGCCGCCACGCGCGCCAGGCACGGCGACGACGTCACCCATGCGCTGGTGGACGCCGTGGCCACCGTGATGCTCTGGACCATGGTGCTGGTCTGCACGCTGGGCATCGTCAGTGCGCCGGTGCTGGTGTGGCTGCTGGCCTCGGGCTTCGATGCGCCGACCACCGAGGCCACCGTGCGCATGACGCGCTGGATGTTCCCGTACATCGGCTGCATGTCGATGGTGGCGCTGTCTTCCGCGGTGCTGAACACCTGGCGCCGCTTCGCCATCCCCGCCTTCACGCCGGTGCTGCTGAATGTGTCGACGGTGGCCGCAGCCTGGGTGCTGACGCCGGTGTTCAGGCGCCACGGCATCGAGCCGGTGTACTCGATGGCCGTGGGCGTGATGCTGGGCGGCGTGCTGCAGCTGGGCCTGCAGGTGCCGGCGCTGCTGCGCATCGTTGCGTTGCCGCGCATCGGCTTGACCTGGTCGCGGCTGCGGGCGGCCTGGGCGCACCCGGGCGTCAAGGAGATCCTGGCCAAGATGGGGCCCGCCGTCATCGGCGTCTCGGTGGCGCAGCTGTCGCTGATGATCAATTCGCAGATCGCTTCGCACCTGGGCGCAGGCGCGGTCTCGACCCTGCAGTACGCCGACAGGTTGATGGAGCTGCCGATCGCGATTCTCGGCGTTGCGCTGGGCATGGTGCTGACCCCGCAGCTGTCGGCCGCCCAGGCGCGCGAGGACTGGGAGCGCTACTCCGGCCTGCTGGACTGGGGCCTGCGCATGGTGCTGCTGCTGGCCATGCCGTGCGCCGCGGCGCTGCTGGTCTTTGCGCTGCCGATCGTCGCGACACTGTTCCATCGCGGCGCGTTCACGCCCCAAGCCGCGCAGCTGGCGGCTGCGGCGACCATGGGCTACGGCGCCGGGCTGATCGGCCTGGTCGGCGTCAAGGTCGTCGCGCCGGGCTACTACGCGAAGCAGGACATGAAGACGCCGATGGTCGTCGGCATCGGCGTGATGTTGCTGACCCAGGCCCTGAACCTCGTGCTGGTGCCGTGGCTGGGCGTCAGCGCGCTGACGCTGTCGCTGGGCCTGGCAGCGATCGTCAATGCCGGCTGGCTGCTCTGGGGCCTGAAGCGTCTTGACCATTGGCAACCGGCGGCGGGGTGGCCATTGCTGATCGGGCGGGTGCTGGCGGCCTGCACGGCGATGGGCGCCGGCCTGGCCTGGGCCGCGCAGCGCTTCGATTGGCTGGCCCTGGGCGCGCACGAGGCGCGCCGCGCCGGCCTGCTGGCGGTGGTGATTGGGCTGGCCGTGCTGGTGTACTTCGGCGTGCTGATGATCACCGGGATGAACCTGCGTCAGACCTTCCGCCGGCAGGTCTAGACTGGCGGTCATGAGATACCTGCCGGAGCAGGCACCCAGCCCGCTGGCCTATTTCGCGACACTGGTGGCGGACGACCACCACTTCGCTCTGCTCGAGGCCGCCATCACGGTGGCTCAGGACGACTACCCGCAGCTGGACATCCAGGCGGTGCTCGACGAGATCGACGGCCTGGCCGAGCGCCTGAGGCGCCGGTTGCCGGCCGATGCCTCGGCCATGCAGCGCCTGCGGGCGCTCAATCGCTACTTCTTCGAGGAGCTCGGCTTCTCGGGCAACGTCAACAACTACTACGACCGACGCAACAGCTACCTGCACGAGGTGCTGGCCACGCGGCGCGGCATCCCGATCACGCTGGCACTGCTGCACATCGAGCTGGCCTCGCAGCTCGGGTTGACGGCGCGTGGGGTGTCATTCCCGGGCCATTTCCTGGTCAAGCTGCGCATGCCGCAGGGCGAAGTGGTGCTGGATCCCTTCAGTGGGCGCTCGCTTTCGCGCGAGGAGCTGGACGAACGCCTGCAGCCCTACCGCCGCCGCCATGGCCTGGGGGGCGAAGACGAGACACCGCTGGGCCTGTACCTGCAGGCGGCCGAGCCGCGCGAAGTCCTCTCGCGCCTGCTGCGCAACCTGAAGGAAATCCACCGCAGCGGCAGCGATTGGCCCCGACTGCTGGCGGTGCAGCAGCGCCTGGTGCTGCTGCAGCCCGACGCGGCCGAAGAACTGCGCGACCGCGGCCTGGCCTGGGCCGAGCTTGGCCGCAGCGAGGAGGCCGTGCTGGACCTCGAAGGCTACCTGGCTCGGCGGCCCGATGCGACCGATGCCAGCGGCCTGCGCGAACGGGTCCGCGAGCTGCGCCGATCGGGCGCGCCGCGGCTGCACTGAGCGCTCCTCCTACAATGCGAAATAGCATGCGCAGGCCCGGCCAGCGCGTAATCGCAGTGGCCGCCCACCCGGCCCTCCCGCCGGCCCCGGCCGTGCACCTCTGCAGACGATGACGCTGACGCCCGCCCAACGACAGACGCTCACCTGGCTCGGCCTGGGGTTGGCCGTGTTCCTGCTGCTGTGGCTGCTGGCGCCGGTGCTGACCCCCTTCGTCATTGCTGCGGTGCTGGCTTACGTGCTGCACCCGCTGGTCGAGCGCCTGGCCGCGCGCCGCGTGCCGCGGGCGGTGGCAGTGCTGCTGGTCGAGGTGCTGGCCTTGCTGGTGATGCTGGCCCTCATGCTGTTGCTGGTGCCGGTCCTGGTGAAGGAGGTGCCTTTGTTGAAGGCGCAGGTGCCGCCGCTGCTCGACAAGCTGGGCCAGACGGTGGCCCCCTGGCTGCAACAGTACGGCATCCAGGTCAACCTGGACTTCGCGAGCCTGAAGCAATGGCTGTCCAAGCTGCTCGATGCCAACATGGAAGACTGGCTCGCCGCGGCGCTCAGCTCGGCACGCATCGGCGGCAGCGTGCTGCTGTCGGTGCTGGGCAATGCGGTGCTGGTGCCGGCGGTCCTCTTCTACCTGCTGATGGATTGGCCGCAGCTGATGCGGCAATTGCATGAGCTGGTGCCGCCACGGCTGCGGGCCAGCTCGCAGGGCTTCCTGGACGAATGCGACAGCATGCTCGGCCAGTACCTGCGCGGCCAGCTGGTGGTGATGGGCGTGCTGGCCGTGTACTACGCCGGCGGTCTGGCGATCGGCGGCTTCGACCTGGCACTGCCGGTGGGCGTGTTCACCGGGCTGGCAGTGGCCATTCCGTATGTCGGCTTCGGACTCGGCCTGCTGCTGGCCCTGTTGGCCGCGGTGCTGCAGTTCGCCAGCGTGAAGGGCGTGATCGTCGTGGCGGTGGTCTACGGCATCGGTCAGCTGCTCGAGGGCTTTGTGCTGACCCCTCGGCTGGTGGGCGAGCGCATCGGCCTGAGCCCGCTGGCGGTCATCTTCGCTTTGCTGGCGTTTGGCCAGGTGTTCGGGTTCGTCGGCGTGCTGGTCGCGCTGCCGGCCAGTGCCGTGGCCGTGGTGGCGTTGCGGCGCGCCCGGGCCAGCTACCTGGCCAGCCGGCTGTACCAGGGATGAAGCAGATCCCACTGGCCATCACGCCGCCACCGGCGGTCGGCTTCGATTCCCTGCTGATCGGTCCTAACGCCGAAGCGGTGCAGCACCTGCGCACGCTGGTGCTGCCCGCAGCACCGGTGTACCTGTGGGGCGCCAGTGGCACCGGCAAGACGCGATTGCTGCAGGCGTTGGCGGCACTGCGCCAGGGGGAGGGCGAGCGCGTCGGCTGGTTCGATCCTGACGATGCCTTGCCATGGGCATTGGACGAAAGCTGGAGCCTCGTGGTGGTGGACCGCTGCGAGGCGCTGGATGCGGACCGCCAGCAGGCCGCATTCGCGCTGTTTGTGGAAGCCGGCAGCCAGGGCGTGCAGTGGGCTGCCGCCGGCCGGCTGCCACCGGTGGACCTGCCGCTGCGCGACGACCTGCGCACGCGCCTCGGATGGGGTCATGTGTTTGCGCTGCAGCCGCTGAGCGAGGGCGAAACCCGTGCGGCGTTGCGGCGCGAGGCCGACCGCCGCGGCATTCTCTTGACCGACGATGTGATCGACTACCTGTTGACGCGCTTCGAGCGCGATCTGAAATTCCTGATGAGACTGCTGGACCGACTGGGCGAATACGCCCTCTCCGAGCACCGCTACGTCACGGTGCCCTTGCTCAAGAAGATGCTGGTGGAAGAAGGCCTGGAGTCCGGACCATGAGGCTGGCGCTGTTCGACCTCGACGGCACCCTGATCGAAGGCGACTCCGATCACGGCTTCTCCGAGTTCCTGATTGCGCTGGGCTGGGTGGACGGCGACGAATTCCATCGCCGCAACAACGAGTTCTACAAGCAGTACCAGGCCGGCTGCCTGGACATCCATGCCTACATCGACTTCGCGACCGCGCCCTGGCGCCACCGGTCGCCGGCCGAGCAGCAGCAGGCGATGCAGCGCTTCATGGCCGAGGTGATGGCACCGCAGATCAGGCCGGCCGCGCTCGAACTCGTGAAGGCCCATCAGCGCGCCGGCGACCTGGTGGCGATCGTCACCGCCACCAACGAGTTCATCACGCGACCGATCGCCGACGCCTTCGGCGTACCGGAGTTGATCGCGGTCCAACTCGAGCGCGACGCGGCCGGCCGGGCGACGGGGCGCATCGCCGGCGTGCCCTCGTTCCGCGAGGGCAAGATCACGCGCGTCGACCAATGGCTGGCCGCGCAAGGCCGGCGCTGGGACGAGTTTGCTCACACCGTGTTCTACAGTGACTCGACCAACGACCTGCCGCTGCTCGAACGTGCCAGCGAGCCGGTGGCCACCAATCCGGGCCCGGCACTGGCGACCCTGGCGGCCGAGCGCGGCTGGCGCATCCTGAGGCTCTTTGCATGAGCAATCCATGATCAAACGACTGATCGACAAACTGCTGGGCAAGCCTGCCAAGGCTGCCGAACCCGCGGCGCCGCCCCCGCCGCGCATTCCGCTGGGCGCGCGTGTCGAGGTGCCGGCCAGCGAGCACGGCATCGACCCGTCGCTGGTGGACGAGCGTGCGGTGAAGGTGGTGCACGCGCTGAAGGAGGCGGGCTACGAGGCCTACGTTGTCGGCGGCGCGGTGCGCGACCTGCTGGTGGGTCGCCGGCCCAAGGACTTCGACGTGGCGACGAATGCGACGCCCGAGCAGGTGAAGGCCCTGTTCCGCCGTGCCTTCATCATCGGCCGGCGCTTCCGCCTCGTGCACGTGATCTTCGGCCGTGGTCGCGATCACGAGGTGATCGAGGTCTCGACCTTCCGCGCCTACCTCGACGCCAGCGAGGCCACGCAGATCGAGGGCAACGAGAAGACCTCGAAAGCCGAACTCGCCGGCCAGGCCCATGCAGTGGATGCCAGCGGCCGTGTGCTGCGCGACAACGTCTGGGGCCCGCAGATCGAGGATGCCGCGCGGCGCGACTTCACGATCAATGCGATGTACTACGACCCGGAAACGCAGATCGTGGTCGACTACCACGGCGGCATCGGCGACGTGAAGCAGCGGGTGCTGCGTCTGATCGGCGACCCGGTGACACGCTACCGCGAGGACCCCGTCCGCATCGTCCGGGCGGTGCGCTTTGCGGCCAAGCTGGGTTTCGGCTTCGAGGCCAAGACCGGCGCCCCGATCCAGGAACTGGCCCCGCTGCTGGCCAACGTGCCGGTCTCGCGCCTGTTCGACGAGATGATCAAGCTGCTGCAGACCGGCCACGCGTTGGCCAGCGTCGAGACGCTGAAGGCGCAAGGACTGCATCGCGGCGTGTTTCCGATCCTCGATGCGGTGTACGACGAGGTGCGTGCCACGCCGCAGCAACAGGCCTTCGTACGACAGGCGCTGGCCGATACCGATCGCCGCGTCAACGAAGGCAAGTCGGTCGCGCCGAGCTTCCTGCTGGCCTGCCTGCTGTGGCACGACGTGCTGGCCGGCTGGCAGCAGCGCAAGGCCGATGGCGAGCATGTGATTCCGGCGCTGCAACAGGCCATCGACGCGGTGTTCGACGCGCGCATCGGCGACATCTCCGGCCGCGGCAAGCTGGGCGCGGACATGCGCGAGATCTGGATGATGCAGCCGCGCTTCGAGCGCAGGCAGGCCAACACCGCGTTTTCGCTGATCGAGCAGCCGCGCTTTCGCGCCGGCTTCGACTTCCTGCGCCTGCGGGCCGACGTGGGCGAAGCGCCGGTCGAACTGGCCGAGTGGTGGGAGGACTTCTCGCTCGGCAGCGACGACGAGCGCGAGGCCCTGCTCAGCGCCGCTCGCGAAGCCGCCCGGCCCGCGCCGCGTCGTGTTCCGGCACGGGCCCCGGCGCCCGCGCCGGCTGCCGGCGCCCCGGCGGCCCGCGACGAGGGCGACGAGAACGGCGAACCCGATGATACGGGCGAGGCCAGTTCGCCGGCCAGCGGCGAGGCGCCCGCCCGCAAGCGCCGCCGCCGCCGGCGGCGCTCGGGTGGCGGTGGCGCCGGGGCGTCCGAAGGGGGCGGCGCGGCAGGTGGCCCCAGCGAGGGCGGCGGCACGCCATGACCGAAGGGCGCCCACGCGCCTACGTGGGCATCGGCGCCAACCTGGGCGATGCGCCGGCCTCGGTGCTTTCAGCCATCGAGCGGCTTCGCGCCCTGGGTCCGCTGCGCGCTTCCAGCCTGTACCGGACCGCGCCGATCGATGCGCAGGGCCCCGACTTCATCAATGCCGTCGCTGAAATCGACAGCCCGTTGGCACCGCCGGCGCTGCTGGCGGCCTTGCAGGCCATCGAAGCCGAGTTCGGGCGGCAGCGGCCGTATCGCCATGCGCCGCGGACACTCGATCTGGACTTGCTGCTGGTGGGCGACATCGAGGTCAACACCCCCGATCTCACCTTGCCACACCCGCGCTTGCACCAGCGGGCCTTCGTGCTGCGGCCCCTGCTCGAGCTGGCGCCGGACCTGCGATTGCCGCGCCTGGGCCTGCTGGCAGACCACTTGCCAGCCACGGCCGATCAGGCGATCGAGCGGCTGACCCAGGGTCCACCCGGGCGGCCCGCCTACAATCCGAATCTGACGAGCCGGTGACGGTTCCATGACATCGGCGGCCCGAACGCGGCCGGACCCCCCCTGGAGATTCCCCCCATGCTGTTCGGCAAGCTGCTGCCGCGCGAAGGCAACTTCTTCGAACTCTTCAACGACCACGGCAAGCACATCGCCGAAGGAGCCCGCGCCTTCATGGCGATGGTGCAGTACTACAACGACCCGTCCTTGCGCACGAAGTACGCGGCCGACGTCGACAGCGCCGAAAAGCAGGCCGACCGGATCACCGCCGAGGTCAACCGCCTGCTGCACAAGACTTTCATCACGCCGATCGACCGCGAACAGATCCGCGATCTGATCAACAAGATGGACGACATCCTCGACCTGCTGCAGGACTCGTCCGAGGTGATGTCGCTGTACGACCTGCAGAACGTCAGCGAAGACGTGCTGCGCCTGGGCGAGCTCTCGGCCAAGTGCTGCGAACGCGTGCAGCATGCGGTGAGCCTGCTGCCCAAGCTCAGCCAGCCCAGCGTGGCCGAGGCGGCACTGAAGACCTGCGAAGAGATCGATCGCCTCGAATCCGACGCCGACCGCGTGATGCGCTCGGCGATGAGCAAGCTGTTCCGCGACAACATCGACGTGCGCGAGCTGATCAAGCTGAAGGCGGTGTACGAGCACCTCGAGTCGATCTCCGACCGCTGCGAGGACGTGGCCAACATCATCGAGGGCATCGTCCTCGAGAACTCCTGAGCAGCGGCGCGCGCCGCTGCTTCCTTTCGCATGGATGCCATCCAGGTCAGCTTCTGGGTCGTTGCACTGCTGGTCGTGCTGGCGGTCGCATTCGACTTCATGAACGGGTTCCACGATGCGGCGAACTCGATCGCCACCGTCGTCTCCACCGGCGTGCTCAAGCCGCAGCAGGCGGTGCTGTTCGCGGCGGCTTTCAACGTGGTCGCGATCATGGTGTTCCAGCTGAAGGTGGCCGCCACCGTCGGCAAGGGCATCGTCGAGCCGGGTGTCGTGGACCAGCATGTGGTCTTTGGTGCTCTGCTCGGGGCCATCACCTGGAACGTGATCACCTGGTGGTACGGCATTCCCTCATCGAGTTCGCACGCACTGATCGGCGGCATCGTCGGCGCGGTGATTGCCAAGGCCGGTGCGAACAAGCTCGTCGGCGCCGGCATTGCGAAGACCGTGGCCTTCATCTTCGTCTCGCCGCTGCTGGGCTTTCTGCTGGGCGGGCTGATGATGGTGCTGGTGGCCTGGGTCTTCCGACGCACGCCGCCGTTGCGGGTCGATCGCTGGTTCCGGCGGCTGCAACTGGTTTCGGCCGGCGCCTATTCGCTGGGCCATGGCGGCAACGACGCGCAGAAGACCATCGGCATCATCTGGATG
>CAZXLI010000226.1:0-11298 GCA_964641795.1 uncultured Bordetella sp. | reverse complement strand
GCCATCGAGCTGGCGGCCCCGCCGCCCATGCCGATGCGCATGCCCGGCCCGCCCAGCTGCACCAGCAGCGTGCCGGCGCCGAAGGGCAGCTTGTGGGTCTGGCCGGCGCTGATGGTGCCGAGGCCGCCGGCGATCATGATCGGCTTGTGATAACCCCGATAGACGCCGGCCACGGCCTGCTCGAAGACGCGGAAGTAGCCGCCCAGGTTGGGCCGGCCGAATTCGTTGTTGAAGGCCGCGCCGCCCAGCGGCCCCTCGGTCATGATCTGCAGCGGGCTGGCGATGTGCTCGGGCTTGCCGATGCCCTGCTGCTCCCACGGCTCAGCCGGGCCCGGCAGGTTCAGATTCGAGACGCTGAAGCCGGTCAGCCCCGCCTTGGGTCGCGCGCCGCGGCCGGTGGCGCCTTCGTCGCGGATCTCGCCGCCGGCGCCGGTGGAAGCGCCGGGGAACGGCGAGATTGCCGTCGGGTGGTTGTGCGTCTCCACCTTCATCAGCACATGCGCGGTCTCTTGGCGCGGGCCGTAGGCCGGCGCGTTGGTGAAGCCCTGCGGCAGCCAGCGCTCGACCGGGCCGCCTTCCATCACCGCCGCGTTGTCCGAGTAGGCCACCACGCTGTGCTGGCCCGAGACCTTTTCGGTGTGGCGGATCATGCCGAACATCGACAGCGGCTGCTTCTGCCCATCGATCGTGAACTCGGCGTTGAAGATCTTGTGCCGGCAGTGCTCGCTGTTGGCCTGCGCGAACATCATCAGCTCGACATCGCTGGGGTTGCGCTTCAGGCCGGTGAAGGCGTCGACCAGGTAGTCGATCTCGTCATCGCTCAGCGCCAGGCCGAACTCGGTGTTCGCTGCCACCAAGGCCGCACGGCCCTGGCCGAGCACGTCGACATGCGCCATCGGCTCGGCCTGCTGCGCGTCGAACAGGTGGCGCGCCGCATCGCGTTCGAAGGCCACGGTCTCGGTCATGCGGTCGTGCAGCAGCGCGGCGCAGGCGCGCAGTTCATCGGCGCTCAAGGGCTTGGCACCGCCCAGCAGGCCACTCTTCAGTCGCAGCCGGTACTCGGTGACGCGCTCGATGCGGTGCAGCGCCAGCCCGCAGTTGTGCGCGATGTCGGTGGCCTTGCTGGCCCAGGGCGACACGGTGCCCAGCCGCGGCATCACGACGACCAGCGCGCCCTCGTCACCAGCGGTGTAGGGGTCGCCGTAGCGCAGCAGCGCGTGCAGCTTGTCGAGGTCGCTGTCGGCCGCGCCGTCGATCCAGTGCACATGCCGCGCGAAGAGGCCGGTGACCCGGGGGCAGGCGGCCTGCAATTTCGGCAGCAGCGCCTGGGCGCGGAACTCGCTCAAGGCGTTGCCGCCCTCGACGTGCATCAGGTGTTGGGCCAGCGAAGCCATGCGAATACCCAGGTGGAAACCCGGAATTCTATAATTCGCCCCCATGTCGATCACCTTGAAGACCGCTGCCGACATCGAAGGCATGCGCATCGCCGGCCGTTTGGCTTCCGAAGTGCTGGACATGCTGACACCGCATGTGAAGCCCGGTGTCACGACCGATCAGCTCGACAAACTCGCGCACGACCACATCGTCCACGTCCAGGGCGGCATCCCCGCGCCGCTGAACTACGCGCCGCCGGGCTACATCCCCTACCCGAAGTCAATCTGCACCTCGATCAACCACCAGGTCTGCCACGGCATCCCGAATGACCGGCCGCTGAAGAACGGCGACATCGTCAACATCGACGTCACCGTCATCAAGGACGGCTGGCACGGCGACACCAGCCGCATGTTCGTGGTCGGCGAAGGCTCGATCGCCGCGAACCGCCTGTGCAACATCACCTACGAGGCGATGTGGAAGGGCATCGTGAAGGTCAAGCCCGGCATTCGCCTGGGCGACATCGGCCACGCGATCCAGACCTTTGCCGAGAACCAGGGCTTCTCGATCGTGCGCGAGTTCTGCGGCCATGGCATCGGCCGCAAGTTCCATGAAGAGCCACAGGTGCTGCACTACGGCCGCCCCGGCACGCTGGAAGAGCTGGTGCCGGGCATGATCTTCACGATCGAGCCGATGATCAACGCCGGCCGGCGCGAGATCCGCGAGTTGGGCGACGGCTGGACCATCGTCACCAAGGACCGTTCGCTGTCGGCCCAATGGGAGCACACCGTCGTCGTCACCGACACCGGCTACGAGGTGATGACGCTCTCGGCCGGCTCGCCGCCGCCGCCGGCCTTCATCGCGGGATGATGGCCCCCCCCCGGAGCGCCTTCGGCGCCTCCCCCCCAAGGGGGCGACGCCAGCGGCCCGGCAAAGCCGGTTCCGCGGCGCCCGCTGGGGCGCGTGCATCTGCTGCAGCACCTTTCTCATGCTGACCTCCGTTCACACGCCCGTTGCTACCGGCGGCGGAGTCGCCGCGCTGCGTGCGCGCTTCCGCGACGGCAAGAAGGCCCTGCTCGACCACTTCCTGCAGTCGCGCGCCTCGGCCCCGGTGGCCACGCGGCTGGTGAAGGCGCTGACGCGCCATGTCGACGCCACGCTGTGCGACCTGTGGCGCAGCGCGGCAATGCCGCCCGGCGCGGCGCTTGTGGCCGTCGGCGGCTACGGCCGCGGCGAGCTGTTCCCGTACTCCGACATCGACGTGCTGGTGCTGCTGCCCAGCGGTGTCACCACCGACGCGCTGCGGGCCGCCGTCGAGGGCTTCATCACCGCCTGCTGGGACATCGGGCTCGAGATCGGCTCGTCGGTGCGCACGGTGGACGAGTGCGTGGCCGAGGCGCAGGCCGATGTCACGGTGCAGACCGCGCTGCTCGAATCGCGCGTGATTGCCGGCGCCAAGCGGCTGTTCGTGCAGTTCCGTCGCGCCACCGCGGCGGTGATGGACCCGGCCGCGTTCTTCCGCGCCAAGACGCTCGAAATGCGGCAGCGCCATGTGAAGTACGAGGACACGCCGTACTCGCTGGAGCCCAACTGCAAGGAAAGCCCGGGCGGCCTGCGCGACCTGCAGGTGGTGATGTGGGTGGCCCGCGCCGCGGGCCTGGGCCGCAGCTGGACCGAGCTGGCGGCCAATGGCCTGATCACCCCTTTCGAGGTGAAGCAGCTGCAGCGCAACGAGGGCTCGCTGAAGCTCATCCGCGCGCGCCTGCATGCGGTGGCCGGGCGTCGCGAGGACCGGCTGGTGTTCGACCTGCAGACCGCGGTGGCCGAAAGCTTCGGCTACCAGGCCACGCGCGCGCAGCGCTCGTCCGAGGTGCTGATGCACCGCTACTACTGGGCAGCCAAGGCGGTGACGCAGCTGAACCAGATCCTGATGCTCAACATCGAGGAACGCATCAGCGGTTCGGAAGCTGCGCCGATGCGCGCGATCAACGACCACTTCCTGGACCGCGGCGGCATGCTCGAGGTGGCGCGAGACGACCTCTACGTCGAGCAGCCGCACACCATCCTCGAGACCTTCCTCGTCTTCCAGCAGACACCGGGCATCAAGGGCCTGTCGGCCCGCACCCTGCGGGCGCTGTACAACGCCCGCAACGTGATGGACGGGCGCTTCCGCGCCGACCCTGCGAACCGCGAGATGTTCATGCAGATCCTGCGCCAGCCGCAGGGCATCACGCATGCCTTCCGTCTGCTGAACCAGACCTCGGTGCTGGGCCGCTACCTGTGGGTGTTCCGCCGCATCGTCGGCCGCATGCAGCACGACCTGTTCCACGTCTACACGGTGGACCAGCACATCCTGATGGTGCTGCGCAACGTGCGGCGCTTCTTCATCCCGGAGCATGCGCACGAGTACCCGTTCTGCTCGCAACTGGCCAGCGAGTGGGACAAGCCCGAGATCCTGTACGTTGCCGCGCTGTTCCACGACGTGGCCAAGGGCCGCGGCGGCGACCACTCGGACCTGGGCGCGATCGAGGTGCGGCGCTTCTGCCGCGACCATCGCATCGAGCGCGAGGACGCCGCGCTGATCGAGTTCCTCGTCAAGAACCACCTGACGATGAGCACCGTGGCGCAGAAGGAAGACCTGTCCGACGCGGACGTGATCCGCGCCTTCGCCCTCAAGGCCGGCAATGTGCGCCGGCTCACCGCGCTGTACCTGCTGACGGTGGCGGACATCCGCGGCACCAGCCCGAAGGTGTGGAATGCCTGGAAGGGCAAGCTGCTCGAAGACCTGTACCGCATCACGTTGAGGGCCCTGGGCGGGGCCAAGCCCAACCTCGATGCCGAGACCGAGGCCCGCAAGCAGGAAGCGCGTCAGATCCTCGCATTGCACTCGGCGCTGCCCGGCACCGAGGGGCCGCTGTGGAAGACCCTGGAGCTGAGCTACTTCGCGCGCCACGACGCCACCGAGATCGCCTGGCACGCCCGCGCGTTGTGGCGCCACCTCGAGACCACCGAGCCGGTGGTGCGCACCCGGCCTTCGCCCATCGGCGACGGGCTGCAGGTGCTGGTGTATTCGCCCGACCGGCCCGACCTGTTCGCGCGCATCTGCGGCTACTTCGACGGCGCCGGCTACTCGATCCAGGACGCCAAGATCCACACCAGCCGCACCGGCTATGCGCTGGACACGTTCCAGATCGTGCGCCCCGGTTTCGAGGGCGACCAGGGCGCCTATCGCGACCTGATCTCGTTGATCGAGACACAGCTGAGCCAGGCGCTGGCCAGCGCCGGACCGTTGCCCGAGCCCAGCCGCGGCCGGGTGTCACGGCGGGTGAAGTCCTTCCCGATCACACCGCGCGTTTCGCTGCGACCGGACGAACGCGCGCAGCGCTGGCTGCTGTCGGTCAGCGCCAGCGACCGCTCGGGCCTGCTGTACGCCATTGCGCGGGTGCTGGCGCAGCACCATGTCAACCTGCAGCTGGCCAAGGTCACGACGCTCGGCGAACGGGTGGAGGACACCTTCCTGATCGACGGCCCCTCGCTGCAGCAGAACAAGGCGCAGCTGCAGATCGAGAGCGAGCTGCTCGACGCGCTGATGCCTCTGCGATGAGCCTGCGCAGCGTCGATGCCGCGGCAGCCATCGGGCAGTTGGCCGAGTTCGACACGGTCATCGACGTGCGCTCGCCGGCCGAATTCGCCGAAGACCACCTGCCGGGCGCGATCAACTGGCCGGTGCTCGACGACGAGGAGCGCCGCATCGTCGGCACGCTGTACGTGCAGGAATCGCCGCTGGCCGCGCGCAAGCTCGGCGCGGCCCTGGTGTCGCGCAACATCGCCCGTTGGCTCGAGCAGGGCGTGCAGGACAAGCCACGCGAATGGCGGCCGCTGGTGTACTGCTGGCGCGGCGGTCAGCGCTCGGGCTCGCTGTCGCTGGTGCTGGATCAGATCGGGTTCCGCACCACGCGGCTGAACGGCGGCTACAAGGGCTTCCGTACGCTGGTACGCGAGTCGCTCGCCGAACTGCCGAAGCGCTTCGACTACCAGGTCCTGCTGGGTCGCACCGGCAGCGGCAAGACGCGGCTGTTGCGGACGCTGGCGCAGGCCGGCGCCCAGGTGCTGGATCTCGAGGGGTTGGCATGCCACCGCGGCTCGCTGCTCGGTGGCAAGCCGGGCGTGCCGCAGCCGTCGCAGAAGCGCTTCGACACGCTGTTGTGGCAGGCCCTGAACGCGTTCGATCCGGCGCGGCCGGTGTTCGTCGAGGCCGAGAGCCGCAAGATCGGCGCCCTGCAACTGCCCGATGGCTTGATCACGCAGATGCAACAACACGGGCGCTGCGTGCTGATCGAGATGCCCGACGCAGCACGCATCGAGCTGCTGTTGCAGGACTATGCGGCCCTCACGGCCGAGCCCGAGCTTCTGTGCACGCTGCTGCAGGGCCTGGTCGAGCTGCGCGGCCGAGCGGCCATCGAGCGTTGGCAGGCCCAGGCACGCGCCGGCGACTGGCCTGCCTTGCTTGCGGAACTGCTCGCGCAGCACTACGACCCGATGTACAAGCGCTCGACGGACCAGCTCTACCGTGGCATGCCGCAGGCCCGGATCCTGCATCTGCCCGACGGCGGTGCGGCTGCACTGGCACAGGCCTGTGCGGCGCTGCTGCCGGCTGGTCGTCCCGCCGTCGTGTGACGGCGTTATGCTGAAAGCCCGTCCGGCGTGGAGTTGCAGCCTGATGAAACATCCCGTCCGCCTCGCCTCTTGCCTTCTGCTGCTGGCCGCGCTGCTCCCCGGCGCCTTCGGCGGCCCCCTGCTCGACGCCATCCGCGAGCGTCGCGAGCAGCGTCGCCAGGCGGCGGAAGCCCGGGAGGGCCAGTCCAGCAGCGAGGAGCTCGAAGGCGCCGGCACCGAGGGCAAGGCCAAGATCGCGCTGCCCGCCGGCGCGCGCGCGCTGATCGACGTGGCCTACGGGAGCGACGGCGCCCAGAAGCTCGACGTCTACATCCCGGCCAAGGCCAAGGATGCACCGATCCTGTTCATGGTGCACGGCGGTGCCTGGATGGTGGGCGACAAGGCCGCTTCAAAGGTGGTGCTCAACAAGGTGGGGCACTGGCTGCCCAAGGGCTACATCGTCGCCACGCCGAACTACCGCATGTCGCGCTCGCCCAAGGTGATGGACCAGGTCGACGACGTCGCCCGCGCACTGGCCTTCGTGCAGGGCAAGGCCGCCGAGTGGGGCGGCGACGGCAGCCGCGTGCTGGTGCTGGGGCACTCGGCCGGTGCGCACCTGGTGTCGATGATCGCGTCGGACCGTGGCCTGGCCGGTGCCCATGGCGCAAGGCCCTGGCTGGGCACCGTGTCGCTGGACAGTGCCGCGTTCGACATTGTCGACATCATGAAGACCAAGCACTACCGCTTCTACGACCGCGTCTTCGGCAGCGACCATGCGTTCTGGGAACAGGCCTCCCCGTTCTACCGGCTGAGCAGCGCACCGGCGCCGATGCTGCTCGTCTGCTCGACCAAGCGCAGCGATTCCTGCCCGCAGGCCAGGGCCTTCGCGGCCAAGGCCTCCGGCTTCGGCGGCAAGGTGAGCGTGCTGCCGGTGGACATGACCCATGGCGACGTGAACGGCAAACTCGGGGAATCCGGTGAGTACACCGCCCAGGTCGAGAGCTTCATGCGCAGCGTCGGACTGCCGTAAGCCGTGAATATGTCTCGAAGCCAGCTGTACCCAGGCTGTCGCTCTCCCGATTCAGGGGACAGACCTGCGCTGGCGGGACTCGGATAATCGGTGATGACCCAGAACCCGGCCGCGTGGCCGACAGGACAAGCTTCATGCTGATGAACACCTCGTCGTTGATTGCCCGCTTTTCCCTGCGCGCTGCTGCGGGACTGCTGGCGCTGGCCAGCCTTTCGGTCGGCGTGCACGCCCAGGCCACGCCGGTCGTGGTCAAGGCGCAGGAAGTGCCGGACCTCACCAGCAACGCCGACCGCATGATCTCGTACCGCCACCAGGAGCACATGTGGCAGACGAGCGACGGTGCGCTGCACGTCGTCATCAACCGCGGCACGCTGTCGCCCAACAGCGGCCTGCAGCTGTACAGCAGCTTCGACAACGGCAAGACCTGGACGCTGGCCATTTCCACCGGTAACACCGGCTCGATGTCGACCTCGGACGGCGCGCTGGTCGGCGACAACCTCTCGCTGGTTTACAACAACGTCAACAACGTCATCATCCATGCCGGTCTGCAATACAACGCCGGCACCAAGACCTGGACCCCCACCGGTTCGCAATCGGTGTTCGCCTCGCCGAATGCGATCGCGATGAACCCGGCCATCGGTTTCGACGCGGTCGGCAATGCCTGGGTGGCCTACGTCGCGCAGAACACCTCCACCGGCAACTACATGATCCGCATGGCCAAGCGCAGCGCGGGCGGCAACGTGTGGACCGATACCGGCCTGACCTTCGGTGCAGTCGACAACACCTCCATCGAGCGCAGCGCCCGCCCGGTCGCGCTGCCGAATGCCATGGGCATGGTGTTCTCGGTGCACGACAAGGTGTACTGGTCCAAGCGCGACAACGCGCTGCCCGACAACACCGCCTGGACCACGACGCTGCTGTACACCCGCAGCGCCGGTTCTGGCAGCGATCCGTACTCGAGCCACTTCAACCTGACCACCGACGACGTGGGGAACATCCACATGGCGATGGTCGATGCCGGCAACATCAAGTACTTCCGCTATCCGGTGCGCACCGGCGTCTGGAACACCGTGCGCTCGCTGACCACGGATGGCCAGGCCGCCTACTGCCAGGCCAGCTTCGTCGACGGCAACAAGATCCAGATCACCTCCAACGTCGGTGGCAAGTTCTCCAAGACGCTGGTGTCCACCGACAAGGGCCAGACCTTCGTCGGCGGCTATGTGCTGACGCACGATGCGCCGGTGGATGGCACGCAGTACCCGTACGCACGGCTCGAGACACCGGCCCGCGTGGCCAGCCCGGCGCCTGTCCTGCAGCAGTACATCGTCGACAACGTGCAGCGGGTGATGCTGTTCCAGGAGCCGTGAAATTGGGGCCCCGGCCGCGTGGCGGCCGCCCCCGAGGGGCTGATTGAACCCGATCGGGAAACCCGGATCGGGTTGAACGGCGCCGATTCAGAACCCGCGCCCTGGCCGCCAAGCGGCCCGTCCCCTCCGGGGACCGTTCAGCGGTTCAGAAAGTCCGCGATCAGGTTGATCAGGGGCGTTCCGGCATTCGACTGGATCGAATCGACCTCGTGCTGGGCCTGGAGCACGTCCCACAGGCGCAGGCGGCCGCCGCAATTGCTCCAGCTGTCGACCGTGCCGGTGCTGGTCTTGTCGCTGAGCTTGGGCGTCTCCCCGCACATCAGCTGGGCGCGCCGCACGTACTGCTGCCATTCACCGATCATGATCGGGTTGTCGAAGGCCGCGCCGCTGGACACCAGCGGCGACAGGCGCCAGGTCTGTGCATCCCACTTGCCGCTGTTCTGCATGATCTGGTCGCTGCCCGCGAAGATGCCGAAGTACGGTGCCGCGTTCGCGCCGGGATTGCAGGGCGTGTTCGGGTCGAGGTAGTAGCTCGAGGCCGGACCGGCCAGCGAGACATAGGCCTTGAAGGTGGTCGGTGACTCGCACCACATGCGGTTGGTCATGGCCCCACCCATCGAGTGGCCCGCCAGCGTGATGTCCGAGACCCCATAGGTGGTCTTGATGTAGGCCGCCAAGGCCTTCAGGAAGGCCACGTCGTCCTGGCCCGAGGTCATGGTGTGGTTGGACCAGCCCTGCGCCAGCGGCGCCGAGGGGATGTTCAGCCCTTGCGGAAACACGACGATGGTCTTGTTCGACACCAGCCAGGGCCAATCAGCCGTGTCCGTGGTCGGGGCCGAGTCGGTGCTGTTCAGGCCCAGGCTGCTGGCCAGCCCGTAGTTCGTGCCACCGCCACCGTGCAGGAACACGACAGCCCGTGTCGCGCCCGCGGGCTGCAGCACGAAGATCGAGTTGCCGAAACCCGGCAGTGTGATGTTCTTCAGCGCGCCTGTGCTGCGCACCGGCGTGATGAACGTGCTCAGGTCACCGACATAGGTGATGTCCGGCCATTCGGCCCCGCCGAAAACATACACCTTGCCATCCGCCACACCGAGGTAGCGCCCCGTCTCCGGGTAGTAGCGGTACACGTAGGGCGGCAGGCTGGTGATGTTCTGCCGATGCTTCGGAAAGTACTGGGGATAGGCCTTCTCGCCGAAGTCCATCAGCTGCGTGGCCGCGTCCACGGGGTCGACCGTGGTCGTGGCCGCGCTCGCCACGTGCTGGAATGCAAAGGCCGCGGCCAGCGCTGCTGCGCCCGCCACGGCCCGGATGCTGAAATTTGTGGACATGCCCAAGAGTTCCTCCTGCGGCGCCGTGTATAGCACGGCGACGTTGAGGAATCCTGTCGGGCTCAGCCCATGTGCAAGCCGCCGTTGCAGCTGAAGTCTGCGCCGGTGGTGAAGCCGGAATCCTCGCTCGCCAGCCAAGCAACAATCGAGCCGATTTCCTCGGGCGTGCCGAGGCGCTTGACCGGGATGGTGGCGACGATCTTCTCGAGCACCTCGGGCTTGATCGCCCGCACCATGTCGGTCCCGATGTAGCCCGGGCTCACGGTGTTCACCGTGACGCCCTTGCTGGCCAGTTCCTGCGCCAGGGCCATCGTGAAGCCGTGCATGCCGGCCTTGGCGGCCGAGTAATTCGTCTGGCCGGCCTGGCCCTTCTCGCCGTTGACCGACGAGATCTGGATGATGCGGCCCCAGCCCTTCTCGACCATGCCCGGCACCACCTGCTTGGTGACGTTGAACATGCTGTTGAGGTTGGTGTCGATCACAGCCTTCCAGTCCTCGGGGCTCATCTTCAGGAACATGCGATCGCGCGTGATGCCAGCGTTGTTCACCAGCACGTCGATCGAACCATGTTCGGCCACCGCCTTCGAGAAAGCCTCGACGGTCGACTCCCAGTCGGCCACGTTGCCCACGGAGGCATAGAACGTGAAGCCGAGCGCCTTCTGCTCGTCCAGCCACTTCTGGAAATCACGGCTCGGACCGCAACCGGCGATGACCTTGTAGCCCTCCTTGGCCAGACGCTGGCAGATCGCGGTACCGATCCCGCCCATGCCGCCTGTCACGTACGCCAGTTTTTGTGCCATCACATTGCTCCTTGTGTATTGGGGTTGAGGCGCAGAATCAGCGTGAACCCTCGCCGCGTGGCGGTCAATCGGGTTCGCCCTGCTCGCTGCACCGGTGTTTTGGGGAGAGGATCAGCGTTCGACCGTGAGGGCAACGCCCATGCCGCCACCGATGCACAGCGAGGCGATGCCGCGCTTTGCATCGCGCTTGGCCATCTCGTGCAGCAGCGTCACCAGGATGCGGCAACCCGATGCGCCGATGGGGTGACCGATCGCGATCGCACCGCCGTTGACATTGACCTTGCTGGTGTCCCAGCCCATTTCCTTGTGCACGGCGCAGGCCTGGGCCGCGAAGGCCTCGTTGATCTCCAGCAGGTCGAGGTCGGCGGCCTTCCAGCCGGCGCGCTCCAGCGCCTTGCGCGCGGCCGGCACCGGCCCCATGCCCATGATCGAGGGATCGAGGCCGGCGCTGGCGTAGCTGGCAATGCGCGCCAGCGGCTTCAGGCCCAGCGCAGCGGCCTTGGCAGCGGTCATCACCATCACGGCGGCCGCGCCGTCGTTGATGCCGGAAGCATTGCCGGCCGTCACACCGCCAGCCTTGTCGAAGGCGGGACGAAGCCCCGCCAGCGCTTCGGCACTGGTCTTCTTGTTGATGAACTCGTCGGCCGCGAAGACGATCGGATCGCCCTTCTTCTGCGGAATCACCACCGGCACGATCTCATCCTTGAAGCGCCCGCCTTCCTGGGCGGCAGCAGCCTTCTGCTGAG
>CAZXLI010000225.1:0-11341 GCA_964641795.1 uncultured Bordetella sp. | reverse complement strand
CGGCGAGCGCACGGTCGAAGGCTTCTACCGCACAAAGAAGGGCCTCGCGCAGGCCATCAGCCGCGGCCTCGCCTATGCCGAGTACGCCGACCTGATCTGGTGCGAGACCGGCACGCCGGACCTGGCGTTCGCGAAGGCCTTTGCCGACGCCATCCATGCCAAGTTCCCGGGCAAGCTGCTGGCCTACAACTGCTCGCCGTCGTTCAACTGGAAGAAGAACCTCGACGACGCGACCATCGCCAAGTTCCAGCGCGAGCTGGGCGCGATGGGCTACAAGTTCCAGTTCATCACGCTGGCCGGCTTCCACAGCCTGAACTACTCGATGTTCGAGCTGGCCTACGGCTACGCCCGCAACAACATGACGGCCTTCGTCGAGATGCAGGAGAAGGAATTCGCCGCTGCCGAGAAGGGCTTCACCGCGGTGAAGCACCAGCGCGAGGTCGGCACCGGCTACTTCGACGCGGTGACCACGACGATCGAACGCGAAGCATCGACCGCGGCGCTCAAGGGCTCGACCGAAGACGAACAGTTCTTCGAAGCCAAGCACGGATGAACGGCTTGATGATGACTTGAGAAGGTGCCGGGTCCGCAGCCACATCGCGGATCCCCGGGGAGACAAGGCAAGGCGGCGCGGTCCCCACAAGGGGCCGCGCCGCTGCGCCATTGGGCGCTCAGGCATCACGCTGGCCGAGGCCTGCCTAGACAAGCAACGAGATCTGCGTGACAGCGCGACAGTAATTTGTCTGTAACACGACCATCCTCTGGTGCGTGCGCGCAACAGATGACCCCTCCAAATGGTTCTCCCTGTGTGTCGGTTTGGACACGATGTTGAAAATCGCCGTTCACATTCGTGACGTAGGGCGCGCATTCGTCAGCACCAAGCCGAAGCCGGCGCTCGCCGAAAACCTCTCTTACAGGACAGGAGAACCCTTCAATGTCATTCTCAAGAACCCGGCTATCGACCAGCTTGATCCTGGCCATCGGCGCCGGTGCCTTCGCCACGGGCGCCAACGCCCAGGACGCGAGCAGCCAGCGCGTCGAAGTGACTGGCAGCCGCATCCTGTCGGCCAATGCCGTTTCGCCGGCACCTGTCCAGGTGCTGACCGCGGCGGACATCGCCGCCTCGGGCGCGGTGAACCTCCAGGAACTGATCCTGAAGAGCCCCGTGTTCGGTACGCCCGGCATCAGCCGCACGAACTCGAACTTCATCACCTCGAGCGTCGGCATCGCGACGGTCGACCTGCGCAATCTGGGCTCTGACCGCACGCTGGTGCTGGTGAACGGCCGCCGCTATGTGGCCGGCCAGTCGGGCAGTGCAACGGTCGACCTCAACACCATTCCCACAGACTTCATCGAGCGGGTCGAGGTGCTCACTGGCGGAGCCTCGTCGCTCTATGGCTCGGACGCCGTGGGTGGCGTGGTCAACATCATCCTGAAGAAGAGCATCGAAGGCATCGTGCTCGACGCTTCGTACGGCGAGAGCGAGAAACACGATGACCGGCTGAAGAAGTTCAGCGCCTCGTTCGGCTCGAACGCCAACAACGGCAAGACCCGCATGATGGGTCACTTCTCGGTCACGCAGCAGGGCGCCGTGTACTCGGCCGACCGCGATATCTCGGCGATCGACGGGTTCTCGAAGACGCTGGCCTCCAGTCAAGATCCTGCCGACCTGTTCGTCAACCAGAGGCCTTTTTACTCCAGCTTTGCTCCCCAGGGACGATTCTTCTACCGCAGCGCTACCGGCACGAACACCAGCCGCACATTCGATGCGAACGGCAACCTGATCCCGTTCAGCACCAACGGCCCGAATGGCGATGGTGTCGGTGCCACCGGCTACAACCGCAATGCGATCCGCACGATCGCGGTGCCGACCAACCGCCTGCTGTTCGCTGCCAATGGCGAGCACCAGTTCAGCGATGTCGCCACGCTGTTCTTCGAAGGCACGTACGCGGCGACCAAGACCACCTCGCGGCTCGAACCTTTCGCGGTGGACTCCAGCGGTGGTACGAACCCGATCTACTCCGGCGGTGGCTTCGTTCCGGCCGAGTTCATGGTCAACGGCGCGAAGGTCAAGAACCCGCTGATCCCCCAGGCGCTGTTCAACCTGTTCACCGATCGCGACGGCGACGGCCTGAAGGACTACAACTTCACTCGCCGACTGTCGGACATTGCCAACCGCGGCAATACCGCCAACCGCGACACCTTCCGATTCCTGACCGGTCTCAAGGGCGATCTGACCAAGACCTGGCAGTACGAGAGCTATGTCTCCTACGGCTACACGAAGGAAGCGCAGTACGGTACCGGCCAGGTGAATGCGGCGAACTTCCGATACGCGCTGGAAGCAATTCCCGATGCCAACGGAAACGCGGTCTGCCGCGATCCCGTGGCGCGCGCCTCGGGCTGTGTGCCGGTCAATGTCTTCGGTGCCAACACCATCAGCCCCGAGGCCGCCAAGTACATCCATGCGCCGAGCACGCTTAACACCAAGATCACGCAAACCTTTGCCGGTGCCACGTTGTCGGGCGAGCCGGTTGAACTGCCAGCCGGCCCGTTGGGCGTGGCCGTCGGTGTCGAATACCGAAAGGAGACTTCCAGCGATGTGGCCGACGCGCTGACCCAACTGGGCCTGAACCTCGGCAACGCACGTCCTGTCACCGAGGGCAGCTTTGACGTGAAGGAGGCCTTTGGGGAAGTGCGCATTCCGCTGCTGAAGAGCATGGCTGCCGTGAAGTCGCTTGACGGCACGGTCGCGGTCCGTTCGGGCAAGTACTCTACCGCCGGTACTGCAACGAGCTGGAACGCCGGTCTGGACTGGGCGGTGAACTCGAACATCCGCTTCCGCGCCACCAGCGCGGTGTCCACCCGCGCCCCGAATATCGGCGAGCTGTTCCAGGGCCCTAACCAGACCTTTCCGACCGGGCTGGTCGACCCCTGTGTCGGCGTGACGGCCACCTCGACCGGTGCCATTTCCGAAGCCTGTCGCAAGGATCCGGGCGTGCTGGCCAACATCGCGGCGAACGGTAAGTTCACGCTGACCCAGGCTGACCTGCAAGGCATCAGCGGCTTCAACAAGGGCAACCCGGACTTGAAGTCTGAGCGCGGCCGCTCAAAGACCGTCGGCATGGTGATTACTGCGCCGCTGCCCAGCGGCTGGGGCAGCATGGACTTCACGGTCGACTACTACAGGATCGAGATCAGTGATGCGATCAACCAACCGGGCCGGCAGTTCCAGCTGACGCAGTGCTACGGCGGTGACGCCAAGTTCTGCAAGGACATCACGCGGCGCCAGACGGCCATCGGCGGCAACAGCGCCGGCGCGCTGGCCATCATCAATGCCAGCAACGAGAATACCGGCGGTCAGTTCGACGAAGGTGTCGACATTACGGCCACCTACGTCACCAAGCTGGCCGGCGGGCAGTTCAGCAGCAAGATCGCGTACACCCGCCTATTGAAGGCTTGGCAGAAGACCACGCCTGACGCCGACCTCGACTACTCGACCGGTGAGCTCGGTGCAGCGCGCGACAAGTGGACGCTGAGCCTGGGCTACGACATCGGCAGCTTCGGCATCAAGGGCTCGGTGCGCTACATCGGCGCCTCGTACCTGGACGATCAATTCATGGTCGGTCAGGAGTTCCCGAAGGAATTCGGCCGCGTGCCCGCGAAGACCTACACCGACACGCAGCTGAGCTACAAGTTCAGCAAGGCGGGTGAGGCCTATTTCGGCGTGAACAACCTGTTCAACACCAAGCCGCCACTGATTCCTTCGGGCCTGCCTGGCAACAGTACCGGCGTCGAGACCCAGGCCGGTACCTACGATCCGATTGGCCGCAAGTTCTACTTCGGCATCCGCTACGCCCTGCAGTGATCGACTGACCTCGGGCTGAACGCGCCCGAACGGAAACGGCGCGGCCCCGACCAGGGCCGCGCCGTTTTGCTGTTAGCGCATGGTGATTCAAGCACCGCGCAGCCGGCGCAGCACCAGCAGCGCGAAGCCCAGGCCGGCCACTGCCAGCGCGGCGACGAAGCCGGGGGCCAGCATCGCCTGCAGCGCCGCGCCCAGGTCGTGCATTGCCCAGGCGGGCAGTCCTTGCACGAAGGACAGGGGATCGGTGTCGGGCCGCAGGCCGAGCGAGCGCTGGCCCGCCCGTTCCGCGACGATCAGGGCCTGGCTGGCATGCTTCAGCAGGTAGCGCAGCGTGTCCCACACGAAGGTCTGGTGGTACGCCTTGTCCGCCACCAGGCCGCCGCCGCCGATCACCGCCACCACCAACGGCACGCCCCAACGCTTGAACCAGGCGGAAGCCGCCATCGTCAGCAGCACCAGCGGCGAGAGCCACAGCAGCGCCAGCACGTAGCCCAGCAGCAGGCGCGTCAGGATCGCGAACTCCGCGCCGATGACCGCACCCCAGGGCAAGCCGAACCAGGCGCCGACGCTCCATGTCTTGATCACGACGGCCAGCGAGACCAGCAGGCCGCCGATCGCGCCGGCGCCCAGTGCCAGCCAGGGCACCAGCAGCAGGTGCACCAGCAGCGTGGCGCCGACGCTGGGCACATGGCCCACCGGCAGCGAGAGCCAGAACTCAATCGACCGATCCTGGTGGTCGCGCCGCGCCAGCCCGGGGGCCTGGAACAGCGAGAACATCGCCGCCAGCACCATCGTCGCGAGACCCAGCCCGGCCATGCAGCCGAAGGCGAGCAGCAGCGCATCCGGCGCGCTCTCGACCACGGTCTCGCCATCGCTGAAGCTGACATGCACGCCGTTGAAGGGCGTGGCCACCAGCGTGATCAGGAAGGGCGCGGCCATCAGGATGATCCAGCCCAGGCGGTGCTGCATCCATTCACGCTGCATCAGCGTGGCAAAACGGTTCATGGTCTTGGCTCCTCGAGGGCTGCTTCAGCCCTGCGTGCGGTTCATCTCGGGCGCGCGGGTCAGCGCGACGAACAGGTCCACCAGGCTCGGCCGGACGCGCTGGCCCAGCGCCTGCACCGCAGCCGGCGGCGCGCCGTCGAACAGCGCGGCCGATCCACCCTGCACGCGGTAGCGCAGCAGCGGGTGCGCCGCCGCCATCGCGTCCGCCTGCGCGGGGTCGTGGCTCAGCGCGACGAAGCGGCGGTCCATCTCCTCGAGGCTGATCGACAGCACCAGCTTGCCTTCGTTGAGCATCATCACGTCCGACAGCAGCGACTCGATCTCCTCGACCTGGTGGGTGGAGATCAGCACGCTGCGTTCGCCGTCGCACCATTCGTCGATCAGCATCTCGTAGAAGGCCTTGCGCGACAGCACGTCCAGGCCCAGCGTCGGCTCGTCCAGGATCATCACGCGGGCATCGATGGCGGCCATCAGCGCCAGATGCACCTGCACCACCATGCCCTTGGACAGCGACTTCACCTTGTCGGTGAGCGACACGCTGGTGCGCTTGATCAGCGCCCGGGCGCGGTCGGCCGAGAAGCGCGGATGCAGCCCGCTCATCAGCGTGATCAGCTGCTCGACCCGTGCCCAGCGCGGCAGGATCGCGACATCCGGGATGTAGCTCAACTGCTCGAGCAACTGCACGCGCTGTTGGCGGGGTTGCATTCCCAGCACCGTGAGCTGGCCCTCGCCCGGCAGCAGCCCGACCAGGGCTTTCATCAGCGATGTCTTGCCGGCCCCGTTGTGGCCGAGCAGGCCCACCACACGGCCTTTCGGGATCGTGAAACTCACATCGTCCACGGCCACCTTGCGGCCGTAGCGCAATGTCAGGCCCTGGGCCTGGATCAGGGGTTCCATCGTCATTCCTCCCAGCTCAGTTGGTCGGCCGCAATGTCCAGCCGGCGCAGGCGGGCGCGCAGTTGCGGCCACTCTTCCTTCAGAAAGCGCTCGCGCTCGGCCTGCTTGAGCCGGTCGCGCGCGCCGGGCCGCACGAAGATGCCGAGCCCGCGGCGGGTCTCGATCAGGCCTTCGTCGCCCAGCGCCTGCAGCGCGCGGCTCACGGTCAGCGGATTGATCAGGTATTGCCCGGCCAGGGCACGCACAGAGGGCATCGGCTCGCCCTCGTGCGGTTGACCATCCAGCAGCTTGGCGGCGAGGATGTCGGCCAGTTGCTGGTAGATCGGCAGCTTGGCATCCCAGGTTTGCATGGGCGCTTCCGGTGTGTTGCTGATGTAGCACACCATAACAAGCCCGCCCCGGGCCGGTCGCGGCGGATGCGACGGACTGCAGCGCGGGATGACGAACTGCAGCGGTCGCAGGACCTGCCGGCGGAGACCGGGCCGCGCCTACAGCGAAGCGTCGAGCATCGCGCGGTAGTCGTCGCGCGTGGCGATGCGCGGGTTGGTCTTGTGGCAGTGGTCGGCCATCGCGCCGTCGATGATGCGTTCGTACAGGTCGCGCGTGACGCCCATCGCCGCCAGCCCAGGCGGCAGGCCGAGCCGCGCATTCAGCGCGCGTACCGCCTCGGCCAGCTCGGTGCCGCGGTCGTCGCAGCCGGGCAGGCCGATGGCGTGGGCCATGCGCTGCAGGCGCCGGTCCTTCTGCATCGACTCGGCGGCCGCGTTGAAGAGGATCACCGCAGGCAGGAACATCGCATTCAGCGTGCCGTGATGCAGCTTGGGGTTCACCCCGCCCAGGCTGTGGCTCAGCGAATGCACGCAGCCCAGGCCCTTCTGGAAAGCCATCGCGCCCTGCATGCTGGCGCTCATCATGTTCCAGCGCGCCTCGCGGTCCTGGCCGTTCCGTGTCGCCCGCTCGATGTGCGCCCAGCCGCGCTCCAGGCCGTCCAGCGCAATGCCGTCGGCCGGCGGGTTGATGGCCGGCGCCATGAAGGTCTCGAGGCAGTGCGCGATCGCATCCATGCCGGTGGCGGCGGTCAGCAGCGGCGGCAGGCCGAGCGTCAGCTCGGGGTCGAGGATGGCGGTCTTGGGCACAAGGTGCCAGCTGTGAAAGCCGAGCTTGCGGCCGTCGTCGACGATGACGATGGCGCCGCGCGCCACCTCGCTGCCGGTGCCGGCCGTGGTGGGCACCGCGATCAAGGGCGCCACGGCCTCGGTGATCTTCGGGCTGCCGCCTTCGATCGTCGCGTAGGTCTTCAGCGGACCCGGGTGCGTGCCCAGGATGGCGACCCCCTTGGCCAGGTCGATGCTCGAGCCGCCGCCAACGGCCACCAGCCCGTCGCAGCCGCTGGCACGAAAGACTTCCGCGGCGGCCCGCACCGCGGCCTCGGTCGGATTGCCAGGCGTCTGATCGAAGACGGCGTGGTCGATCCCGCCCAACGCGGCGAGCGCCTTGTCCAGCACGCCGGCGGCGCGCACCCCGGGGTCGGTGACGACCAGCGGCTTCTTCATGCCGACCCGCTCGCATTCCTGCGGCAGGCAGGTGATCGCGCCGTGGTCGATTTCGATTTGCGTGATGTACAGGATGCGGGCCATGGCGCAAGGCGACGAGCGAGGAGGGTGGAGCGCACAGTATCCTCGCTGTCCCCTTCCACGACGAGCGCTTCGGTGACATCCCAGTGCCTGCTGACCCCGGCGATGGCCGGCCTGCTCGAGCGCATTCAGCGCGCCAAGCGAACGCCATTCCACGCGCAGACCCCTGCCGAAGCGCGCGCGGCCTACCTGGCCGCCGCCGAGGTGCTGGAGCCGCCGCGCGCCAGGCTTGCGCGGGTCGAGGATGTGACCCTGCGTGCCGCCGACGGCACGGCGCTGCCCGCACGCCTGTACACCGACCAGCCCGGCAAGCCCGCGACCTTGCTGTACCTGCATGGTGGCGGCTTCGTGATCGGCGGCATCGAGACGCATGACAGCCTGTGCCGCCAGCTGGCCCTGAAAAGCGGCGGGGCCGTGGTCTCCCTGGACTACCGGCTCGCACCGGAGCATCCGTTTCCCACCGCGGTGGACGATGCCTGGGCGGCGATGCGCTGGCTGGCCGACCACGGCGACCGCCTGGGGCTCGACACCACGCGGCTGGCGGTCGGCGGTGACAGCGCAGGCGGCACGCTGGCCGCAACCTGCGCGATCCATGCGCGTGACATCGGCCTGCCGCTGGCGCTGCAGTTGCTCATCACCCCCGGCACCACGGCGCATGCCGATACCGCGTCGCACAAGCTGTTCGCGAATGGGTTCCTGCTCGAGGCTGCGGACGTCAGCTGGTTCTTCGATCACTACATCCCGCACCATCATCGGCGCGACTGGCGCTTTGCGCCGCTGGAAGCGCCGGACCTCGATGGCGTGGCACCGGCCTGCCTGATCCTGGCCGAGTGCGATGCGCTGGTGGATGAGGGGCTGGCCTATGCCGACAAGCTGCGCATGGCCGGGGTCGCGGTGGCGCTCGAACTCTATCGCGGGATGACGCACGACTTCATCAAGATGGGTCGGGTGCTGAAGGAAGCGGGCCAGGCCCAGGCGGTGGCCGGCGAACAACTGCGGAGACACTGGTTCCCATGACGACCAAGCGCACCGACTTCCGATTCTCCGAGCGCCTGCGCGTGCGCTGGGCCGAGATCGACATGCAGCAGATCGTGTTCAACGCGCACTACCTGATGTACTTCGACACGGCGGTGTCGGGTTACTGGCGCGCGATGGCGATGCCCTATGCCGACACGATGCAGTACCTGGGCGGCGATCTGTATGCGCGCAAGGCGACGGTCGAATACGAGGCCTCGGCGCGCTTCGATGACCTCATCGACGTCGGCGTGCGCACCACGCGCATCGGCAACTCGTCGATGGTGCTGGGTTGCGCGGTGTTCCGCGGCGACGAGCTGCTGGTCAGCGGCGAACTCGTCTACGTGTTTGCCGATCCCTCGACACAGCGCTCGAAGCCGATTCCGCAGCAGTTCCGCGACGTGCTGGAAGCCTTCGAGGCCGGCAAGCCGATGGTCGAGGTGCGGGTCGGCGATTGGAACGCCCTCGGGCCGGAGGCCGGCGCCATCCGTGCCAAGGTGTTTGTCGAAGAGCAGAAGATCCCGGCCGAGATGGAATGGGATGCCGCCGATGCCGAGTGCCTGCATGCGGTGGCCTACAACCGCTTCGGCAAGCCGCTGGCCACCGGGCGGCTGCTCGAACACGTGCCGGGCGTGGCGAAGATCGGCCGCATGGCCGTGCTCGCGCCGATGCGTGGCGGGCGCATCGGGCGATCGGTGCTGGACGCGCTGATGCAGGCCGCCCGCGAGCGGGGCTTCCGCGAGGCGCTGCTGCACGCGCAGATGTCGGCCGCGCCGTTCTACACGCGCGCCGGCTTCAACACCCGCGGGCCGGTCTTCGAGGAAGCCGGCATTCCGCATGTCGAGATGGTGCGCGCGCTGTAGTCGGTCTCAATCGAGTGTCTCGAAGACCTCGGTGTGGCGCTGGACCGGCAGCGCCAGTTCATTGAACAGGCCGACGAAGGCCGACTCGATGCGGCGCTGCTGCGCGTCATCGAGGCCTGCCTGCGCAGCGTAGGTCTCCATCACCGTGATCGTGCCATCGCTGCTGCCGGGCCGTCGCATCAGCTCGGCCTGCAACCCGGGCATGGCCGTGCGGCACCGGGCCTGAAGCTGTTCCAGTGCCGGCAGGATCGCCGTCCACCGCGACTCGGGCAGCTTGTAGTAGACGAAGAGCCGGCGGCTCACGTGCCCTCGGCCGGCAGTGTGTAGGGCAGGGTGCCCGGCCGCAGGGCGGGGCCATCGGCCGTGCCCAGGTGCCAGCTGCCGCCGCCCAGGGCTGCGAGCTTCACTTCCACCAGGGCACTGGCCTGGCCTTCACGCAGCTGGCCGGCATTGGCCACCAGGCCCGCGGGCTGGCCGGCATCGTCGCTGTGGAACACCTCCTGGCCGGGCTGCAGCGCCACGTCGCTGTCGAACAGCATCGCGCGGCGTTTCAAGGTGCCGCGGTACTGGCTGCGCGCCACGATCTCCTGGCCCGGATAGCAGCCCTTCTGGAAATTCACGCCGCCGACGAGTTCCAGGTTCACCATCTGCGGGACGAACTGCTCGACGGTCGGCCCGACGATGCGGGCCACCCCGCTGTGGACCTCCAGCCAGCGCCAGGCGTCGGGCGTCAGCGCAGGCAGGTCCGGCGCTGCGGTGTCGCCAGCTTGCACCAGCAGCCAGCGCGCCACGCCCTGGGCGTCGGGCAGGCGTAACACCTCGCTGCGGTCCTGCGTGGTCAGCTGCCACGGCGCGCTCGGCGTTCGCGGGCCCAGCCAGGCGGCCGCAGACGGGCCGGCCAACCCGTAAAGGGCCCACTCGGCGCTCGCGTCGTCCAGCTTGCACTTGGCCCGGAGCACGAACATCGACAGGCGCTTCAACGTTGCCGGCAGCAGGTCGGCGCTGCAGGCCAGCAGGATCTCCTCGGGCCCGCGTTGCCAGACGATGAAGCTGGCGAGCAGGCGCCCCTTGGGCGAGCAGTAGCCGGCCAATCGGGCCTGGCCCATGGCCAGGTGCTCGATGTCCTGCGTCAGCTGGCTGTGCAAGAAGCGCGCGGCGTCGGCGCCGCGCGCGCGGATCAGGCCCCAGTCGTTCAGGCGCAAGGCGCCGCTGGGCAGGGCGGTGTCGGTCATGCCCAGGATTATCATCACGCCCCCATGTTCGATGTCCGAGGCGGGCCTTGTGATGCCGCCCGCGCGTCAGCCGCATGAAGCTCTGGCGCCGCCTGTCATTCCTGCTCCTGCTGATCCTTGCTTCCGTCGCAGCCGCTGGCTGGTGGTGGCTGGGCCGCCCGCTGCCGCTGGCCGCGCCGACCGTCGAGCTCTCGATCGAGGCCGGCAGCACGCCGCGCGACGTTGCCCAGGCCTGGGTGCAGGCGGGTGTGCAGACCGACCCGTGGCTGCTGTACCAGTGGTTCCGCTGGTCGGGCCAGGCGCGCCGCATCCGGGCCGGCAGCTACGAACTCGAACCGGGCGTCACGCCGCGCACGCTGTTGGCCAAGATGGTGCAGGGCGATGAGGCGTTCGAGCGGGTGCGCCTGATCGAAGGTTGGACCTTCCGCCAGTTCCGGGCCGCGCTGGCCAACGCGCCGAACCTGAAACCGGCGAGTGCCTCGCTCGACGACGCCCAGTTGATGGCCCGGCTGGGCCTGCCCGGCGTTGCGCCGGAAGGGCGCTTCTTTCCGGACACCTACGTCTACAGCCGCGGCGTCAGCGACATCACCGTGCTCAAGCGCGCGCTGGTCACGATGCAGCAGCGCCTGGCGGCGGTGTGGGCCGAGCGTTCGGCCAACCTCGCGCTGAAGACGGCCGACGAGGCGCTGATCCTGGCCTCGATCGTCGAAAAGGAGACCGGCCGCGGCGAAGACCGCGCCCGCATCGCCGGCGTCTTCCTGAACCGGCTGCGCATCGGCATGCCGCTGCAGACCGACCCATCGGTGATCTACGGCCTTGGCGAGGCCTTCG
>CAZXLI010000224.1:0-11345 GCA_964641795.1 uncultured Bordetella sp. | reverse complement strand
TCGACCGCGCTGTCGTCGCCGATCAGCTGCTTGGCGATGCGGCCGTCCTGCGTCCGCACCAGCAGGCCGGGCGAATCGATGTGGAGCCGGCCCGACGGTGCCAGGCCGCGCAGCTGGCCGGCGTGGAACTGCAGCGGCGCCTTGTCCTCGGCCCAGCGGTTGCGGGCCTGCACCAGCACGCTGGCGGGCTGGTAGCCGTCTTCGGCCTGGCCGGAGACATAGCCGATCGGCTTGTGCAGCAGGATCGTCACCCGCTGGGCCTGCTCGCGCCGGGCGCGCGGGTCGATCTCGATCTGCACGTCAGGCTGCACGCGCTGGCCCAGCACCGCGGCCACGCCGTTGACCTTCACCCAGCCGGCCTCGATCCATTCATCGGCTTCGCGCCGGGAGGCCAGGCCGCGCTCGGCCAGCACCTTGGAAAGACGCACGCCTTCTGCGTTAGGAATTTCGGGTTGATTCATCGAGGGACGGAAAAGACTCGGTGCCAGGGCTCAGCGGCCGCGCAGGAACAGCGCGTCGAGCTCCTTCAGGCTCAGCTGGCGCCAGGTGGGCCGGCCATGGTTGCATTGATCGGCGCGCTCGGTGCGCTCCATGTCGCGCAGCAGCGCGTTCATCTCGGGAATCGTCAGCTGCCGGTTGGCGCGCACCGCGCCGTGGCAGGCCATCGTGGCCAGCAGGTCGTCGCGCGCACGCTGCACCACGCGCGAGGCTTCCACCTCGCCCAGCTCGGCCAGCACCGCGCGCGCCAGCGCCACCGGGTCGGCGTCCGGCAGCGCGGCGGGGCGCGACCGGATCGCCAGCACGCCGGGCGAGAGCGGCGCGATGTCCAGGCCCAGCGCGGCCAGCGCCTCGGCCTGCGCCTCGGCGGTCGCCACCTCGGTCGGCGTGGCGGCAAAGGTGGCCGGGATCAGCAGCGGCTGCGCGGCCAGCGCGCTGTCGCCCTGCGCCGCCTTCAGCCGTTCGTAGACGATGCGTTCGTGCGCCGCGTGCATGTCGACGATCACCAGGCCATGCTGGTTCTCGGCCAGCACGTAGGCGCCGCCCAGCTGGGCGAGCGCGCGGCCGAGCGGCCAGGCGCCGCTGTCGTCGCTGCGGGCGCCGGCGTTCAGGGCCGGGTCCGCCGCGGCAGCGTTGGCGGCCGGCGTCGTCCAGCGCGGCGACGGCTCCTGCGCGTACAGCACGGCCAGGTCCTGCAGGCCCAGCGTGGCCTGCATCGGCGCGGGGGCAGGCCAGCCGGTGCCCGGCAGGGTCGAACGGAACGGGCTGCGTTCAGCGGGCGAGGGCGCGTAGCCATCGGCATCGCCAGCGCCAGCGTCGGCGTCCCTGCCCGACTCCGCCAGCGCCAGCGCCGGCGCGCGCGAGGCGGCCAGCGCCGCCTCGATGGCATGCCGCACCGCCTGGTGCACCTCGCGCCCGTCGCGGAAGCGCACCTCGATCTTGGTCGGGTGCACGTTGACGTCGACCCGCTGCGGATCGATGTCGATGAACAGCACGTAGCTCGGCTGGCGCTGGCCGTGCAGCACGTCTTCGTAGGCGCTGCGGGCGCCGTGCGCGATCAGCCGGTCGCGCACGAAGCGGCCGTTGACATAGGCGTACTGCTGGTCGGCGCGGGCACGTGCGGCATCGGGCAGGCCGACGCGGCCGCTGATCTGCAGCGGGCCGATGCGCGCGGCCACCGGCCGGCTCTGCGCGATGAAGTCCTCGCCCAGCACGTCGGCGATGCGCTGCTCGGCCGTCGCGGCGCGCCATTGCTCGATCAGCTTGCCCTCGTGCCACACCGTGAAGCCGACGTCCGGCCGGGCCAGCGCGTGGCGGCGCACCGCATCGAGGCAGTGCGCGAGCTCGGTGGCATCGGTCTTCAGGAACTTGCGGCGCGCCGGCGTGGCGAAGAACAGTTCGCGCACCTCGACGCTGGTGCCGGTGGCGCGTGCGGCCGGCTGCAGTTCGCCGCTGCGCGCATCCAGCCGGCTGGCATGCGGGGCTTCGGCGGTGCGGCTGGCAATCGCCAGCTCCGCCACCGAGGCGATGGCGGCCAACGCCTCGCCGCGAAAGCCCATCGTGGCCACCGATTCCAGCTCGACCAGGCTGGCGATCTTGCTGGTGGCGTGGCGCTTCAGGGCCAGCGGCAGCTGTTCGGCCGGGATGCCGCCGCCGTCGTCCTCGACCACGATGCTGCGCACGCCGCCGGCCAGCAGGCGCACGGTGATCTGCCTGGCGCCGGCATCGAGCGCGTTGTCGACCAGCTCGCGCACCACCGAGGCCGGGCGCTCCACCACCTCGCCGGCGGCGATCTGGCTGATCAGCTCGTCGGGCAGTTCGCGGATCGGGCGATGGGTCATCCCCCGGATTATCCCGGGCCCCGCGCGGGCCGGGCCGTCAGCGCCGGAAACGACCCTCGGCGCTGACGTGGACGAGCTCGACGAAGCGCGAACCGGTGGCGTCACCGCCGCTGTAGTCGATGTCGATGCCGGCGATGCGGCCGCGCAGGGCGCGCATCGCCGCATGCAGGCCGGCGCGGGTGATCGCGCGGCCGGCGCGGCGCAGGCCCTCGGCCAGCACCAGCGCGTTCACGTAGCCTTCGTAGGTGTGGTACGCCACCGGCACCTTCGCGGCTTCGCATTGCTGGCGGAAGGCGCGGGCGGTGGCATCCGATTCGCTCCACGGGTACGGCACCACCTGCGAGGTGGCCAGCCCGCGCAGCTTCGGTCCCAGGGTCTTGGCCACCTGGTCGCCGGCCACCACCGACATGCCGTAGAACGCCGGCGATGCCCCGGCCTCGCCGATCGCGAGCATCAGCTGCGCCACCGGTGGGCCGGCGATGAACATCACCACCGCCTGCGCATCGGTGGCGGCCAGGGCCTTGCCGGCGTCCACCGCGTTGCTGCCGTCGTTCTTCACTGCCGCGGCGCCGGCCACGTCCTTGGCCTTGCCCTCGGCCAGCACCGCGGCCTTCACCAGCGCCAGCACCTCCTGGCCGCCGGGGTTGTCCAGGTGCGCCACCGCGATGCGGGTGATGCCGATCGTGCCCAGGTGCTGCACCAGCTTGGTCGCCTCGCGGCCATAAGTGGCGCGCACGAAGTACGCGGCGCCCTTGGCCTTCTCGCGCACCGCGTCGGAGAGCGCGAAGTTGCCGATCAGTGGCGCATTGCTTTCCTTGAGCACCGGCGCGGCCGCGGCGATGGTGCCCGAGCCGACGCCGCCGAAGAACGCGAACACCTTGTGCTCGGCCAGCAGCGCCTTGTAGTTGGCCAATGCGCGCTCGGGCTTGAGCTCGTCATCCAGCGACAGCAGCTTCAGCCTGCGGCCGTGGATGCCGCCCTGCGCATTGAGCTCGTCGAACACCAGCTTCGCGCCGGTGTTGAAACCCTGCATCGACACGCCCAGCGGGCCGCTCAGCACCGCGCTCTGGCCCAGCAGCAGTTCGCCATCGCCGACACCCGCGTCGGCGGCGAAGGCGCGACCGACCAGCGCCGGCGCGGCGCAGGCGGCACTGAGCAGGGTGCGGCGTCGGATCATCGGGTCTCCCGGTTGCTGTTTCAGCTTGTGAATGAATCGGCGCGAGTCTGGGACGACCCGCAGCCGGGTGGCATGCTCGTATTCCCGAATGCGATAGCTACGTTCGTGAACAAATTCAGGCTGTCGCGAACGGCCCCGATAATCGTCGCCCCATGGAGATCGTCACCTTCTTGCTGGACTTCGTGTTCCATGTCGACAAGCACCTGCGGGTGTTCGTCGAAACCTATGGCGCATGGGTCTACGCGCTGCTGTTCCTGATCATCTTCATCGAGACCGGCCTCGTGGTGATGCCCTTCCTGCCGGGCGACTCGCTGCTGTTCGTGGTCGGCGCGCTGGCCGGTGTCGGGCTGATGAACTACCCGCTGGTGATGCTGCTGCTGATTGCCGCCGCCGTGCTGGGCAACCAGACCAACTACACCATCGGCCGCTGGATCGGGCCGCGGGTGTTCGGCTGGGAGCAGTCGCGCTGGTTCAACAAGAAGGCCTTCGACCAGGCCCACGCGTTCTATGAGCGTTATGGCGGCATCACCATCGTGCTGGCGCGCTTCATGCCCTTCGTCCGCACCTTCGCGCCGTTCGTGGCCGGCGTGGCGCAGATGACGCGCAGCAAGTTCACGTTCTACGACGTGACCGGCGGCACGCTGTGGGTGGCCGGCCTGGTGACCGCGGGCTACCTGTTCGGCAACATCCCCTGGGTGACCGCCAACCTGAACCTGATCATCTGGGCCATGATCCTGGTGCCCGGGCTGATCGTGATCGGCGGTGCCCTGCGCGCGCGCTGGCGCCAGCGCGGCGCGGCCTGATCGACTACAGGATGCGCTGCCGCGCCAGCGGCGGGTTGCGCGCGAAGTAGCGCCGGATGCCGGTGAACAGGGCCTCGACCAGCCTGTCCTGGTAGTCGGCGTCGCGCAGCTTGGCTTCTTCCTCGGGGTTCGAGATGAAGGCCGTCTCGACCAGGATGCTGGGGATGTCGGGCGCCTTCAGCACCGCGAAGCCGGCCTGCTCGACCTGGCCCTTGTGCAGCTTGCCGACGCGGCCGATGCGCTCCAGCACCTCGCGGCCGATCTTCAGGCTGTCCTTGATCTGCGCGGTGGTGCTCATGTCCAGCATCAGCCGCAGCACCTGCGCGTCCTTGACGGAGACTGCGCCGGCGCCGCCCACCAGGTCGGCGGCGTTTTCCTTGTTGGCCATCCAGCGCGCTGCGGCGCTGGTGGCGCCGTTCTCCGACAGGGCGAACACCGAAGCCCCCTTGGCCTGCGGCGTCAGGAACGCATCGGCGTGGATCGACACGAACAGGTCGGCCTGCACCCGCCGTGCCTTGCGCACCCGCTCCTGCAGCGGCACGAAGAAGTCGGCATCGCGCGTCATCATCACCCGCATGCCCGGCACGCTGTCGAGCCGGTCGCGCAGCTTCAGGCCGATGGCCAGCACCACATCTTTCTCGCGCAGGCCGCTGGGGCCGACGGCGCCCGGGTCCTCGCCACCGTGGCCGGGGTCCAGCGCCACCACGACGAGCCGGTCGATACGGCGCTGCTCCTCCGGCGGGATCTGCAGCGGCGGCGGCGGGGCCGGCGTCATCATCGGCGGCAGCGAGGCCGAAGGCGCGGGGATCGTCGAACGCTCGACCAGCGGCGGCGGTGCCGGGGTGGGGGTGGAGGCCGAGGGCGCCGGCGCGACCGGCTTGTCGATGCGGCCGATGAACTCGCCCAGCGCGTCCTGCACGCTCTTGGCTGCCTGCTGCTCGGCGCGCTCCTTGTCGCGGATCAGTTCGAGCAGCGGGTCGCGCTGCTGCGTCGGGTACAGGTCGAACACCAGCCGATGGCCATAGGCGGCCACCGGCGCCAGCACCAGCTGCTGCGGCGCCACCGGCTGCTTCAGGTCCAGCACCAGGCGCACGACCTTGGGCTGGTACTGGCCGACGCGCACGCCGGCGATGTACGGATCCTCGGCCCGCACCTTGCCGACCAGCTCGCGCAGCGCGCCGTTGAGCTCGAGCTGGTCGATGTCGATCACCAGGCGGGTCGGGTTGTCGGTGAGGAAGTGCCGCGCCGACAAACCCTGGTCGGATTCGATCGTCACCCGCGAGTAGTCCGAGGCCGGCCACACCCGCACCGCGAGGATGGTGGCGCCGAAGGCCAGGTCGGCCGCGCCCAGCAGCAGCACGGTGCTGCCCACCCGCTGCAGCACACGGCGCCGGCTGATGGGGGGCGGCGTCGTCGTCGGCTTCATGGCAGCAGCGCCTGGCCGCGCGGGCTGAAGGCGTCCAGGCGCAGCGCGCGGCTGTCGTCGTCCTGCACGCTAAGGGTCAGGCGCAGGTCGGGTGCGGGCAGCAGGCCGCCGGCCTTGTCCGGCCATTCGGAGAGCTTCAGGCCCGGCGCGGCGAACACGTCGCGAAAGCCGGCATCGAACCACTCGCGCGGATCGTCGAAGCGATAGAAGTCGAAGTGAGCGGCCGTGCCACCGCCGGGCAGCGCGTAGGGCTCCATCACCGCATAGGTCGGGCTCTTGATGCGGCCGCCGACACCCAGCGCGCGCAGCAGGTGGCGCACGAAGGTGGTCTTGCCGGCGCCGAGCGTGCCCTGCAGTTCGATCGTCGCATCGCCGATCTCGGGCCTGGACGCCAGCGCGCGGGCGAAAGCCTCGCAGGCCGCTTCGTCGGGCCAGTGCAGCAGGCGGGTTTCTAGAATCGGCGGATGCGTCAGGGTCACGAATCGGGGCAGGAGGCAGGAAAGCGCCGGGTCGACCCGGCCGACGCGGCCACTGCGGCCGACCCGGCCGTCTGGCTGCAGCGCCTGCAGGGCTGGGCGCATGGGCTCGGATTCTCCCAGATCGGAGTGGCCGACGTGGACCTGCAGTCGGCCGAACCCGGCCTGCTGGCCTGGCTGGCCGCCGGCTTCCACGGCCGCATGGACTACATGGCCACGCATGGCTTGAAGCGCGCGCGGCCGGCCGAACTGGTGCCGGGGACCGTGCGCGTCATCACCGCGCGCATGGACTACCTGCCGGCCCGCGTGCCCGAGGGCTGGCAGGCCGTCGGCTTCGAGCGCCTGCAACGCCCGCGCGAAGCGGTCGTCTCGCTCTACGCCCAGGGGCGCGACTACCACAAGGTGCTGCGCCAGCGCCTGCAGCGGCTGGCCGACCAGCTGCAGCAGGCGATCGGGCCCTTCGGCCACCGCGTGTTCACCGATTCGGCGCCGGTGCTGGAGGTGGAACTGGCGCAGCGCAGCGGCATCGGCTGGCGCGGCAAGCACACGCTGGTGCTGTCGCGCGAGGCGGGCTCGATGTTCTTCCTCGGCGAGATCTATGTCGACCTGCCGCTGCCGCTCACTTCAGGCGTCAGCGCGCACTGCGGCCAATGCGAGGCCTGCCTCACGGCCTGCCCGACCGGCGCGATCGTCGCGCCCTACCGGTTGGATGCGCGGCGCTGCATCTCGTACCTGACGATCGAGCTCGACGGGCCGATTCCCGCGGAGTTCCGCGCCGCCATCGGCAACCGCATCTACGGCTGCGACGACTGCCAGCTGGCTTGCCCGTGGAACAAGTTCGCGCAGCGCGCGACGGTGCCGGACTTCGACACCCGCGAGGCGCTGTCCGGCGCCGGCCTGCTGGTGCTGTGGCAGTGGGACGAGGCCGCGTTCCTCAAGCACACCGAAGGCAGCGCGATCCGCCGCATCGGCCATGCGCGCTGGCGGCGCAACCTGGCGGTGGCATTGGGCAACGCCTGGCGCGAGACCGGCGATGCGGACCTGGCCCGGGCGCTGGCCCAGGCGCGGGACGGTGCCGATGCGCTGCTGCGCGAGCACATCGACTGGGCGCTGGCACAACGCACCGCAGCGCCGTCTTGAATCACCCGACGATCAGCTGATTGCCGATTGCTGGCCCGAACATCGCCGGATCGCTGACCGACGGCGCGCCGGTCTCCATGCGGCCTGCGAAGCGCCGGCTGAAGCCAGGCTGGTCGCGCTGCGTGACGCTGAAGTCGTACCAGAAGTTGCTCGCCTGCAGCGGAATGCGGGTGGTGGTCTCGCCGCGCGGCGGCAGCACGTAGTCGGTGCTGCGCGGCTGGTAGCGGTTGGCCTTCAGCGTCAGCGTGCAGCCGGCGAGGCCGCGGTTCAGCAGCTTGACCACCAGGTCGCCGGTGGCGGTGTCGAAGCCCACCTGCACGTCCGGGTTGGCGGCACGCGGTGCCAGCGCAGCCGGCAGCTTGCCGGTGAAGTGGCGGTGGAACCCGTTGGGACCCAGCAGCCAGAAGTCATAACCTCCATCGGGCGCGGCCATCAGGCTGTCGGCCAGCTGCTTGCCGGCCTCCACCGTGTAGCGGCGCGGCAGGTCGTCGAGCTGGCGCCGGTTGTACAGCTGGAACACCGCCGCCTGCCGGCCGCTGTTGACGAACTGCAGCTGCAGCTTCGGCACCAGGCCGTCCAGGCCCGCGCTGGCATGCACCGCCAGCTCGTAGGGCAGCGCGCGCGAGGGGCGCACGCCGTCGGTCTGCGATGGCAAGGCCGTGACGGCGGGCAGCGCCGGCGTGGTGTGCTGGGTCAGCGCCCGCGCGGCATTGGCACGCTCCAGCGTGGCCGGCAGGTTCGCGAAGAAGGCGCTGTCGTCGGGGTCGGCGAAGTTGAAGGCGCTGCTCATGTCGCCGCAGACCGCCCGGCGCCAGGCGCTGATGTTGCTCTCGACGATGCCGAAACGCTGCTCGACGAAGCGCAGCACCGAGGTGTGGTCGAACACCTGCGAATTGACCCAGCCGCCGCGGCTCCAGGGTGACACCACGTACATCGGCACCCGCGGCCCCAGGCCGTAGGGCCGGTGCAGCAGCGCACGCTCCAGCGCGTTGTCGTTGTAGGGCACCAGGATCTCGTGGTACTCGCCCAGCGTGCTGACGGTCGACGCGCCGGCCAGCACCGCCTTGGCGGGATCGGCGTTCCAGCGCTGGTACGAGGGCGCTGCCGGCGGCGGCACATGGTCGCAGAAGCCGTCGTTCTCGTCGAAGTTGACGAACAGCACGGTCTTGGACCACACGTCCGGATTGGCCGTCAGGGCTTCCAGCACGCGCGAGGTGTAGTCGGCACCCTGCGCCGGGCTGGAGGGGCCGGGATGCTCGGAGCCGTCCGCGGTGGCGACGATCCACGACACCTGCGGCAGGCGGTTGGCCAGCACGTCGGCGCGCAGCAGGTCCAGGTCGCGCGTGCTGACGCCGCGCTCGCGCAGCGCCTGCGAGTAGCCGGGTGTCTGGAACCACGCGGCGCGGAAGCTCTGGAAGCCGGCCAGCGGGTTGTCGGTGAAGTTGTCGGCCATGTTCTCGTACACCTGCCAGCTGATGCCGGCGGCCTGCAGCCGCTCGGGGTAGGTGGTCCAGAAGTAGCCGCCGTTGTGCCCGGGATCGGCATCGAAGTCGTCGTAGTCGTTGTAGGTGGCCGGGCCGTTGCCGGTGCCCAGCGGATCGTTCATGCCGGTCCACTGGAACAGCCGGTTGGTGTTGGTGCCGGTCTGCGAGGCGGCGTGGTACGCGTCGCACACGGTGAACGCGTTGGCCAGCGCCCATTGGAAGGGCAGGTCGGCTTCGGCGTAGTAGCCCAGCGAGTGGTTCTGCTTGACCTTGGGCCAGGCGTTGAGCCGGCCGTGGTTCCAGGCCAGCTGGGCGTCGGACCACGAGTGCGGCGTGCCCTGCACGCGGATCACCGGAAACTGCTGCACCGTGTTCAGCCGGAACGGCGCGATGACCGCCGGCGTGCCGCCCGGCTGCGTGGCCGGCAATTGGTTGGGCTGGTACCACACGGTCTTGCCGCTGATGCCCGGCGAGTCCGGCACGGGAATCGGAAACGGGTCGGCAAAGCCGCGCACCCCGTTCAGGGTGCCGAAGTAGTGGTCGAAGGACCGGTTCTCCTGCATCAGGATCACGATGTGCTCGACATCGTTGATCGTGCCGGTGCGCCGGTTCGGTGGAATGGCCAGCGCCTGCTGGATCACCGGCGGAAAGGTGCACAGCGCGGTGGTGGCGCCGGCCGCCTGGCCCACGACGCGAAGAAAGCCGCGGCGGCTGCTGTCAACGGGTTCGCTCATCGGACCCTCCGGTCTCGTTCGTCTGGATGACGATAGACCCTATCGGCCCGCAATGACAGCGGCATGACCCGTAGCGTGTCCCCGGCAGGGGGCGGCCGCCAGGCGGCCGGGGGCCCGCTACTGTTCAGCGAAGGCGCGCTCGATCACGAAGTCGCCGGGCGTGGAGGTGTTGCCTTCCTTGAAGCCGCGCGATTCGAGCATGTGCTTCAGGTCGCGCAGCATCGCCGGGCTGCCGCAGATCATCACCCGGTCCTGTGCGGCATCGAGCGCCGGCAGGCCGAGGTCGTTGGTCAGCTTGCCGGTCTCGATGAGTTCGGTGACGCGGCCCATGTTCTTGTAGGCCTCGCGCGTGACGGTGGGGTAGTAGCGCAGCTGGCTGGTGACCATCTCGCCCAGGAACTCGTGGTTCGGCAGGTGCTCGACCAGCAGGTCGTGGTAGGCCAGCTCGTCGACCTGGCGCACGCCGTGCACCAGCACCACCTGCTCGAACTTCTCGTAGGTGGCCGGGTCGCGGATGATGCTCATGAAGGGCGCCAGCCCGGTGCCGGTGGACATCAGGTACAGCCGCCGGCCGGGCAGCAGGTAGTCGATCACCAGCGTGCCGGTGGGCTTGCGGCCGACGATGATGCTGTCGCCCACCTGGATGTGCTGCAGCCGCGAGGTGAGCGGGCCGTCGGGCACCTTGATGCTCAGGAACTCGAGGTGCTCCTCGTAGTTCGCGCTGACGATCGAGTACGCGCGCAGCAGCGGCTTGTTGTTGACGCGCAGGCCGATCATCGTGAAATGGCCGTTCGAGAAGCGCAGCGAAGCGTCCCGCGTGGTGGTGAAGGTGAACAGCCGGTCGGTCCAGTGGTGGACGCTCAGCACGCGTTCTTCGTTGAAGGCACTCATGGTCGTCAGGGGAGGGGCGAGGAGGAATGTCGCGAAGCATGCCGCTGTTGCGTTCATGTAGCAACGACTACATGAAATTCACCAACGCGGCGAAATGCGGTATTCTGCCTCGCGGTCGATTTCCCCACTCCGGAGGACTCTGAGCATGACCCGACACCTCTTCGCCGCGGCCCTGCTGGCTGCCAGCGCGCTGGCCGCTTCGGCCCAAACCACGCTGAAGATCGGCGAGGTCAACAGCTACAAGGTGCAGCCCGCCTTCCTGGAACCGTACAAGAAGGGCATGGAGCTCGCGGTCGAGGAGATCAACGCCGCCGGCGGCGTGGCCGGCCGCAAGGTGCAGCTGATCACGCGCGACGACAACGGCAACCCGGGCGACGCGGTGCGCGCCGCCGAGGAGCTGATCTCGCGCGAGCAGGTCGACGTGCTGGCCGGCGGTTTCCTGTCGAACATCGGCCTGGCGCTGGCCGACTTCGCGAAGCAGAAGAAGTTCTTCTACCTGGCCTCCGAGCCGCTGACCGACAAGATCGTCTGGGGCAGCGGCAACCACTACACCTTCCGGCTGCGGCCTTCCACCTACATGCAGTCGGCGATGCTGGTGCCCGAGGCGGTGAAGCTGAAGAAGAAGCGCTGGGCCATCGTCTACCCCAACTACGAGTACGGCCAGTCGGCGGTGGCCACCTTCAAGGCGCTGCTGAAGGCGGCGCAGCCCGATGTCGAGTTCGTCGCCGAGCAGGCGCCCCCGCTGGGCAAGCTCGACGCAGGCAGCGTGGTGCAGGCGCTGGCCGATGCCAAGCCCGACGCGATCTTCAACGTGCTGTTCGGCGCCGACCTGTCGAAGTTCGTGCGCGAAGGCAACACGCGCGGCCTGTTCAAGG
>CAZXLI010000223.1:0-11350 GCA_964641795.1 uncultured Bordetella sp. | reverse complement strand
ACGCCCGGCATCTGGCTGGACACCTGCTCGACATAGCGGCGCAGGATCGGCGAGAGGTAGGCGTCGACCACCGTGGTGTCGCCGCGCGACACCAGCTTCATCAGCGGGCTCACTTCGTGCGAGCTGCTGATCTGCGTGAAGCCGATCTCGCGCGCAATCGCCGCGGCCGCGGTCTCGTGTGCCGGGTAGCGGTCGCCGTGCATGAAGACGATCGCGCACGAGCGGATGCCGCTGTCGAAGGCGGCCTGCAGCGCGCGGCGCAGCGAGGCCGTCTCCAGGCCCTGGATCAGCTCGCCCTTGGCGCCGACGCGCTCGTGCGCCTCGATCACCTGCTCGTACAGCAGCTCGGGCAGCACGATGTGGCGGTCGAACAGCCGCGGCCGGGCCTGGTAGGCGATGCGCAGCGCATCGCGGAAGCCCTTGGTGATGACCAGCAGCGTGCGGTCGCCCTTGCGTTCGAGCAGCGCATTGGTCGCGACCGTGGTGCCCATCTTCACGCACTCGACGCGCTCCGGCGTGATCGGCTCGCCGGCCTTCAGCCCCAGCAGCCGGCGGATGCCCTCGACCGCGGCATCGCGGTACTGCTCGGGGTTCTCGCTCAGCAGCTTGGCGGTGGTCAGCGTGCCATCCGGGCGGCGGCCGACGATGTCGGTGAAGGTACCGCCGCGGTCGATCCAGAACTGCCAGCGGGGGGAAGGATTCTTTTGCATCGAAGTGGTCTCAGCAGTGGCTAGTCGGTCCCGGCAGACACCGTGGAACCGGCTTTGCCGGGACGCTGGTGTTGCCCCCTCGAGGGGGAGGCGGCCGCAGGCCGCTACGGGGGTGGATCATGCGTTCGTGAAGTAGGAGATGAACATCTGGTTCGCTTCGGGGCCGACCTGGCGGACCCATTCGAGCGAAAGTTTCTCGCCCATGCGGCGCAGGGCCTGGGCGAATTCGGCGCCGACCGGCTCGACGTGCATGCCGTTGGCACGCAGCGCCTCGACCGATTCGCCCGCCGCGCGCTCGCTGGCCTGCCAGCCGCGTGCCTCGGCCGCACCGGCGGCCTGCATCAGCCGGCCTTGTGTCTGGGCATCGAGCTTGTCATAGGCCGCCTGGCGCACCATCAGCAGGTTCTTGGGGAACCAGGCGTTGATCGGGTAGAAATATTTCAGGCCGGTCCAGACGCGGTTCTCGACACCGGTCACCGCCGAGGTGATCATCGCGTTGAGCCGCCCTTCGGCCAACGCCTGGCCAACCTGGATCATCGGCACGTCCACCGGCCGCGCCTGCATCAGTTCGGCAATGCGCACGGTGGTGCTGTTGTAGGTGCGCATGGCCTGGCCGCGCAGGTCGCTGACGCTGCCGATCGGCTTCTGCGAGAACAGCCCCTGCGGCGGCCAGGGCACGGCCATCAGCACGCGCAGGCCGCGCGCGGCGAGGTGCTTCTCGATCAGCGGACGCTGGTGGCGCCACAGCCGGCGTGCATCGGCATAGCTGCGCACGATGAAGGGCACGCTGTCGGCGCCGGCCAGCGGAATGTCCTTCACCAGCCCGGTCATGATGGCCTCGCCGGCCTCGGCCTCGCCGGCTTCGAGGCCGCTCATCATGCGCGTCAGCGGGATCAGGCTGCCCTCGGCATGCAGCGTGAGGCGCAAGCCGCCGCCGGTGGCCTGCGCCACCTCGTCGGCCATCTGCTTCAGGTTCAGCCCGTGCAAGGAATCGGCGCGGTAGCCGGTGGCCAGCCGCCAGGCACCGTGGCTCGGTGCCGCCTGCACGCCAGCCGCCGCAGCGGCGAGGAACAGTCCCAACTCTCGACGTCGAATCATGCTGTTCTCCGATCGAGCACGGCAGCCGGCCTCGTCCGCTGGGCGGCGTTCAGCCTGCCAGGTCCGTGACGAACATCTTGCCCGGCGCGTGGGTGATGCACAGCGGCAGCCCGCTGCGCTGCGCCACCCACTGCGGCGTGACGCCGCAGGCCCAGAACACCGGGATCTCGCCCGGCTCGATGGGCACCGGGTCGCCATAGTCGGGCCGCGCCAGGTCAGCGATGCCCAGTGCTTCCGGCGCACCGATGTGCACCGGCGTGCCGTGCGCCAGCGGGAAGCGCGCGCTGATCTCGACCACCCGCGCCACCTCGTCGGCGCGCACCGGGCGCATGCTGACGACCATCTCGCCTTCGAAACGGCCGGCCGGCACGCACGCGCGGTTGGTGCGGAACATCGAGACATTGCGGTTCATCTCGATGTGGCGCAGGCGGATGCCGGCTTCGATCACCGCGGCCTCGAACGAGAAGCTGCAGCCGATCAGGAAGCTGACGAAATCGGGCTGCCAGAGCTCCCCGATCGCCTGGCGCTCCTCGATGAACTGCCCGTCGCGGTAGACACGGTAGCCCGGCGCGTCGGTGGCGATGTCGGCGCCCGGCGCGCAGCGCGGCTCGCGCTGGCCCGGGGCCAGCACCTCGATCAGCGGGCAGGGCTTGGGGTTGCGCTGGCAGAACAGCAGGAAGTCGAAGGCATCGCGCTCGGGCACGATCATCAGGTTGGCCTGCAGGCGGCCGGGGGCGCAGCCGGCGGTGGGCTGCTCGAAGCGGCCGGCGCGGCAGGCCTCGCGCAGCGCGCGGGCTTCGAAGGCGGGATCGCGGGTCGGGGAATTCATGCTCGTGGACATCATCGATGGACGCTCAATGTCCGAGGTAGGCACGCTTGACGGCTTCATCACGCACCAGCTCGCTGGCCGCACCCTGCAGCACGATGCGACCGGTCTGGATCACGTAGCCGTCGTGGGCGATGGCCAGCGCCTTGTGCAGGTTCTGCTCCACCAGCAGGATGGCCACGCCGGTGGCATTGACCTGCTGGATCACGTCCAGCACCTTGGTGACGAACTTCGGCGCGATGCCCCAGGAGGGCTCGTCCAGCATCAGCAGCTTGGGCCGCGCCATCAGGCCGCGCGCGATGGCCAGCATCTGCTGCTCGCCGCCGCTCATCGTGCCGGCCAGCTGCGTGGCACGTTCCCGCAGGATCGGGAACAGCGTGAACATCTCGTCGATGCCGGCGGCCACCTCGTCCTCGTCGCGGCGCGTGAAGGCGCCGAGCTCGAGGTTGCGCTTGACGGTGAGCTTCGGGAACAGGCGTCGGCCCTCCGGCACCAGCGAGATGCCCAGCGGCACCCGCTTGTGCGCCTGCAGCTTGTGCACCGCATGGCCTTCGAAGCTGATGCTGCCGGCCTGCACGTCGTTCAGGCCCGCCACCGCGCGCAGCGTGGTCGACTTGCCGTTGCCGTTGCCGCCGACCAGCGCGACGATGCGTCCGGCCGGCACCTTCAGGCTCACGTCGTACAGCGCCGGCACACCGCCGTAGCTGACGCCCACATGGGACATCTCCAGCATCACTCGTCTCCCAGGTAGGCGTGGATCACCGCCGGGTCGGCGGAGACCTGTTGCGGCGTGCCCTCGGCGATCTTGCGGCCGCGGTCGAGCACGACGATCTTGTCGGCGATCGGCATGATCCCTTCGAGCACATGCTCGACGATCAGGCAGGCGATGCCGCGGTCGCGGATGCGCAGCACCACGTCCACCGCCTCGCGCACCTCGGCCGGGTTCAGCCCGGCCATCACCTCGTCCATCAGCAAGAGCTTCGGCCCGGTGGCCAGCGCGCGCGCCACCGCCAGCAGGCGCTGCTGGCTGATGGTCATGCGGTCGGACGCCATGTCCGCAAAGCGCTCGAGACCGACGAAGGCCAGCCACTGCCGTGCCAGCTCACGCGCCTTGCTGACACTGCGCGAGCGCAGCAATGCGCCGGCCATCACGTTCTCGCCGGCCGACATGCTGGTAAAGGTCCGCGCGATCTGGAAGGTGCGGCCGACGCCAGCCCGGGCGCAGGCCTCGGGCGACAGGCCGGCGATGGCCTTGCCGCCGAGGTGGATCTGCCCTTCGCTCGGCGCGAAGAAGCCGGCCACGCAGTTGAACAGCGTGGTCTTGCCGGCGCCGTTGGGCCCGATCAGGCCGACGATCTGGCCGGCCTCGAGGCTGAAGGACACGTCCTGCGCTGCGGTCAGGCCGCCGAAGCGCTTGCCCACGCCCTGCAAGTTCAAGAGGCTCATGCCGCCACCTCCGTCTTGGCGGTGGCCTCCGCCGCCACCCCGTGCGCGGCCCGCGCGGCGCGGCGGGCCTTCCAGTTGCGCCAGCTGCCGACGATGCCGCTGGGGTAGAACATCGCGATCACGACGATCAGGCCGGCGTAGATCACCACGTCGGTGCCGCGGCCGCTGCCGCCGAAGCTGCTGCGCGAGAACTCCTCGATCACCGTCAGCGCCACCGCGCCGATGGCCGGGCCGAACAAGGTGCCGACGCCGCCGAGGATGGACACCAGCGCCATCTTGATCGACAGCGAGGTCGACAGCACCGAACCCGGGTCGATGTACAGCTCCTTCTGCGCATACAGGCTGCCGCCCAGCGCGGTGAAGAAGGCGCTCAGGCTCAGGGCCACCTGCTTGTAGCGGGCGATGTCGATGCCCACGCTGCGCGCGGCATCCGGCTCGTCCTTGATGGCACGGAAGTAGATGCCGAGGAAGCTGCGCTCGACGGCGAAAGTAGCGGCCAAAGTGAGCGCCAGCAGGCCGAGCGCGAGCCAGTAGTAGCCGGCCTTGTCGGCGAACACCATCGCGCCCAGGCCCTGCTTGTCCATCGGGATCGTCAGGCCCACCGCGCTGCCGGCGAAGTCCCAGTTGGTGAACACGATCTGCACGATCTCGGCCACCGCGATGGTGGCCATCGTGAAGTAGTGGCCCTTCAGGCGGAAGCAGCTCCAGCCGAACAGCGCACTCGAGGCCGCCGCCACCAGCCCGCCGGCCAGCATGCCGAGCCAGGGGTTCAGGCCGACGTTGATCAGCAGCATCGTCGAGGTGTAGGCGCCGACGCCGAAGAACGCGGCGTGCCCGAGCGACACCTGGCCGGCATAGCCGCCGATCAGGTTCCAGGCCACGCCGGTCTGCGCGGCCATCAGCGCCAGCACTGCCAGGTTCAGCCAGGTCGGGTTCTGCACCGCGAAGGGCAGCGCGACGGCGGCAATGGCCACCAGCGCCAGGCCGATGCGCGGAAGTGTGAGTACGGCCGACATGTCATGCCTTCCCGAGAAGCCCTTGCGGGCGGAACATCAACACGGCCAGGAACAGCAGCAGCACCACCGCCAGCTTGTACTGCGGCCCGAGCAGCAGCCCGCCCATCACCTCGATCACGCCGACCAGCAGCCCGGCCCAGAACGCGCCGGTGACGCTGCCGAAGCCGCCGAGGTTGACGACGACGAAGGCGATCAGGATGAAGTTGGCGCCGACGTCCGGAAAGATCGGGAAGAAGGTCGACAGCAGCACCCCCGCCGCGCCGGCGCAGGCGGCGGCAATGCCCCAGGCCAGCGAGAACATGCGGCTGGAGTCGATGCCCATCAGCCGCGCCGCTTCCTTGTCGGCCGCGGTGGCCTCGAGCGCCGCGCCCAGCTTGGTGCGGTTGAGGAAGAAGTACACCAGGCCGGTGACCAGGATCGCGCCGATGCCGGCCACCACCTGCGGCCGCCCGACCTGGATGCCCAGGAACTTCACGCTGCCGGCCACCAGCGAGTTCTCGATGGTGCGGTAGTCGGGTTTCCACAGGAACTGCGCCACCCCGCGCAGCAGCAGCATCAGCCCGAAGGTGGTGAAGATCTGGCTGAGGCTGCTCGCATCGATGATGCGCTTGATCACCAGCTTGTAGAGCAGCTTGCCGCCGAAGAACAGCACCAGCACGGTGGCCGGCAGACTGAACAGCGGGTCCAGCGCGAACAGCGCGAAGAGCCAGAAGCTGGCGTACATGCCCAGCATCAGGAACTCGCCATGCGCGAAGTTGACGATGTCCATGACGCCGAAGATGAGCGTCAGGCCGATCGCCACCAGTGCGTAGATCAGGCCGATCAGCACGCCGGAGGCCAGCGTCTGCAGCAGGATGTCGGAACTCATGATGGAGGTGTCCGGTCGTGCGTCGGGCGCTTCAGGCGCTCACTTGCGCTGGTCCCACTTGGGCATCGGCCACACCACGTCGCGCGCCGCCAGGTCGAAGGGCCACACGGTGTTGTACTGCCCGCCCACCACCTGCACCAGGATGCCGGCGCCCAGCGTGTTCTGACCGTTCTCGTCGAACTTCACGCCCTTCCACGGCATGATCAGCTTGTCGCCAGGGATGTTGGTGTCGCTCAGCGCCTTGCGGATGGCTTCGGGGTCGGTGCTGCCGGCACGGTTGATCGCATCGGCCATCACCAGCAGGCCGGTGAAGCTGCGCGCGGAGTTGCCGGTGAAGTTGACATTGCTGCGCGACTTGAACAGGTCGTTCACCTGCTTGATCAGCGGCTTGCGCGTGGCCAGGTCCAGCGCCCACACCTCGCGGGTGATGACGTACTCGGCGTCCTTGCCCAGCGTGCGGATGAACTCGCTGTCGGTGAAGCCGGCGTTGTTGGCCAGGATCATGTCCGGCAGGTAGCCCAGTTCCTTGTAGGTCTTCATCGACAGGATCGCCTCGCTGTACGAGGACTGCAGCACCACGTCCGGCGCGGCGGCCTTCAGCGTCTGGATCTCCGAGGTCAGCTGCGTGGTCTTGGCCGGGTAGGTGACCTGCTTGACGACCTTGTAGTTCTGCAGCCCGCCGAGCTTGGACTGCAGCTTCGAGGCCTCGTTGCCCCACAGCGTGTTCTCCGCGAAGGTGGCGATCGAGCCGATCTTGATGTTCTTCTTGGCCTCCAGGTCCTTCATGAAGTCGAAGGCGTTGTGCACGAACAGGTCGTCGTGCGGCGTGGTGCGGAAGAAGTACTTGAAGCCGCGCAGCGTCAGCGAGGCCGAGCTCGACTCGGGGTTCAGGAACGGCACCTTCATGCGCTCGGCCACCTGGCTGGCGGTGGCGGTGACGTTGCTGTTGTAGGCCCCGACCAGCGCGGTGACCTTCTCCTGCGTGATCAGGCGCTCGGCCTCGGTGGCACCGACCTGCGGGTTGCCCTGGTGATCGGCGAACACGAGCTTGATCTTGGCGCCCTTCAGGTTGGGCAGGCCGCCGCCGGCCGAGAACGGCAGGTCCTTGATGCCTTTCGCGCCGTTGTTGACGATGTCGGCCGCCAGTTCCAGCGCCTGCCGCATCTCGGCGCCACTGGAAGCGAGCGGTCCGGTCAGCGGGTAGATCACGCCGATCTTCAGTTCCTGCTGTGCCAATGCCGAGGCGCTGAAGGCCAAGGTCAGCGCAGCAGCCACGAGGGGGGAGGTCCAACGCTTCTTCACGAGTCGCCCTTTCATGAGGTGGTCACAGGATGGGCGGATTCTTGGAGCGCGGGTCCTCCTCGGGCAAACGCGAATTTTTTGTGTCAGGTCAGCAAAAAATTCGATCAGGCCTTGCCGGCGCGCACGGCCTTCGCGGTGCCCGCCAGACGGGCCGCCACCTGCAGCGCCGAGGTGATCATCGTGCTGCCGGGCTCGTCGCGGTAGCTGGCGTGCAGGGTCAGCGGCGCCAGCGTGGTGTCGGTGCCCAGCACGCGCAGCGGCAGGCGGCGTGACATTCTTTGCACCACGGGCTTGGGCAGCGTGGCGATGCCGAAGCCGCCCTCGACCAGCTGCGCCATCGACGCGATCGACGAGATCGCGTGCACGCGCGGCGGCGCGACGCCGCCGCGGCGGAACACGTCCAGCAGCGCCACGTGCGGCTGCGAGCCGCGCTGGAAGGTCATCATGTCGAAGCGCGCCAGGTCCTGCAGGCTGAAGCGCTTGCGCGGGTGCAGCACGGCATGGCCGACGAAGACCATTTCCATCGGCGCCAGCGCCAGCGTACGCACGCCGGCGCCACCGGCGGGCTCGGCCGCGACGATGAGGTCCAGCGTGCCGCGGCGGATCTGCTCGGTCAGCAGCGGCGTGGTTTCCACCGTCAGGTCGAGCTCGTAGCGCATCGGGCCCTTGCCCAGTTCCTGCAGCCAGTCGGTGAGCCAGCTGTGCGCCACCGACTCGATCACGCCGATGCGCAGCAAGGCCGGATGCGCGGCCTCGCTGCCGAGCTCGGTCTTGATTTGGCGCTGCAGCTCGAGCAGGCGCTGGGCATGCGCGTGGAAGCGCTGGCCGACGGCGGTGACGCGAAACTGCTTGTCGCGCCGGTCGAGCAGCAGCACACCCAGCTCTTCCTCGAGCGCGGCAATGCGTGCCGACAACGCCGACTGCGTGATGAACAGCTTCTCGGCTGCCCGCGTCACGCTCTTGAGCGATACCGCCCAGTAGTAGGCCTCGACGAAGCGCAGGTTCATGCTTGCCTCTCCGGCGCATCGAAGTACGGCGCCAGCCGTGGATCATCGGCCAGCCCGTGCAGGTGCCAGCCGGTGGCTGCGGCCAACGCTGCGGCATGCGGCGGCATGTTGGTGCATTCGAGCACCACGTGGCGCAGCGCCGGTGCGCGCTGCTGCAGCCGCAGCGCGGCCTGCAGCAGATCGGCCTCGGCGGCGGCGCGGTCGCGCCGGGGCGCGTCGCGCAGGATCGGCGCGGCAAACGCGCCCTCGGGCGGCAGGCCCTCGATCACCACGCGGGGCAGATCGGCGTCGGCGACGCCGGCCGCCCGCAGATGAGCGAGCCCCAGGCGCATGGCATCGATCGTCAGCACGCCCACCTGCGGCGCCTGGGCCAACAGGGCCGGCAGCTGCAGCAGGGCCGAGCTCACCAGCGGCACGCGCACGGCGGCCTGCAGCTCGGCCTGCAGCAGCACCAGGAAGCCGCAGCTGGTGGTGATGGCACAAGCGCCAGCGGCCTGCAGCCGTTGCGCGGCCTGGGCGAACCGTTGCGCCCAGCCCGAGGCCGCCAGCTGCGCGGCATCGGCCACCACCTCGCGCGGCACGGCGCCGCGGACCACCTCCCGCAGCGGCGCGAGGCGGCAGCTGGCGTCGCAGCCGATGTCGCCGGGCCAGCGCGGGAAGCGCGTGTCGAGCATCAGCACCCCCAGGCGGGGCTGGCCGGCCGTTTGCTTGGTGTTCGGATCAATCCCCATGGAAGCCGCAGCGAAAGCACCGCTATTCTCGGGGGCTGACACGCGACACGGAGAAACTCATGCGTTTTCGCTCGATGGCCGCCGCCTTGCTGGGCGCGCTGGCTGCCCTGGCAGCCCAGGCCCAGACCAAGTGGGACCTGCCCGCAGCCTACCCGGCCAGCAACTTCCACACCGAGAACCTGACCCAGTTCGCCGCAGATGTCGAGAAGGCCACCGGCGGCAAGCTGAAGATTCAGGTGCATGCGAATGCCTCGCTGTTCAAGGCCAACGAGATCAAGCGCGCCGTGCAAGGCGGCCAGGCTCAGATCGGCGAGGTGCTGCTCGCCAACTTCGCCAATGAAGCGCCGATCTATGCGCTCGATGGCATCCCGTTCCTCGCCAGCTCGTACGCGGAAGCCAAGCTGCTGTACGACGCCCAGCGCCCGGTGCTGGACAAACAGCTCGGCACGCAGGGCATGAAGCTGCTGTTCTCGGTGCCCTGGCCGCCGCAGGGCATCTACACCAAGAAGCTCATCAACTCGGTGGCCGACATGCGGGGCATCAAGTGGCGGGCCTACAGCCCGGCCACCGCCAAGATCGCCGAACTCATCGGCGCGCAGCCGGTCACCATCCAGGCCGCAGAGCTGTCGCAGGCGCTGGCCACCGGCGTGGTCGAGAGCTACATGTCCTCCGGCTCTACCGGCTACGACAGCAAGACCTACGAACACATCAAGAACTGGTACGACACCCAGGCCTGGCTGCCGAAGAACGCGGTGCTGGTCAACAAGAAGGCCTTCGATGCGCTGGACAAGCCGAGCCAGGAGGCGGTGCTGAAGGCCGCTGCCGATGCCGAAGCACGCGGCTGGAAGGTGAGCCAGGAGAAGAACGACTGGTACAAGAACGCGCTGACCGAGAAGGGCATGACCATCCACCGCCCGCACGCCAAGCTGAAGGCCGACCTGAAGCAGGTGGGCGACATCATGCTGGCCGACTGGGAGAAGACCGCCGGGGCCGAGAACGTGGCCGTGGTGGCTGCGTTCAAGAAGGCCCAGGCCGCGATGCCGGCACCGAAGAACTGACGCGGCGCCGGAACCCGCGATGCGCCGTGTCCTCGATGCCGTCTACGACGGCTGTGCCGCGCTGGCCGCGCTGGCGATGGTCGGCCTGCTGGTGGCCATCCTGGCCTCGGTGGTCGGCCGGCAGTTCGGCTTCAACCTCACCGGGCTCGATGGCTACGCCGGCTACCTGCTGGCCGCCAGCGGCTTTCTCTCGCTGGCCCACACCCTCAAGCGTGGCGAGCACATCCGGGTGACCTTGCTGGTGCAGGCGGTCTCGCCACGCTGGCGCCGCGGCCTCGAGCTGTGGACGCTGCTGGCCGGCGCGCTGCTGGCCGGCCTGTTCGCGTGGTACAGCGTGCGCCTGGCCTGGCAGTCGCGCGAGTTCAACGACGTGTCGACCGGCAGCGACGCGACACCCCTCTGGCTGCCCCAGCTGTCGATGGCGCTCGGCGCCGTCGTGCTGCTGGTCGCGCTGCTCGACGACCTGGTGCTGGAGCTGCGCGGCCAGCGCGTGCAGGCCACCACCGACGAGGCTTTGCACAATGAGTGACCTCGCTGTCACCGCGCTGCTGATCGCGGCGCTCTTCGTCATCCTCGCCAGCGGCGTGTGGATCGGGCTCACGCTCTCGGGCGTGGCCTGGATCGGCATGCAGCTGTTCAGCAGCCGGCCCGCCGGCGACGCAATGGCGCTGACGATCTGGGGTTCGGCCTCGAGCTGGACGCTGACCGCCCTGCCCTTGTTCATCTGGATGGGCGAGATCCTGTTCCGCACCCGGCTGTCGCAGGACATGTTCAAGGGCCTGGCGCCGTGGATGCAATGGCTGCCGGGCCGGCTGCTGCACACCAACGTGATCGGCTGCACCATCTTCGCCGCCGTCTCCGGGTCGAGCGCCGCCACCTGCGCCACCATCGGCAAGATGTCGCTGCCCGAGCTGAAGCGGCGCGGCTATCCGGACGACATCACCGTCGGTTCGCTGGCCGGCGCCGGCACGCTGGGCCTGCTGATCCCGCCCTCGATCATCATGATCGTCTACGGCGTCAGCGCCGATGTCTCGATCGCGAAGCTGTTCATCGCCGGCATCATTCCCGGCATCATGCTCTCGCTGCTGTTCATGGGCTACGTGATCGTCTGGGCGCTGCTCAATCCCGGCAAGATTCCCCCGGCCGAGCGCGGGCTCAGCTTCATCGACCGGATTGTCGCGTCGCGCCATCTCATTCCGGTCGTGATCCTGATCCTGTTCGTCCTGGGCTCAATCTATCTCGGCTGGGCGACGGCGACCGAGGCGGCGGCGTTCGGCGTCGTAGGCTC
>CAZXLI010000222.1:0-11366 GCA_964641795.1 uncultured Bordetella sp. | reverse complement strand
CCGCCCTCCAGCGTCCCGCCTGGTCGGGAACAACCTGTTGAAACTCAACAGCTAGTCTGGCAGCCGACATGAAGCTTGAAGCCGACACCGAACCGATGGGCCTGGACCCGCATCCGGCCCCGCCGCCCCTCCCACGACGCACACTGCCCGGATCGCTGGACGAGTTGCGCCAGGCCCTCGCCCAGCCCGAAGGCCCACGCGCGCGCCACCTGGGCGAAGCGCTGATCGAGCGCGGCATCATCGATGCCACCGCGCTGCAGGCCGCCCTGGCGCGTCAGCGCGAGCTGCGCCCGCACCGGCTGCTGGGCCAGCTGCTGGTGGACAGCGGGGCGATCACGCCGCTGCAGCTCAACGGCGCGCTGGCCTCGTGGATGGGCGTGCCGCTGGTCGACCCGCGGCGCCTGAGCCCGGAAGCCGAGGTGCTGGCGCGCCTGCCGCGCGCGCTGGCCGAGCGCGAGCAGGTGCTGCCGCTGATGCAGCATGGCGACGCACTGGTCGTCGCGATGACCGACCCCTGGGACCAGGCGCTGCTGGAGCAGCTGCGCTTTGCCGCCGAGCAGCGCGTGCTGCCGGTGATGGCGCTGCCCGGCACCCTGCCGGCGGCGCTGGCCGCGGCGTTCCGGGGCCCCGCCGGCAGTGGCAGCGATGGGTCGACCAGCGAAGTGGCCACGCTGGCCCACGCGCTGGCCGAGGAGGGCCAGGCCGACGTCGACATCGACCCGGCGGTGCTGAACCAGTCCGACAACGCCCTGGTGCGGCTGGTCAACGCGATGATCGCCGACGCGGTGCGCCTGCGTGCCAGCGACATCCACATCGAGACCGGCGAGGGCCAGCCGGTGCGCGTGCGCCTGCGCGTCGATGGCGACCTGGTGCCCTACCTCGAGCTGCCGCAGCGCCTGCGCTTCGCCCTGGTGGCGCGGCTGAAGATCATGGCCGACCTCGACATCGCCGAGCGCCGCAAGCCGCAGGACGGCAAGATCGCCTTCGCCCGCTTCGGCGGCGCGCGCGTCGAGCTGCGCATGGTGACGGTGCCCACGCTGCATGGCCTGGAAGACGTGGTGCTGCGCATCCTCTCGGGGCTGCGGCCGATGCCGATCGAATCGATCGGCCTGTCGGCGCCCGTGCTCGCCGGCCTGCGCGGCATGATGGCCAAGCCCTACGGCCTGATCCTGATCTGCGGCCCCACCGGCTGCGGCAAGACCACCACGCTGCATTCGGTGCTGCGCGAGCTGAACACCGCCAAGCGCAAGATCTGGACCGCCGAGGACCCGGTGGAGATCACGCAGCAGGGCTTGCGCCAGGTGCAGGTGAACCCGCGCATCGGCTGGACTTTCGCGGCCGCGATGCGCACCTTCCTGCGCGCCGACCCCGACGTCATCATGATCGGCGAGATGCGCGACGCCGAGACCGCCCGCATCGCGGTGGAGGCCTCGCTCACCGGGCACCTGGTGCTGTCCACGCTGCACACCAACTCGGCGCCCGAGAGCATCACGCGGCTGCTGGAGATCGGGCTCGACCCGTTCATGTTCTCCGATTCGCTGCTGGCCATCCTGGCGCAGCGGCTGGTGCGGCGCCTGTGCACGCGTTGCCGCGAGGCACGGCCGCTGGACGACAACGCGCTGCGCGCACTGGCCCAGCAGTACGCCGAGAGCAGCGGCGGCCGCGGCGTGACGATGGATGCGCTGATCGAGCGCTGGCGCCGCCAGCATGGCAATGCCGAAGGCCGCGTGATGACCTGGCACCGCGTGGGCTGCGAGGCCTGCGACCACACCGGCTACCTGGGCCGGCTGGGCCTGCACGAGCTGATGCTGGCCAGCGACCGCACGCGCGAGCTGGTGCGCCACCGCGCCGGCGCCGACGCGCTGCAGGCCGCCGCGCTCGATGGCGGGATGATCACGCTGCGCCAGGACGGCATCGAGAAGGTGCTGGCCGGCCTGACCGACATGGCCGAGGTGCTGACGGCCTCCAACCAGTAGGCCCCGGCGCGCCCTGCCGCTAGCTTCCCAAAAGCGCGGCCACGCCGTCGCCCACATGCTGCATGAAGGCCCGCACGCGGGCCGTCTGCCGCAGGTCGGGGTGGGTCAGCATCCACACCGGGACCGACAGCTCCGGGATCACCTCGGACACCGGCACCAGTTCCGGGTGCTGCGGCTCCATGAAGGTCGGCAGGATGCCCACGCCCAGCCCGGTGCGCAGCACCGCCGCCACCGCGTTGAAGATGTCCACCCGCAGCCGCACCTGGGCCTGGGCCAGCTGCTCGCGCATCCACTGGTCGTAGACGCGGGCCTGCGCATCGCGCTCGAAGGTGACCCAGGGCGCCTCGCGGATCAGCGTGGCCAGCGGTTCCACCGCCTGCGGCAGCCCCTGGGCGCCTCGGCGCGCATAGACGCGGCAATGCGTCATGCCCAGCGGCCGGCCGACCAGGTGCTCGGCCACCTGCGAGGTCAGTCGCACGGCCACATCGGCCTCGCGGCCGGTCCACGCAGCGGATTCATCGGCGCGCTTGCGCGTCAGGTCGACCAGGAACGCGTTCTCGACCACCTCGACCTCGATGCCCGGAAAGTCGCGCGCGAAATCGGCCAGCGGCTGGGGCAGCAGGTGCGCCATCAGCACGAAGGCGGTGGTCACGCGCAGCGGGCCGGTCAGCTCGCGGTCGCGGCCGAGCACGCGGCGCTCGATCTCGTCGGCCTGGTCGGCCATGCGGCGCGCCTGCTCCAGCACCAGCGCCCCGGCCTCGGTCGGGGTGTAGCCGGCACGCTGGCGCTCGAACAGGCGCGCACCCAGGCGCTGCTCCAGCGCGTCCAGCCGGCGCAGCACGGTGGTGTGGTTCACGCCCAGCTGGCGCGCCGCGGCCACCAGGCTGCCCGCCGCGCCGATGGCCAGCGCATAGCGCAGGTCGCTCCAGTTCAGTTCGTCCATCGGCCGAGTATCCGGACGAACACTGCAGAAACGCAAGCTTGGTCTGCAGATCGCGGCGTTGCCTGCATAAAACGCAGCGCCTAGTATCGGCAGACCTCTTCGGCGACCCGCCGAACCCTGGAGAACCCTGATGGACATGCGCCTGCCCGCCGGCCTGCAAGCCGCCGCGGCCCCCCAGGTTGCACCGGCCGACGCCCCGCCGCCGCTGCGCCTGCTGCAGCGCTGGCGTCCTGCCGCCGCCTTGCAGGTGGAGGCACGCCCCGCGGCCAGGCGGTCCCCGATGCCGGCGGCGCCCCGGCCGGGCTGGCGCCTGAAGCTGCAGCAGCTGTTCCGCGCGGCCTGAGAATCTCGCCCACGCCGCGCCGCGGCGGAATAGCGCGGCCTGCTGCCGCGTAGGCTCCGCGTGGACGCTCCCGATTCCTTCCGCCAGCAACTGCTCGCCGCGATCCCGCGGCTGCGGCGCTACGCCCGATCGCTGGTGTTCGAGGCCGCGCCGGCCGACGACCTGGTGCAGTCCACGCTGGAACGTGCGCTGTCGCACTGGCACCAGTTCGACCAGCGGCGCGACATGGTGCTGTGGCTGCTGTCGATCGCGCACAACGCGTTCCTCGACAGCCGGCGGCGCGACGCCCGGCTGCAGGTGCTGGACCCGCAGCAGGTGCAGCAGCACCAGGACGCCCACCATGCCGACCCCGGTGTCGACATCGGGCTGCGCATCGACCTGACCGCCGCGCTGGCGCGGCTGACCCCCGAACAGCGCGAGCCGCTGCTGCTGGTCAGCGTCGAGCAACTGAGCTATGCCGAGTGTGCCGAAGCACTGGGCATCCCGATCGGCACCGTGATGTCGCGCGTCTCGCGCGCGCGGGCCGTGCTGCGCGATTGGCTTGAAGGCCGTGGACGGGCCCCGACACCGGATGCCAAGGTGCGGCCGCTGCGGCGGGTGGTGTGAAGATGGACAGCTACGTGGAACAACCCGATGACGGCACGCTGTCGGCATGGCTCGACGGCGAACTCGACGATGTGGCGCGCGCCGCCGTGGAGGACTGGCTGCGCGCGCACCCGGAAGACGCGGCCCGCGTGCGCCTGTGGGCGGCCGACCGCGAGGCGCTGCGCGCCCGCTTCGACCCGGTGCTGGACGAACCGGTGCCCGAGGCCTTGCAACGCACCGTGCGCGAAGGTGGCCGCAACGGCAGCCTCGGCGGCGGAGCCTGGCGGTCGTGGCGGCTGGCAGCCGCGGCGGCCGGCCTGCTGGTGGGCGGCGGGCTGCTGGGCGGCACGCTGGTGTGGCAGCTCAAGCCCGCCCGGGACCTGGCCGCCGCCCGCGGCAGCTGGACCCAGCGCGCCGCGGTGGCCCACGCGGTCTACGCACCGGAAGTGCGGCACCCGGTGGAGGTGAACGTCGCCGAAGGCCGGCCGGAGGAACAGCGCGCGCAGGAAGAGCACCTGGCGCGCTGGCTCACCAAGCGGCTGGACATGCCGGTGCGACTGTTCGATCTGCGCGCGCAGGGCTTCGCGCTGGTGGGCGGCCGGCTGCTGCCCGATGCCCAGGGCCCGAGCGCGCAGCTGATGTACCAGAACGGGAGCGGCCAGCGCGTCACGGTCTACCTGCGGCGGCCGGAGCCCGGCGCCAGCACCTCGTTCCGCTACCAGCAGGAAGGCGAGCTCGGCATGTTCTACTGGGCCGAGGAAGGGTACGGCTGCGCGCTGGTGGGCAAGCTGCCGCGCGAGCGGCTGCTGGCGCTGGCCGAGGCCGCGTACAAGCAGGTGGAACAGGACCTGCCGGGCCTGAAGCCCCGGCCCTCGTCCTAGCGCTGTCTCAGGCCGGCGCCGGCTCGGTGGCGGCGGCACGCGCGAGCATCTGCTCGGCCAGGGCGCGCACCGCTGCATCCGGCGACTGCCGCAACACCGCGCCGGCCTGTTGCAGGTAGCGCGGCGTCGCGGTCCGCATCGCCTGCTGCAGCCAGTGCAGCGCCTCGGCCTGGCGCCCGCGCGCGGCCAGCATGCCGGCATAGCTGAACTGGCCGCGGAAGTCGCCGCCCTCCGCGCCGCGGCGGTAGCAGTCGAAGGCCGCTTCGGCATCGCGCGGCACGACCTGGCCGTCCTCGTGGAAGCGGCCCAGCTTGGCGTAGGCCTTGGCATAGCCCTGCTCCGCCGCCTGGCGGTACAGCGCGTAGGCCTGCGCCGCGTCGCGCGGCACGCCCTGGCCGCTGGCCAGCAGGTTGGCCAGGTTGTACTGCGCCTCGGGCAGGCCGCTGCGCAGCGCCTGCCGATACCAGTGCGCCGCCTTGTCGCAGTCCACCGGCGTGCCCCAGCCCTGCTCGTGGCAGCGGCCGGCCATGTTCATGGCCATCGCATGGCCTTGCTGCGCGGCACAGTGGAACCAGTGCAGCGCGCGCACCGCATCGCGCGGCAGGCCGCGGCCGTCCAGCAGCCATTGCCCCAGCACGGCCTGCGCATCGGCATGGCCCAGGCGGGCCGCGGCCTCGAACCACGGGGCCGCGTCACGCGGATCGGCCGCCAGCACGGCCTGCCACTGCGCCACGGTCAGCGCGGCCAGGTCTTCGGCCTGGGTGGGTGCGGCCGGCAGGCCGCGGGCGGACATCGTCGTCATGCGGCGATTGTCGCCGGGGCACCTCGTCGCTCAGGCCTCGCCGTTCTCGACCAGCAGCGCAATGCCCTGGCCGCCGCCGATGCAGGCCGAGGCCACGCCCCAGCGCGCGCCGATCTGCTGCAGCTGCCGCGCCACGGTGATCGTCAGCCGCACGCCGGTGGCGGCCAGCGGATGGCCGAGCGCAATCGCGCCGCCATGCACGTTGAGCTTGTCGAGATCGAGGCCCAGCTCGCGCGCCACCGCCAGGGTCTGCGCACCCTGCGCCTCGTTGACCTCGAAGCGGGCGATGTCGGCCAGCCGGAGGCCGCTCTTGTCGAGCAAGAGGCGGATCGCCGGCGCCGGACCGATGCCCATCACTTCCGGCCTGACACCGACCACCGCGGCCGCGGCGATGCGGCCCAGCGGCGCACGGCCCGCCTGGCGCTGCCAGTCGCGCGCCACCGCGCCGCTGGCCACCAGCGCGGCGGCGGCCGCATCGGTCAGCGCCGAGCTGTTGCCGGCGGTCTGCACGCCGCCATCGAACACCGCGCGCAGCCGTGCCAGCGCCTCGGGCGTGGTCGGCCGCGGGTGCGTGTCCTGTTCCACCACCGTGGCCTTGCCGGCCAGGCGCAGCCGGCGCGGGCGGTAGCCGGGCAGCTCGAAGCGTTCGTCGCTCACCGGCACGATCTCGCCGGCCAGCCAGCCCGAGGCCTGCGCGGCCAGTGCGCGGCTGAACGACTGCGCCGCAAAGGCATCCACCGCCTCGCGCGTGAGGCCGTACTCGGTGGCCAGGTTCTCGGCGGTCTGGATCATCGAGACCGCCGCGGCCGGGTCGGTCAGCGATTCCCACATGAAGTCCTTGAAGCCCACCGGCGCGCCGAGCCGGAAGCCGCCGCGGTGGTCGAACGCGGCGATCGGGTTGCGCGTCATCGATTCGGTGCCCACCACCAGCGCCAGCGACGCGATGCCGGCGCCGATCTGTTCGCCGGCCTGGCGAAACAGCTCGAAGCCGGTGCCGCAGATGCGCTGGCACATCAGCGCCGGCACCGCCAGCGGCACGCCGGCGTACAGGCCGATGTGGCGCGGCAGGTAGAACTGGTCGAAGCCGCCGGGCGCCATGTTGCCGGCCAGCACGCTTTCGACCTGGCTGCCCTCGATGCCAGTGCGCGCCAGCACCGCGCGCGCGGCCTTGATGCCCAGGTCGATCGGGTTGGCCTCGGCGAAGGCGCCCTGGTGGTCGACCATCGGCGTGCGCAGGCCGTCGAGCAGCCAGACGTCGTCGAAGGATTGGTAGAGGCCGCGGGGTGTCGTCACAGCAGTCTTTCGGATGTCGTTGGCATCAGCCTGCGCGCACCACGCCGGCCGCACCGGCGTACAGCGCCTCGACCTGCGCGGCGCGGCGCTTGAGCACGGCACCCTGGTTCAGGTAGCCCTTGTCGGTGATCTCGCCGCCATCGGCGCTCGGCGGCTCGGCCAGCACCAGCGCGCGCACCGGCACCTGCGACGACCCGCCGCCCTCGGCCTTCAGCGCCTTCAGCGCCGCAGCGATGCGCTCGGCCAGCTGGCCCGGTGGCAGCGCCGCGCCCTCGGCGCTGGGGAACACCAGCACCCCGACCTCGTCGCGGTCGTGGCCGGTGATCACCACGTCCTGCGCCAGCGGCGCCAGGGCCGACACCACGCGCACCCGCAGCGTGCCGACGCTGACCCAGGTGCCGGTGGTGAGCTTGAAGTCCTCGGCCACGCGGCCATCGAACACCACGCCGCGCTCGGGCCGGGCTTCGTCAGCGAAGCGGCCGGCGTCGCCGATGCAGTAGTAGCCCTCTTCGTCGAAGGCCTTGGCGGTGAGCTGCGGTGCGTCGCGATAGCCCGGGAAGACGCTGACGCCGCGCACCCGCATCTCGAGCTTGCTGCCGTTGGGCACCAGCTTGAGCTCCACGCCCGGCAGCGGCAGGCCGATGACGCCGGCCCGCTCGAGCTGCCAGTGTGCGCTGGTGACGGCCGGCGCCGTCTCGGTCGAGCCCCAGGAGGTGGTGAGCCAGATCTCCTCGCCGCGCACACGCTTGGCCAGCGCCTGCAGCCGTTCCCAGCTGGCCTGCGGCAGCGCGGCACCGGCATAGAACACCACGCGCAGCCGCTCGAAGAAGCGCTGCGCCGCGGCCGCGTCCTTTTCAAGGTAGGGCAGCAGCAGGTCCAGCCCGCGCGGCACGTTGAAGTAGATCGTCGGCTGCACTTCCAGCAGGTTGGCCAGCGACTTCTCGATCAGGCCCGGCGCCGGCCGCCCTTCGTCGATCACCAGCGTGCCGCCGTTGCGCAGCACCAGGTTCAGGTTGTGGTTGCCGCCGAAGGTGTGGCTCCAGGGCAGCCAGTCAACGATGACAGGCTTCTCGTGTTCGAGGAAGCGCCAGGCCTGCGCGATCATCTGCTGGTTGGCGCACAGCATGCGGTGGGTGTTGATCACCACCTTCGGGTGCCCGGTGGAGCCCGAGGTCAGCAGGTACTTGGCATGGGTGTCGGGCGTGACCTCGGCAAAGGCCTGCATCACCGCCGGCCCCTCGGCGGTGCGGGTCAGCGAATCGAAGGCCAGCGCGCCGGGGAAACTTTCCGCGCCGCGGCTGAACACCATCACCGCGTCCAGCCCGGCATGGGCCAGCGCCGGACCGTACACGTCTGTATTGTCGGCATAGACCAGCGCCGGGCCCAGCGTGTTGAGGATGCCGTGGATCTTGGTGTAGTCCTTGGTCAGCCGGCAGTAGGCGCTGGAGACGGTGCACACCGCGCGGCCGACGTGCATGGCCGCCAGCATCAGCAGCAGGTGGTCGAGCCCGTTGTCGGACAGCACCACCACCGGCGCCTGGGCCTTCAGCTTCAGGCCCAGCAGGCTCTGCGCGATGCGGCCGACGGTTGCCCGCGCTTCGCGCCAGTTCAGGCGCCGCCACTGGCCGTCGGGCCGGCGCTCGGCGAAGGCCGGCGCATCGGGCGTTTCGGCGGCCCAGCGCTCCAGCCATTCGCCGACGCAGCGGGCATAGGGCTTCAGCGGCTCGGGCGAGCGCAGCACCACGCTGCCGTCGTCGAAGGGCACGCGCACGACGCGTGGCGGGGCCAGCAGGCGGGGATCGTCGAAGAAGGCACCCATGCGTCAGACCATACAGTTGTGTATTGATGGGGATGGTAGTCATGCCAGCCTCTCCGGGCATCAGGGTTTCCTCGCGTTTCCGTACACAAGTGCATGGCATCATCCAGGGTCTGTCCGTCGTTCACGATGCCGCGCTTGAGCCCCCCCACCGCCACATCCCCATCCGCCCGCCGCAAGGACAGCGCGCGCAGCCAGCTCAGCCCCGAAACCTGGATCCAGGCCGCCACCGAGGTGCTGGTCGACCAGGGCATCGACCATGTGCGGGTCGACGTGCTGGCCGGCGAGCTGGGCGTCACCCGCGGCAGCTTCTACTGGCATTTCCGCGACCGCGAGGAGTTGCTGCGCGCGGTGCTGCAGGCCTGGCGCGAGCAGGCCACCGAGGCGCTGACGCAGCGGCTGGAGCATGCCCATGCCGACCCGCGTGAACAGCTGCGCGACGTGATCTCGCTGCCCTTCCGCGGCCGCTCGGCCACCCGGGCGGCGCGCATCGAGCTGGCGATCCGCGCCTGGGCGCGCCGCGACGAAATGGCGCGCCACGCGGTCGACGAGGCCGACGCCAGCCGCATCGGCTACATCGCGCAGGTGTTCTCCTCGCTGGGCTGCCCGATTGCCGAGGCCCGCTCGCGCGCCTTCCTGCTCTACACCTACGTGGTCGGCGAGTCGCTGATGCCGCGCCAGGGCAACGCGGCGCAGCGCGCCGAACGCGCACGCTTCGTCGAACAACTGCTGTCACCGCCGGCGAGCGCGGGATAGGGCCGGATTGCCCCCGCTTTTCGGGCGTGACCGCGGGCCGCACGCAGGCGCAGAATGGCTTGCAAGGCGCTCCGGGTACCGGGGTGGCCAGGCAAGGAGAGGTAGATGGGCGGCAGCAATACACCCTGGATTCCGGGCGTCAGCCCCGATCGGCGGCAGGGCGGCGACCGCCGCGTGCCGGTGTCCATCCTGTGCCAGGAATCGCTGGCCGAGATCGTCGTCGAAACACGCGGCGAAGACTCTTACGCCGGCCGCGCACTGCACGAGCTGCGCCAGCGCCGCGCTGCCGGCGAAAGCGGCAGCGGCGAGCAGGAATTGATCGTCTACTCGCTGCGCGGGCGTTGGCTGGTGGGCACCGTGGCGCAGATTCGCGCCGAGCTCGAAGCCGCTGCCGCGGCGGCCTGCCGGCGCGGCAAACCGGTGGGCAGCAGCCTGCCGACGCTGCTGGCGAGCGAGATGGGCGCCGACCTGCCACCGACCAGCCCGGCGCCGCAGTAAGCCCGCGCGCAACCCACGGCGGACCCACGGCCGCCGCCCGGGCCCACCACGCCCGGTCAGGGCGTGGCGCCGGCCTGCCCCTGGGCGCGGAACTTCTCTTCGAGCGCGGCACGGAACGCCGCATTGCCATTCGGCTCGCCCGCCTGGCGCAACCGGGGCAGCGGCGCTGAAGCCGGCGTCGGCGGCTCGGCCCGCGCCACCACCGGCGGCGGTGTGGCGGCCGGCAATGCCGGGGCACTCGCCGGCGCCGGCAGCGCCGGCACCGGCGCAGGCGGCGCCATGGCCGGCGACTCGGCGCGCGGCGCGGCGATCACCTTCACCGGCTCATGCGGCCGCTCGCTGCAGCCGACCAGCGTGGCCAGCAGGGCCAGCGCCGCCAGGGGCCGCCCACCGGTGTTCACAGCAGTTGCACCCGCCCGGTGCCGCGCACCACCCACGATCCGTCGTACACCGTGCAGTTGCCGGCGTAGCCGCTGATGCGCGGGCACGAGACGGTGTAGCCGCCCACCAGCAAGGTCAGGTTCAGCGTGCCGTCGTTGGCGGTGAACACGCTGCCGGTCACGCCGTAGACGCCGGGGTTGCAGTTCAGCGCGCCGTACACCGCCAGCGCGTCGCTGCGCACCAGGTCGCCGGTGGCATCGACGATCAGCTCGCCGCAGGTGGTCAGCCCATCGGCATTGAACGAGGTGAACCACTGCAGGCCGCTGTAGGTGGTGGGCGTGCCAATATTGCCGGCCTGGGCCGGGGTCGACAGGGCGATCAGGGCCGCAGCCGCAGCCGCGAGCGCCGGCATCAGGCGCTGCTTGACGTTCTTCATGCTTGCTCTCCATGGCCGAGCCCGCGGCGCAGGCCCTGGGTGGCTAACGCCGCAACCCGGTCCGGCGTTGGCAGGCCAACTGCAACAAGGCGCTGCAAAGCCGCCCGGCCGCCGGCGGCCGCGAATTCGACCGCAAGGATCGGGGTGCGCGCGCCACCGCGACTGCCTAGACTGCCGGCATCGCCACTTTCCACCCGGCATGGCGCATGGACGCACACCATGATCGTTAGCACGATCACCCCGACCCCACCCGCTGCCGAGCGGCCGGACTGGCCCGCCATCGAGCGCGCGCTCGACGCCAACGGCCATGCGCTGCTGCCCGGTCTGCTGGACCGCGCGCAGTGCGAACAGCTGGCGGCGCTGTATGGCCGCGCATCGGGGTTCCGTTCGACCGTGGTGATGGCCCGGCACGGCTTCGGCCGTGGCGAATACAAGTACTTCGCCTACCCGCTGCCGCCGCTGCTGCAGGCACTGCGCCAGGCGCTGTACCCGCAGCTGGTGCCCATCGCCAACCGCTGGCAGCGCGCGCTCGGCCTCGACGGGCAGTTCCCGCCGACGCTGCCGGCCTTCCTCGAACGCTGCCACCAGGCCGGCCAGACCCGGCCGACGCCGCTGATCCTGCGCTACGGCCCCGGCGACTACAACTGCCTGCACCA
>CAZXLI010000221.1:0-11382 GCA_964641795.1 uncultured Bordetella sp. | reverse complement strand
GACCTGAAGCTGTGGGCACTGCGCCTGGCCGACGCGATGAAGACGCAACCCGACCTGGTGGACGTCGACACCGACCAGCAGGACAACGGCGTCGAGAGCTTCGTGACCATCGACCGCGACAACGCCGCGCGCCTGGGCATGACCAACCGCGACATCGACAACGCGCTGTACGACGCCTTCGGCCAGCGCCAGGTGGCCACCTTGTACGACGACCTGAACCAGTACCACGTGGTGATGGAAGTGGCGCCGGGCTACACGCAGAGCCCGGCCGCGCTCCACGACGTGCAGGTGCCCTCGCGCTTCGTCGGCAACACCATGGTGGCCGCCGGCAGCAGCGCGAATGTGGGCTTGCGCGACGCGTCCACCGGCGCGGCGGTGAACACCACCGTGCGCTCGATGGTGCCGCTGCCGGTGGTGGCGCGCTTCGGCGAGGCGGCGGCGCCCAGCAGCGTCAACCACCAGGACGGCGAACTGGCGACGACGATCTCGTACAACCTGGCCGAGGGCGCCAAGCTGTCGGATGCGCGCGCGGCCATCGCACAGGCCGAGGCCGACATCCGCCTACCCACCAATGTACGCGGCAGCATGCAGGGAACGGCGGCCGCCTTCCAGCAGTCGCAGGGCCAGCAGCCGCTGCTGATCCTGGCCGCGCTGGTGGTGATCTACATCGTGCTCGGCGTGCTGTACGAAAGCCTGGTGCACCCGATCACCGTGCTGTCCACGCTGCCCTCGGCCGGCGTTGGCGCGGTGCTGGCGCTGCTGATGTTCCGGCTGGAGTTCTCGCTGATCGCGCTGATCGGCGTGTTCCTGCTGATCGGCATCGTCAAGAAGAACGCGATCCTGATCATCGACTTCGCGATCGAGGCCGAGCGTGCACGCGGCCTTTCGGCCCTCGAGGCGGTGCGCGAGGCCTGCCTGCTGCGCTTCCGGCCGATCCTGATGACCACGCTGGCGGCCGCCCTCGGCGCGCTGCCGCTGGCCATCGGCTTCGGCGAAGGCGCCGAGCTGCGCCGCCCGCTGGGCATCTCGATCATCGGCGGCCTCGTCGCGAGCCAGTTGCTGACCCTGCTGACCACGCCGGGGGTCTACCTGCTGCTGGACAAGCTGCGCCGGCGCGGGGCCCACGAACGATGGCTGAGCCGGGCGAGTTCCGGTGCACAAGGTCTGCCATGAAGTCGTCTGGACACTCGCCAGCTGCTGGTTTCGGCCCGGAGCGGCCTTTGGCCGCTCCGGGCCATGGGCCCGTCCGTACCGCTCCCCCGAGCCCCCTCCAAGCGGGGGCTCCAGCTTGTTCATCGCCACCCCCCAGCCCCCCTCCAGGAGGCGGGCTCCAGCTTGTCCGACCAGCCGGCCTTGGGCCGGCGCACCCTGCGCCGCGCCGACCGTCTTGGCAGCGCGGCGGACTCCGCCGGCGTCGGTCGGCCAGATGGCCGACTCGTCATTCAAGCCGGTGCCCCCTCCGGGAGGGGGCTGGGGGTGCAGTCGAACATGCTGGAGCCCCCGCTTGGAGGGGGCGCGGGGGAGCGGTGCATACAGGGCCTCATGGCCCAGAGCGGCCAAACGCCGCTCTGGGCCGACAACGGACATGAACCGAATCCAGCCCTCCCTGACTCCGCACCGCGGACCGCTGGCGCTCATGGCGGCCCTGGCCCTCCTCACCGGCTGTGCGCAGCTGCCGGAGTCGGCCGCACCCGCAGCGCAGATCGCCAGCCCGTCACGCTTCAAGGAGACCGTGCCCGGCTGGATGCAGGCCGCGCCGGCCGATGCGCTGGAACGTGGCTCCTGGTGGCAGCTGTTCCAGGACCCGGTGCTGGATGCGCTGGTGCCGCGTGTCGCAGTGTCGAACCAGAACGTCGCCGCCGCGGCAGCCGCCTTCGCCCAGGCCCGCGCGCTGGTGCGCGAGCAGCGGGCCTCGCTGATGCCGGTGATCGGCGCCACCGGCAGTGGCAACCGCAGCGGCGGGGGTGGCGACACGGCGGCGACATCGCGCTTCCAGCTCGGCCTGACCGGCAGCTGGGAGGCCGACCTGTGGGGCAAGCTGCGCGGCAATGTGGGTGCCGCCGAGGCGCGCGCCCAGGCCAGTGCGGCCGACCTGGCAGCGGCCACCTTGTCGGCGCAGGCCGAACTGGTGAGCGACTACCTCTCGCTGCGCGAGACCGAGGCCGAGACCGGCCTGCTGCGCACCACCATCGCGGCCTACGAGCGCTCGCTGCGCATCACCCGCAACCGCTACGAGTCCGGCATCGCGCAGCGCAGCGACGTGCTGCAGGCGCAGACCCAGCTGGCCAACGCGCAGGCCGACCTCGCCGGGCTGGAACGCCAGCGCGCGCAGCTCGAGCACGCGATGGCGGTGCTGGTGGGCCAGGCGCCGGCCGACTTCTCGGTGGCGGAAGCCGGCCCTGCGGCGCCCACCGTGCCGGCGGTGCCGGCCGGGCTGCCGGCCGAGCTGTTGCAACGCCGACCGGACATCGCCGGCGCCGCGCGCCGGGTGACCGCTGCCAACGCGTCGATCGGCGTCGCGCAGGCCGCTTACTTTCCGAGTTTGAACCTGAGCGCCAGCGGCGGCAACAGTGCCGCGCGCCTGTCCGAGCTGTTCAGCGCCTCGGCCTTCACCTGGTCGCTCGGCGTGGCCGTCGCGCAGGGGCTGTTCGACGGCGGCGCGCGCTCGGCGCGGGTCGACGAGGCCAAGGCGGCCTGGGAACAGGCGGTGGCGCAGTACCGGCAGACGGTGCTGGCGGCCTTCCAGGACGTGGAGGACCAGCTGGCCGCGGTGCGCGTGCTGGAGCAGCAGGAGGCGCTCCGCCGCCAGGCCTCCTCGGCGGCGGACCAGACCGAGCAGCAGGTGATGAACCGCTACAACGCGGGCCAGGTCGGCTACACCGAGGTCGTCACCGCCCAGGTGTCCGCCTTGACCGCCCGCCGCGCGCTGGCCCAGGTGCTGGCCGACCGGCAGGTCGCGGCGGTCGGCCTGATCCGCGCACTGGGCGGCGGCTGGCGCGTGCCGAGCTAACGGTCAACAGGTGCGGCCGTGGCGGCACGCAGCCGCAGCAGGCTTTCGCTGCTGTAGATCAGCAGCGCGGTCCAGATCAGCGCAAAGCCGACGCCGCGCGCCGGATCGAAAGGCTCGTGGTAGACGAACACGCCGAGCAGGAACCCGATCGTCGGGCCCAGGTACTGCAACAGGCCCAGCGTGGCCATCGTCACCCGGCGCGCGCCGGCGGCGAACAGCAACAAGGGCACCGCGGTGAACGGCCCGGCCAGCACCAGCCAGACGTCCAGCGCCAGATCGCCGCGCGCAAACGCGCCGCGGCCGCCGAGGGAGAACCAGAGCAGCACGCCGATCGTCAAAGGGGCCAGCACCAGCGTCTCCAGCGTCAGCCCTTCGATCGCGCCCAGGGTCGCGGTCTTGCGCAGCAGGCCGTAGAGCCCGAAGCTCGCAGCCAGCACCAGCGCGATCCAGGGCAGCTGCCCAGCCGCGATGGCCAGCCACAGCACCCCCGCCGCGGCCAGCGCCACCGCCGCCCATTGCCAGGGCCGCGGCCGCTCGTGCAGCACCAGGAATCCCAGCATCACGTTGACCAGCGGATTGATGAAGTAGCCGAGGCTGGCATCGAGCAGCCGGTCGTGGCTCACCGCCCAGACGTAGACCAGCCAGTTCGCCGACAGCAGCAGCGCGCTGAGCGTGAACACCGCCAGCACCTTCGGCTGGCGCACCACCTCGCGCAGCCAGGCGAAGCGCTTGAGCACCGCCAGCAGCGCCAGCATGAAGACGAGCGACCACACCGAGCGGTGGGCCACCACCTCCAGCGCAGGCACCTGGGCGACTTGCTTGATGTAGATCGGAAAGATGCCCCAGAGGATGTAGGCCAGGGCGGCCAGCAGAGGACCGTTGCGCATCGGCCCATTGTCGATGCGTGCTCAGGCGATCTCGCCCGCCACGTACAGCCAGTGCCCGCCCTCGCGCACGAAGCGGCTGGTCTCGTGCAGGCGGTGCGCGCGGCCGCCCAGCTTGCTGCGCGCGACGAACTCGACGATGGCCTCGTCCGCCCCGGTGAGCTGATGGCGCCGGACCTCGAGCCCGAGCCAGCGCAGCCCGGGCTCGAAGTCGACCCGCGGCGGCCGCGTGCGCGGGTGCCAGGTGGCCAGCAGGTAGTCCTCGCGCTGCAGCACGAAGGCCGCATAGCGCGAGCGCATCAGCGCTTCGGCATCCGGCGCGCACAGATGCTGCTCGCCGGCATGCCAGCGGCCGCAGCAGGCCGCGTAGGGCCGCCCGCTGCCGCAGGGGCAGTCCTGTGGTTCAGCCAAGCGGCATCTCCCAGATCTCGCCGACCAGGTCGTGGCCGAAGCTGTGGTGCGGTTCGGTGCCGATGAGTTCATAGCCCTCGCGCCGGTACAGCGTGCGCGCCGCGAGCAGGTTGCTCTGCGTCCACAGGCGCAGCTTGCGGTAGCCGGCGCGGCGCGCGAACTGCGTGCACTCCGACACCAGCCGCGCGCCCAGCCCGAGGCCGCGCGCCGACGGCTCGATCAGCAGCAGGCGCAGTTGCGCGACGCCAGGCTCAGGCTTGCCCGTCTCGTCATCCCGCGCCTGCACCAGAAACACGCAGCCGATGGGTTCGGCCTGCCCTCCCGCCCCCGGCCGCTCGGCGATCCAGCAGGCTTCGCGCCGCGCATCGAAGCGGTCCAGGAAGTCGGCCGCGATGTGCGCCACCAGCGCCTCGAAGCTGATGTCCCACTGGAACTCTTCGGCGTACAGCGCCCCGTGGCGGGCAATGACCCAGCCGATGTCCCCGGGCCGGTGGTGGCGCAGCGTGTACGGCGGCCGCTCGGCCTGGCGACCGCCCAGCAGGTGCTGGATGGTCTGCATCGCGGCCAGCAACCGCGGCTGGTCCGCCGCCGGCACGCTGGCCAGCACCTCGGCCATCTGCGCCTGGGAGCCCGCGTCGACCGGTGCGAAGGCACGCCGGCCGGCCGCGCTCAGGCTCAGCAGCTGCTGCCGCGCGTCGGCCGGTGCGGGCTGCTGGCGCAGCAGCTTGCGCGCCTTCAGCGCCTTCAGCAGCCGGCTCAGGTAGCCGGGGTCGAGGTCGAGCGCGCGCGCCAGCGCCGCCGCGCTGATGCCCGGCTCGCCGGCCGGCAGGTGCGACAGCTCCCACAGCACCCGCGATTCGGCCAGCGTGAAGCCGCTGCCGTGCAGTTGGTCGTGCAGCACGCCGATGCGCTGCGTGTAGAAGCGGTTGAAGCCGCGCAACGCGGCCACCCGTTCGGCCAGTCGATCGGCCGGGACTGAGGCACCCATCGGTCCATTGTCAAGCAATTGATTGCCAAAGGCAACAATATGGCGCAGGACCGGTGCAGCGGGGGGCGACACGCGCCCGCTCGCTACACTGCCCCGCAGCTGCCACTGCCGGAGATCGCCGCATGCTCGACCCGCAAGCCAGGGCCCTGCTCGACCTGATTGCCTCGCGCGGGCTACCGCCCACGCACGAGCTGACGCCCGCCGAGGCGCGCAGCTTCTACCGCGAGCGGCGCTTCTTCACGCAGCCCGATCCACCGCCGATGGCCGAATGCCGCGACCTCGCGGCGCCGGGCCCGAACGGTGCGATCCCGCTGCGCCTGTACCGTGCCGAGGCGGGCGCGGCGCCCGCGCCGGTGCTGGTCTACTTCCACGGCGGCGGCTGGACCATTGGCGACCTCGACACGCACGACGTGCTGTGCCGCCAGCTGGCGCAGCGCAGCGGCTGCGTGGTGATCGCGGTGGACTACCGCCTCGGGCCCGAGCATCGCTTCCCGGCGGCGGTGCAAGATGCCGAGGCCGCCACGCGCTGGGTGCAGGCCCAGGCCGTTGCGCTGGGTGTCGATGCGCGGCGCCTCGCGGTGGGTGGCGACAGCGCGGGCGGCAACCTGGCCGCCGTCGTGAGCCTGCTGCTGCGCGACGGCGCGGGCGATGCCCCCGCGCCGAGACTGCAGTTGCTGATCTACCCGGCTACCGACATGCGCGCGGTGGCGCCCTCGCACACCCACAACGGCCAGGGTTACCTGCTGACCCGCGACACCATCGACTACTTCCGCGCCCACTACATCGACGACCCGGCGCTGTATGCCGACTGGCGCGCCTCGCCGCTGCTGCACCCCCGCCTGGGCGGACTGCCACCGACGCTGGTGCTGACCGCCGGTTACGACCCCTTGCGTGACGAAGGGTTGCAGTACGCCGATGCGCTGTCCGCCGCCGGCGTGCCCACGCAGTACATCTGCTTCGAGCGCCAGATCCATGGCTTCATCACGATGGGCAAGCTGCTGGCCGAGGCGGACACCGCGGTCAGCCTGTGCGCCGAAACGCTGCGCCGCGCGTTGAGCTGAGGCCTGTCACCCGCCACCCGGACCGCTGCCTACAATCGGCGCGCCTTGCGGCGGGCACGGAACCGCCCGCCCACCTGCGACTCCATCACCCCCGATGCGACTTCAACGACGACGTTTCAACGCCGCCCTCGCTGCAGGCCTGGCCACCGGCCTGGCCGGTAACGCCCGAGCCCAGTTCAAGGTCGAGATCTCCGGCATCGGCGCCACGCAGCTGCCCATCGCGATCACCCGCTTCCGCGACGAAGACCGCGCCGGCCAGGCCGTCTCGGCCATCGTGCGGGCGGATCTCGAGCGCAGCGGCCTGTTCCGCAGCGTCGATTCCAGCGGCGCACTCGACGAACGCAGCCAGCCCCAGTTCAGCGATTGGCGTGCACGCGGTGCCGATGCGCTGGTGGCCGGCTCGACGACACGCCTGCCCGACGGCCGCATCGACGTGCGCTTCAAGCTCTGGGACGTGGTCAAGGGCGAGGAAACGCTGGGCCAGGCCCTGGCGGTGAACCCGGCCGATCTGCGCCTGGCCTCGCACCGCATTGCCGACGCGGTGTACGAGAAGCTCACCGGCCAGCGCGGCGTCAATGCCACGCGCATCGCCTACGTCACCCGCGCGGCCAAGGTCTTCACGCTGCGCGTGGCCGATGCCGATGGCGAAGGCGGCGAGATTGCGCTGACCAGTCCGCACCCGATCATCTCGCCAGCATGGTCGCCCGACGGCCGCAAGCTCGCCTACGTGTCGTTCGAGACCGACAAGGCCGTGGTCATGCTGCAGGACCTGATCAGCGGCCAGCGGCGGCAGGTGGCCAACTTCAAGGGCTCGAATTCGGCGCCGGCCTTCTCGCCGGACGGCCGTTCGCTCGCGGTCACGCTCTCGCTCGATGGCATTGCGCAGCTGTACGTGCTGGACCTGTCCAGCGGCGACAAGCGTCGCATCACCACCAGCAACGCGATCGACACCGAAGCCGCCTTCTCGCCCGACGGCAGCCAGGTCTACTTCGTCAGCGACCGTGGCGGCGGTCCGCAGATCTACCGCGTGGGGCTGGCTGGCGGGGCCCCTGAGCGCGTCACCTTCAGCGGCGCGTACAACATCAGCCCCTGCGTCAGCCCGGACGGCCGCACGCTGAGCTACGTCGCGCGCGACGGCGGCGGCGCCTTCCGTGTCATGACGCAAGACCTCGCCGGCGGCAGCCCCGTCTCCGTCACCGACACGACGGATGACGAAAGTCCAAGCTTCGCGCCCAATGGTCGGCTCATCATGTATGCCACGCGCGCCAACGGGCGCGACGTGTTGATGACCACCACCCTCGATGGCAAGATCCGCACGCGCCTTTTGTCCACCGGTCTCGATGTGCGCGAGCCGGCCTGGGGCCCGTTCATGCGCTGAGCCCGGCTTGCCGACTGCCTTGACTGCCCGCGAGGGCCACCCGAAAAGACCGAAGGAGCCGAACATGAGGATTGCATTGCGCAGCGCCGGCCTGTGCCTGGCTGCAGCCGCCTTGCTGGCGGGCTGTGGATCGAGCGTGAAGCTCGACGAGACCCCGGTGGTCGACGCCAAGGGCAAGGCCGTCAACCCGATTCCGCCCGGCCAGGAGCTGACCCCGCCGCAGACCGCCGGCACCTCGGACACCAGGGTGGCCGCGATCTCGCTGGACCGCACACCCCCGCCGATCGCCAACCTGGCGCGGGTGGTCTATTTCGACTTCGACAGCTTCGTCGTCAAGGAAGACTACCGCTCGATGATCGAGACCCACGCCCGCCTGCTCGCAGCCAACAAGGGCCGCAAGATGCGCGTCGAGGGCCACACGGACGAGCGCGGCGGCCGCGAATACAACCTCGCGCTGGGGCAGAAGCGGGCCGAGGCGGTGGCCAAGTCGCTGGCGCTGCTGGGCGCGCCCGACGCGCAGATCGAGGCGGTGAGCTTCGGCAAGGAGCAGCCCGCCATCGAAGGCCATGATGAAGCGTCCTGGGCCAAGAACCGACGCGCCGAGCTGAAGGACCGTTGACGATGCGACCCCTGCCCGGATCCTGGCGCGCCGTGGCGCTGGCCTGCTGGCTGGCGCTTGCCGCAGGCAGCGCCCACGCCGCCCTGTTCGAGGACGACGAGGCGCGCAAGGCGATCCTCGACCTGCGGGCGCGCCTGAGCGCTGCCGACGAAGCCGGCAAGGCCCGCTCGGCAGAACTCACCGCCGCCAATGCCCAGCTGCTGGACCAGCTGCAGCAGTTGCGCCGCAGCCTGGTGGAGCTGAACACGCAGCTCGAAGCGCAGCGCGCCGAGACCGCACGCCTGCGCGGCCTGCAGGAGCAGATGCAGCGCGACGTGGCCGAACTGCAGCGGCTGCAGAAGGACAAGGCCCAGGGCCTGGAGGAGCGGCTGAAGAAGCTCGAGCCCACGCAGGTCAGCGTCGACGGCAAGGAGTTCATGGTCGATCCCGACGAACGCCGCGCCTACGAGGAAGCCATCGCGGTGCTGCGCAACGGCGACTTCGACCGGGCCGCCGCGGTGTTGTCGGGCTTCGTGCGGCGCTACCCGGCCAGCGGCTACCTCGATTCGGCGCGGTTCTGGCTCGGCAATGCGCTGTACGGCAAGCGCGACTACAAGGAAGCCATCACCACCTTCCGCGCGATGATCGCCAGCGCGCCCGACCACCCGCGTGCGCCCGAAGCCATGCTGGCGGTGGCCAACTGCCAGGTCGAGATGAAGGACCTCAAGGGCGCGCGCCGCACGCTGGACGAACTGGTCAAGACCTACCCGAAGTCCGAGGCCGCTAGCGCCGCACGTGAGCGTCAGGGCTCGCTGAAAGGCTGACTTCGGCCCATGAGCGACGCTGAGCTGCACACGCTCGGCACCCAGGTGCTGTGGGCGGCCTTCGTGCTGGCGCTGGGCTTCGGTGCCATCGCACAGCGCACCCACTTCTGCACCATGGGCGCCGTGGCCGACGTGGTCAACATCGGCGACTGGTCGCGCCTGCGCATGTGGGCGCTGGCCATCGGCGTCGCGATGCTGGGTTTCAACGCCATGGTGCTGATGGGCTGGCTGCGCGCCGCCGACAGCGTGTATGCGGCCCCGCAATGGCTGTGGGCCTCGCAGATCGTCGGTGGGGCGATGTTCGGCTTCGGCATGGTGCTGGCCTCGGGCTGCGGCAGCAAGACGCTGGTGCGCGTGGGCGGCGGCAACCTGAAGTCGCTGGTGGTGTTCGTCGTGCTGGCGATCGCCGCCTTCGCCACGCTGAAAGGCATCACGGCGGTGCTGCGCGTCAACAGCGTCGACAGGCTGGTGTGGCAACTGCCCACCGGCCAGGACCTGCCGTCGCTGGCCGCCTGGGCCTTCGGCGGCAGTGCGCAGCGCCACGCCGGCTGGCTGGGCGCGTTGTGCGGCGGCGGGCTGGCGGCTTGGGCATTGGCGCGGCGCGAGGGCCGCGCCGGCACCGTGCTGCTCGGCGGCATCGGCATCGGGCTCACGGTGGTCGGGGCCTGGTGGGTGTCGGGTCGGCTCGGCTTCATCGCCGAACATCCGCAGACGCTGGAGCCCACGTTCCTGGCCACCAACTCACGGCGCATGGAGAGCTTCAGCTTCGTCGCGCCGCTGGCCTATGCGCTCGACTGGCTGATGTTCTTCAGCGACACCAGCAAGCTGCTGACCCAGGGCATCGTCATCGTCGCCGGCGTCGTGCTCGGCAGTGCCGCGGTGGCGCTGGCCAGCGGCAGCTTCCGCTGGGAAGGCTTCCGGGGCGTGGAGGACACCGCCAACCACCTGGTCGGCGCGGTGCTCATGGGTGTGGGCGGCGTCACCGCGCTGGGCTGCACCATCGGCCAGGGGCTGTCCGGCGTGTCGACCTTGTCGATCGGCAGCTTCGTCGCACTGGCGGCCATCGTCGGCGGTGCGCTGCTGGCGCTGCGCTGGCAGGTCTGGCGCGTCGAGCGGACGGCATGAACCTTCTCGACGAAGCGCTCGTCGCGCCCGATCTGGAGCGCCGCTTCGGCGGCCTGCGACGGCTGTATGGCGATGCCGGGTACGCCCGTGTGCGCGCCGCCAGCATCGCCGTGGTCGGCCTGGGCGGCGTCGGTTCATGGGCCGTGGAGGCGCTGGCCCGCAGCGGCGTCGCGCAGCTGGTGCTGATCGACCTGGACCACGTGGCCGAATCGAACATCAACCGCCAGGTGCAGGCGCTGGACTCCACGCTGGGCATGGCCAAGGCCGAGGCGCTGAAGCAGCGCATTGCCGAGATCCACCCGGGCTGCGTGGTGCACGCGGTCGAGGCCTTCGCCGGTGCCGACAACTGGCCGGCGCTGCTGCCGACGGCCGTGCAAGGCGTGATCGACGCCTGCGACCAATCGCATGCCAAGCTCGCGCTGGCGGCCTGGGCGAGCCGCAGCGGCACGCCCTTCGTCACGGTGGGTGCCGCGGGCGGCAAGCGTGAGGCCCAGCGCGTCGAGGTGGCGGACCTGGCCGACACGACGCACGACCCGCTGCTGGCCTCGCTTCGGCAGCGGCTGCGCAGGCAGGGCGCGCCGCGCCAGGGCCGGATCGGCGTGCGCTGCGTGTTTTCGCGCGAAAGCGTCGCGGCGCCGCAAGACGCCGCCTGCGCCAGCGACGGCAGCCTGAACTGCCATGGCTATGGTTCGAGCGTGACGGTGACCGCCACCTTCGGCCTGGTGGCTGCGGGTGAGCTGCTGCAGCAATGCATCGCCAGGGCTTGAAACGCTCAAAAATCCCGTGCTAGAATTTTGGGCTCTACCGGGGTGGCGACAGCAAACAAAGGTTGCCGCAGCCAGCGGGTTGTTAGCTCAGTCGGTAGAGCAGCGGACTTTTAATCCGTTGGTCGTGGGTTCGAGTCCCGCACAACCCACCAGTACAATCGCGCTTCGTCAGGCGACACAAATTTCGGGCTCTTAGCTCAGTTGGTAGAGCAGCGGACTCTTAATCCGTTGGTCGCAGGTTCGAATCCTGCAGGGCCCACCAAGATTTCCCTCGAACGACAAGCGCTTGCGCGCGACTGCGCAAGACGTTCGGCCCAAGGCGCCAGGTGGTCTGCT
>CAZXLI010000220.1:0-11394 GCA_964641795.1 uncultured Bordetella sp. | reverse complement strand
AGCGAATCGCCTGCACGCAGCCGCGCCAGCATCACCGACAGCACGTACAGCGCATAGTCCACGCCGATGCCCACGCCCAGCGCAATGACCGGCAGCGTGGCCACCTTGACGCCCATGCCCAGGCCCACCATCAGCGCCTCGCACAGCACCGAGGTCAGCACCAGCGGCAGCACCGCGCAGGCCACCGCGCGCCACGAGCGGAAGGTGACGAAGCACAGCACGATCACCGCGCCGTACACCCACAGCAGCATCTCGCGCATCGCTTGCTGCACGACGATGTTGGTGGCCGCCGCGATGCCGGCCGAGCCGGCGGCGAGCATGAAGCGTGTATCAGCGCTGCGCTCGGTCTTGATGAAGGCTTCGACCTCGTCGACCACCCGCGTCAGCGTCTCGGCCTTGTGGTCCTTCAGGTAGACGTAGAGCGACAGGAACGAGCATCCCTGGTTGAACAGCTCGCGCGGGGCGCGGGTCTGCACGCCGCCGAGCGCGGCTGCGTTCGGGATCAGCTCGTACCACTTCAGGTTGCCCTCGTTGTAGCCCACCATCGCCAGCTTCGACAGCGCGGCCATCGAGTTGCTCGCCTCCACGCCGGGCAGCTGTTCCAGCCGCCAGGCCAGACGGTCGACGCGGGCCAGCGTGTCGTAGCGCGTGCACTGGTCTTCCGGCGTGGCCACCATCACCACCAGGATGTCGGCGCTGGCGGCATAGTGCCGCGTCAGATAGTCGTTATCCCGGTTGTAGCGGCTGTCGGCGCGCAGCTCGGGCGCGCCGGGGTCGAGGTCGCCCACCTTCAGGCGCAGGCTCACCGCGTAGCCGCCGGCCGTCAGCGCCAGGCCCACGGCCAGCGCTGCCAGTGCGGGGCCGCGCCGGGTGTAGCGGTCCAGGTGGGTCCAGAGGCGGCCGCGCGCTTCGCCGGCCGCTTCCTGGCGCAGGCTGCGGGCCGCGGCGCGCGGGCTCACGCCCAGGTAGGACAGCAGCACCGGCAGCAGCACCAGGTTCGTGAAGATCAGCACCGCGACGCCGATGCTGGCCACCACCGCGAGGTCCTGGATCACTTCGATCCTGATCAACGCCAGCACCGCGAAGCCCACTGCGTCGCACAGCAGCGCGGTGAGCCCGGCGACGAACAGGCGGCGGAAGGTGTAGCGCGCGGCCACCACCTTGTGCGTGCCGCGGCCCACGTCCTGCATGATGCCGTTCATCTTCTGCGCGCCGTGGCTCATGCCGATGGCGAACACCAGGAACGGCACCAGCACCGAGTACGGGTCCAGCGCGTAGCCGGCCAGCGCCAGCAGGCCGAACTGCCAGGCCACCGCCACCAGCGAACAGGCCACCACCAGCGCGGTGGAGCGCACGCAGCGGGTGTAGCCCCACAGCACGCCGGCGCAGATCAGCAGCGCCAGGCCGAAGAAGGCCAGCACCTGGCGCATGCCATCGATCAGGTCGCCCATCACCTTGGCGAAGCCGGTGATGTGGATCTGCAGCGTGTCGCTCTGGTACTTGGCGCGCAGCGCCTCGAGCTGGCGGCCGAGCTCGCCGTAGTCGAGCTTCTGGCCGGTCTGCGGGTTGCGGTCCAGCAGCGGCACGAAGACGATGCTGGACTTGAAATCGGCCGCCACCAGCTGGCCGATCTCGCCCGAGCGCTCGACGTTCGCGCGCACCGCGGCCAACGCGGCGGGGCTGCCGTCGTAGCCGTCGTTGATGACCGTGTCGCCTTCGAGCCCTTCCTCGTTCACCGCCACCCAGCGCGTGTTGGGCGTCCACAGCGACTTCATGAACGGCCGGTCGACGCCCGGCAGCAGGTAGATCTCGTCGCTCAGCTTCTGCAGCGTGGCCAGGTAGTCCTTGTCGAAGATCGTTCCGCCGCTCGTCGCCACCGCGATGCGCAGTGCATTGCCCTGCCCCGACAGGTTGCCCTGGTTGGCCAGGTAGTTCACGAGGTAGGGGTGGCTGACGGGAATCGTCTTCTCGAAGCTGGCGTTCAGCTTCAGCCGCGTGGCCTGCCAGCCCAGCAGCACGGTGAGCAGCAGGCACAGTGCCAGCACCCACGGCCGGTGGTTGAACAGCAGGCGCTCGGGCCACGAGCCCGAGGTGGTGTCGAAGTCTTCGAGCCGCGCGACGATGGGCTGCGGATCGAGCGAGGTGTCGGCATGCATGGTCGTCAAGGCCCGGGTTGGCGGCGCAGCCCGCGCAGGCTGCTGAGAACGAGCTGGCCATCGGTTGCGGCAGCCAGGCCGGTGGCCGGCAGCGGCGCGGCTGGCGGCCGCGGTTGGAAGCTGGCGCCGTCGTCGCGGCTGAGCAGCAGGCCACCGGTCTGGTCCAGCAGCGCCAGCACGCCGGGCGCCAGCTCGATGCCGGCGCTGACGGACACCGGCACGCCGCTGTCCACCGGCTGCCAGGCGTTGCCGCCGTCTATCGACCGAAAGACGCGGCCACGCAGGCCGTAGGCGACCAGGCTGCCGGCGCGGGTGAGCAGCAGGCCGAACCAGCTGCCCTTGTACGGCGTGGCCAGCGCGGCGAAGCTGGCGCCGCCGTCGCTGGACTTCAGCAGCAGGCCCTGTTCGCCGGCGATGTACAGGCTGTCGCCCGCCTGCCGCACCGCGTACAGGTGCAGGTGCTTGGGGTTCGGCAGGCGTTGCGTGAGCGGCTGCCAGCTGGCGCCGCCGTCGGCGGTGGCAAAGGCCAGGCCGTAGGCGCCGACCGCGACGGCATGCTGCGCGTCGCCCACCTCGAGGTCGAAGAAGGGCTTGTCGGGCCCCTCGTCGACGTAGCGGGCGGCGCGTTGGCGGGCCGCCTCATCGCCGGACGACGCCGCGGCCGCGGCAATGCGCTCGGCCGCGCCCACGCCGTCGAGCTGGCGCACCCAGCGCTCGCCGCCGTCCTGCGTCTTCAGGATCACGCCCAGGTGGCCGACGGCCCAGCCCTGGCGTTCGTCGGCAAAGCGCACCGCCGTCAGGCTCACCTGCACCGGGCAGGCGGCCTGACGCCAGCGCTGGCCGCCGTCGTCGGACAGCAGCACGGTGCCGCGCTCGCCCACCGCCACCAGGCGGCTGCCGGCGCGGGCCACGGCCAGCATCGCGGCGCCGAGTGCCTTGGGCGTTATCAGCGCCGGCGCGTCCAGCACCGGCGGGCGCGCCGCGGCGGCCGCCCGCGCCGGGCCGCAGGCGGGGCCCAGCGCGGCACCGAGCGCGGCGGCCAGCGCCGCCCGGCGCCCGATCGGCTGGTTCATCGCGCGCCCTCGTTGGCCAGTTCCTCGGGGCTGAAGAACGCGCGCGGCAGCGCGGCGGCCGGCAGCGGCTTGTACTGCACCGGCAGCTCGTTGGAGGCCATGTTCAGGTAGTACGCGCCGGTCTGCAGGTCGTAGCCGCCCCACAGCATGTTGCCCACCACCGCCGGGATGTCCGGCGCCAGCAGCATCAGCGTGTAGTTGGTGCGCCAGAGCTCGCCCTTGGCGTCCCAGCCGTCGAACAGCACGATCTGCCAGCTGTCCTCGTCGATGTAGTACTTGCGCTTGGGCACCACATGGCGCTTGCCATCGGCCAGCGTGGCCTCCACCTCCCACACGCGGTGCAGCTCCCAGCGCACCAGCGCCGGGTTCAGCGTCTTCGGCGTCACCAGGTCGGCCACCTTGGCGCTGGCGGCGCGGTTGTTGTTGTAGGGGATGTAGAGCTCGCGCTTGCCGACCAGCTTGAGCTGGTGCTTGTCGATCGGGCCGAACAGCATGAAGGCCTCGTCGAACAGGCCGATGCCCGAGGTCACCGAATCGGGCGTGTCGTAGGCCACCGAGGGCGCCTTGCGCACGCGGCGCTGGCCCACCAGGTACTGCCACAGGCCGCGCGGCTGGCTGGCATTGAGGTTGTCGTGCGCGAGGATGGCCTCGCCGGCCTTCGAGCCCGGCTCGGTGACCGCGAACTTGCCCAGCTGCGCATAGCCGTCGAACTTCTCGATCGAGCCCTCGGGGTCGTAGTACTGCTTGCGGAAGCTCTGCACGCCGCCCGAGGCCATCGAGCGCTTGCCGTCGGCCGTGACCACCCAGACGCGGATCGGCGCCTGCACGTAGCTGCCGGTCCAGGCCAGGCGGTGGTTCTGGAACACCTCGTAGCCGTCCTTCGGGATCGGGAACGGCGTGCCGCCATAGGCGTTCTCGGTGCCGTGGCCGTTGTCCACCAGCTTGGCGCGGGTGGCATTCTTGAAGGTGTTGTCGTACACCCATTGCGGCGCGGCGGCCGTGCGGTGCGTCGGATAGACCTCGATGCGGAACTCGGGGTTCTTCTTCATCAAGGCCTTCACGCCGTCGGACAGGCGCGCCTCGTGCTGCGCCATGTTCCTGGCATCGATCGTCAGCAGCGGCTTCTCGCCGGCGAACGGGTCGGGCCGCGGGTCGCCGGCCTTGTAGCCGGCGGGCGGCTTGGTCAGGCCGCCGTCCCAGGCCGGGATGCTGCCGTCCTTGTTGGCGCCGCGCTCGGCGCCCAGCGGCGTCAGGCTGGTCTTGAGCTTGGCGGCTTCGTCGGCGCTGACAGCGGCGGCCGCCGGCAGCATGGCGGTGGCAAGCAGGGCCGCGCAGGCGGCGGCGGTGAGGGTGAATCGCATGGTGACTCCTGGCACGGTAAATGAGCGTCCGTCAGAACGTGCGCGAGATGCTGAACGAGAGGTAGGCGCGGTCGCGCAGCGATTGCCCGAACGTCAGCTGGCGCGGCGAGCCGGTGCCCGGCGTGAAGTTCTCGGTGAAGGTCTTGGCCTGGCCGAAGTAGCCGTTGTACGAAAGCGCCAGGTTCCACTCGTTCTGGTACTTGCCCTTCAGGCCGATGCTGTAGTCGCCCGCGTCCGAGGCGCCGCCGGCGAAGTTGAAGATCGCTGAAGAACGCCCGCCGAAGTTCCAGCCCAGGCCGATCGGCACCGAGAGGTCCAGCCCCGGCAGCACCTGGAAGTACTGCGGCTCGAAGATCATGCGCAGCGCCCAGGCGCCCTTGGTGGTGTTCGGGTCCAGCCCACCCAGGCCGACACTGCTGCCGCCGGGGCCGATGGCGAAGATGTCGCGCGTGATCTTCAGCCGCCGGTTGTAGGCCAGCTCGGCCACCACCGCCCCGCCCTGCCACAGCGCATTGGGTTGCAGCACGTAGATGCCCGAGGCCTGCAGGTGGCCGGTGCGGCCCACCGCGTAGCAGGGCGTGGCACTGCTGGTGTCGCAGCGCAGGATGGGCCCCAGGCCCAGCACCGCGGGGTCGCTGGTGAGCGGCGCGTTGTCGCGCAGCGAGGCCTCCAGCGCCCAGTTCAGCTGCCCCACCGACGAGGTGATGCTGGCGCCATACGCCCGGATGTTGCTGGCATAGGCCAGGTGCACGTTGCCGTTGACGAAGTCGAACACCGGCACCGCGGGCGTCTTGTCGTGGTAGCGCACCGCGTAGAAGCCGAACTCGTAGTCGCTGCCCACCGGGCTCCAGCGCAGCTGCAGGCCGCCCTGGCCGCTGTCTTTGGGCATCAGGTTGCGGCCCTTGTCGTAGCTCAGCGCGATGGGCGTGCCGTCCGGCGCATTGCCGAAGCCCACCGTGCCGGTGCCCACGTAGTCCTGGTTCGAGAAGTAGCTGCCGACACCGGGGATCTTGCTCGGCCGCCACTTGAACTGGTAGTAAGCGCCGAGCGAGACGCCGGGCGCGACCTGCAGCGAGCCCGACACCTGCTCCACCGGCAGCAGCACTTCCTTGAACTGCCAGCCCGGCACCGAGACGATCTTGGCCACGTCCACCGGCCCCTGCGCATTGGCAATGCCGTTCTGGCCGAAGAACAGGCTCTCGCCCCACTGCAGCGTGTGCTTGCCCAGGCGCAGCGTGCCCTGCATGCCGCCGATGTCGCCCTTCAGGTAGACGAAGGCATCGAGCAGCTCGCTGCCGCGGCCATGCTGGCGCCGCGTGTCGGGCAGGAAGTCGTTGGCCGCCTGGCCCGGGAAGACGTTGGCGGTGGACACCACCGGCCCCAGCGCCTGGCCGCCAGCCAGCAGCGGCGTGCCGGTGTAGTCGTTGTGGCCGAGGTAGGCGCCATCGTGCCAGCTGGTGCCGGACAGGCGCAACCCCCACCGCCGGCTGGTGATGTCCAGCTCGCCCAGCAGGTCGAAGCGGCGCGAGACCAGGCCCTTGCGGAAGTTGTGGTCGCCGTCGTCCTCGTTGCTGATGCCGGGGTCGGCGGCCACGTCCAGCTTCGTCAGTGCCGGGGACGGGTCTTTCAGGCGATAGGCGGTGCTGAACTTGGGCGTCAGGTCGATCCGGATCTTCAGCTCGCCATCGGGCGAAGGCAGCTCGAAGGCGTGGGCGGCGGGCAGCGCGAGCGCTGCCGCCACCGCCAGCGTGTGGCGGCGGAAAGGCGTCATGGGTGTCTCCTGGAAAGGGGCGGCTCGTGGGCCGCGGTCTCGTGGTGTGGCGGGGTGCGCTACTCGATCAGGCGGAACTGCCCTTTCTCGATGCGCAGCAGCACGCGGCCGCGCTGGTCGAAGCCCAGGTGGTCGGTCGGCGAGTAGTTCAGGACGCCGTGCGAGACGACGATCTCGCGCTCGCTCTCCAGCGCATCGCGCAGCGCCTGGCGGAACTCCGGCGTGCCGGGCTTGGCCTTCTTCAGCGCCACCGGCACCACGCGCTGCAGCACCTTCAGCGCATCGTGCGCATGGGCGCCGAACTGCGTGCGGCTGGCGGGGCCATGCGCCTTCTCGAACGCGTTGACATAGTCCAGCGCCACCGCGCGGATCGGGTTGGCCTCGGCCAGCTGTTCGGCCACCAGCACCGGGCCGGCCGGCAGGATGGCGCCGTCCATGCGCGCGCCGCCCACGCGGATCAGGTCGGGCGAGGCCGCGCCGTGCGTCTGGTAGATCGGCCCCGTCCAGCCGCGCTCGCGCAGGTTGACCTGCGGCATCACCGCGGCCGAGCCGGCACCGACGATCAGCACCGCGTCAGGCCGTGCGGCAATGACCTTCAAGGCCTGCGCGGTGATGCCGGTGTCGATCGGCGCGAAGCGTTCGGTGGCCACGATCTCCAGCCCGGCCTGCTTCGCCGCGGCGCCGAAGGCCTGCAGCCACATCTCGCCATAGCCTTCGTTCCAGCCGAGGAAGGCGACCTTGCGCACCTTGTCGGCCGCCATGCGCTGGGCCAGGGCCTGGGCCATCAGCGGCACCGGCTGCGGCAAGGTGAAGGTCCAGTCGTCCTTGCCGCCCGGGCGCGGCGCGGGGGCGAACGCGAGCTGCACGGTGCGCGACTCGGCCGCTGCCGGCGCCATCGCCAGCACCGCCGGCACGCCGGACGAGCCGAGCAGCAGGTCGACGCGGTTCTCGGTGATGAAGCGGCGCGTGTTCTTCGCCGCGGCGCTGGTGTCCGATGCATCGTCGAGCACCACGACATTGAGCTTCTCGCCGGCGATGCTGGCCGGCCACAGCGCCAGCGATTCCTTGACCGGCAGCCCCAGCGACGAGAGCGGTCCGGTGAGCGAGAGGTTCACGCCGATGGTGATCTCGGCGTGGGCGGCGGGGGCCAGGGCGGCAAGCAGCGCGAGGGCGGCCGCCGCCTGGCGAAGCAGGCGGGTCTTCATGCGGTGTCTCCTGAAAGTGGCGCGGCGGATCAGATGTAGGTCGAGGCCAGCCCGCCATCGACCGGCAGGTTGATGCCGCTGACCCAGCGCGCCGCGTCCGAGCACAGGAAGGCGATCACCGGCGCCACCTCGTCGGCATAGGCCGGGCGCTTCATGCGGTGGGCGTCCTTCTGCACCCGCTCCTGCCCCAGCATCTGCACGAAGTCGCCGAGGATCGGCGTGAACACCGGGCCGGGCGCCACGCAGTTCATGCGCACGCCGCGCTCGAGGAACCACTTCTGCGATTGCGTCGCGGTCCACACGATCAGCGCTTCCTTGAAGTACTGGTAGCAGGTGGCCGCGTCCACCGGGTGCCGCGCCAGCCAGGCCAGGCCGGCCTCGAAGTGCGGCGTCTCGGCCAGCGCCTTGTGCAGCGCCAGCCGCTGCGGCCACTCGGCGCCGAGGATCGACGCGATGTTGACGATGCTGCCGCCCGCCGGCAGCCGTTCCAGCGCGCGCTGGCACAGGTGGCGCAGCCCCAGGTAGTTGACGCGCGCCACCAGGTCCACCGGCGCGGTGCCGGGCACGCCGGCGATGTTGCACAGCGCGTCGAAGTGCTCGGGCAGCTGCTTCACCGCCGCGTCGATGGCGGCCTGCTCCGACAGGTCGGCCTTGACGAAGCCGTCGAGCGTGAACATCGGCTCGTTGCGGTCGACGCCGATCACGCGCGCGCCCTGCAGCCGCATCAGGCGCGCGGTCTCGGCGCCGATGCCCGAGCTGACGCCGGTGATCACGATGGTCTTGCCTTGCATGGTCATGAAATCTCCTATCAGCTGAAATGTGCGTGTCTTGCCGGGCAGCCGCCGCGGAACCGGCTTGGCCGGGCCGCCGGCGGCCGCCCCGTGAGGGGAGGCGCCGAAGGCGCTGCGGGGTGGGCCATCAGAAGGGGTAAGGCGGCGGTGCGTCTTTGACGGTCATCCACTGCCAGGTGCTGAACTGCTCCCAGTCGCCGGGCCCGCCATGCGAGTTGCCGTTGCCGGCGATGCCAGGGCCGCCGAAGGGGTTCACCGCGTCGTCGTTCACCGTCTGGTCGTTGACATGCACCATGCCGGCCTTCAGGCGCCGGGCCAGCGCCATCGCGCGGCCCACCGAGCGCGAGATCACCGCGGCGGCCAGCCCGCCGTGGTGGGCATTGGCCAGCGCCACCGCTTCGTCGTCGGTCTTGAAGGTGATGAGGTTCAGCACCGGGCCGAACACTTCCTCGTCATGGCAGCGCATGCCGGGCTGCACGCCGGCCAGCACGGTGGGCCGGTAGAACAGGCCTTCGTAGCTGCCGCCGGCCAGCAGCCTGGCACCGGCGCGCACGCTGTCCTGCACCACCGCATGCACGCGGTCGCGCTGGCGCGCATCGATCAGCGGGCCCAGCGCCACCTGCTGCGTGGCGCCGTTGCCCACCGGCAGGTGCGTGGCCTTGGCCACCAGGCGCTCGGTCAGGGCCTCGGCGATGGACGCGTGCACCAGCACGCGGTTGGTGGCCATGCAGATCTGGCCCTGGTGCAGCCAGGCGCCCCAGGCGGCATTGCTGGCCGCGAGGTCCAGGTCGGCATCGTCCAGGATCACCAGTGCATTGCTGCCGCCCAATTCGAGCGAAGCCTTCTTCAGCTGCCGCGCGGCCAGCTCGCCGACACGCCGGCCCACCGCGGCCGAACCGGTGAACGAGATCATCTGCACCTGCGGCTCGGTCACCAGCGCCTCGCCGACCTCGGCGCCGCCGGGCAGCACATGCAGCACGCCGGCGGGCAGGCCGGCGGCCTCGAACAGCTGCGCCAGCAGCAGGCCGCCGGACACCGGCGTGCGCGCATCGGGCTTGACGATCACCGCATTGCCCGCGGCCAGCGCCGGCGCCACCACGCGCAGCGTGAGGATCAGCGGAAAGTTGAACGGCGAGATCACGCCCACCACGCCATGCGGCACGCGGCGCGCGATGCTCAGGCGCCCGGCTTCGGCCGGCAGCAGCTGGCCCTGCGCCTGCATCGGCATGCCCGCGGCAAGCTGGCAGAAGGCCACCGCCTCGCGCAGCTCATGCTGGCCCTTGGGCAGGATGGCGCCGGTCTCGCGCGTCACCCACAGCGCCAGCTCGTCGAAGTGCTGCTGCAGCAGCGCCGCGGCGCGGTGGAACACGGCAGCGCGCTCGCGCGGCGGCAGCGCGGCCCAGGCCGGCTGCGCGGCCGTGGCCGCGGCCGCGGCACTGGCCACATCGGCCGGCACGGCCTCGCCGGCGCGGGCCATGGCCTCGCCGGTGGCTGGCTCGATCACGTCGATCGCACGGCTGGCGGTGCGCCAGCCGCCGCTGAAGAGATGCTCGCGCCACAGCGCGGGGTTCAGGAAGCTCGGGTTGGCCACGTCGGGGTTCTCCATCGGCTGGTTGTCGGATCGCATCAATGGCCGCTGCCATCGCCCGCTGGATTCGCAACGCGTGTGCCGCGGCCCGTGCCAGCCCGGCGTTTGCCATGCCGCAGCACCCGCCCGGCGAGCACCGCCTTCGAGGGAGAGCGAGGCCTCGGCTCAGGACTTTCCCGGAGGCTGATTGCCGCGGTGCAACATGCAGCTGGTGAAGCAATTTCGATTGCGGAAATCCGAACTTCTCAGGCAGACTCGCAAAATTCGCCTCATCAATTGAACAATCGAGCGCCGATGGCCAAGCCGCAACGCATTTCGCTGGCCGAGATGGCCCGCCAGACCGGCACCATGCTGCGCCGCGGCGACAGTGCCCATTTCGACCCCGCCGCCGGCCTGCCGCCGACCTTGGCCGATCTGAGCGAATCGCTGTTCTTCTCGCCCGGCGACGGCCGCATCTGGCTGAACGACCAGCGCATGCTGCTGTGGCACAGCTCGGCCATGGGCCACCTGCGCCGCGAGCTGATCGACACACTGGGCCTGGAGCGCGCACGCGGGCTGCTCACCCGCGCGGGCTACGTCAGCGGCGCGCGCGACGCCAGCCTGGTGCGCGAGCGCTGGCCGCAGGGCGACGCGGCCGCGGTGTTCATGGCCGGCACCCGGCTGCATGCGCTGGAAGGCGTGGTGAAGGTGACGCCGATCGCCTTCGACTTCGACATCGACCGCGGCTTCTACGAAGGCGAATTCCTGTGGGAACACTCCAGCGAGGATGACGAGCACATAACAGCTTATGGGCTCGGCACCGAGCCGGCCTGCTGGTCGCAGATCGGCTATGCCTGCGGCTACGTGACCACGCTGTTCGGCCAGCTGGTGATCTTCCGCGAGGTCGAATGCCGCTCGATGGGCGCGGCCAGCTGCCGCGTCATCGGCCGCCATGCCGCGGCCTGGGGCGATGTCAGCGAGGACATGCGTTACCTGCAGGCGCGCGATTTCCGCAGCCTGGCGCAGGACCTCGCGGCCGAGCCCGCGCCGGCGCAGGCGCAGGCCGCCGCCGCGCAGCCCGACCCGGCAACGCCGGCCGACCGGCACGAGATCGTCGGCGCTTCATCGGCCTTCAACTCCGCCTGCCACCAGCTCGACCGCGTGGCGCGCACGCAGGCCACGGTGCTGTTCACCGGCGAATCGGGCGTCGGCAAGGAAGCCTTCGCGCGCCGGCTGCACCGCATCAGCGCGCGCGCGGCGCGGCCCTTCGTCGCGGTGAACTGCGCGGCGATTCCCGAGACGCTGATCGAGGCCGAGCTGTTCGGCGTCGAGCGCGGCGCCTTCACCGGCGCCACCGCCACGCGCCCCGGCCGCTTCGAGCGCGCCGACGGCGGCACGCTGTTCCTCGACGAGATCGCCACCCTCAGCCCGGTGAGCCAGGGCAAGCTGCTGCGCGCGCTGCAGGAAGGC
>CAZXLI010000219.1:0-11439 GCA_964641795.1 uncultured Bordetella sp. | reverse complement strand
AGGATGTTCGCGTCGCCGCCCGAGCAGACGCTGGAGTGGAACGACGCCGGCGTGGATGGCGCGCACCGCTTCCTGCGCCGCGTCTGGGCCTTCGGCGCGAAGAATGCCGTCGCGATCCGCGGCGCCGGCCCGGTGGATGCCGCGGCGCTCGGCGCCGAGGCCAAGGCGTTGCGCCGCGAGGTGCACACCGTGCTGCGCCAGGTGAGCTACGACTACGAGCGCATGCAGTACAACACCGTAGTCTCGGGCGCGATGAAGTTGCTTAACGCACTCGACGCCTTCAAGGCAGAAGGTCCTGCGGCGGCCAGCGTGCTGCGCGAAGGTGCCTCGGTGCTGCTGCGCGCGCTGTACCCGGCCTGCCCGCACATCGGCCACGCGCTGTGGACCGAACTCGGCTTCGCCGCCGAGCACGGCGACCTGCTCGACGCGCCCTGGCCGCAGGTTGACGAGGCGGCGCTGGTGCTCGACGAGATCGAGCTGGTGCTGCAGGTCGCCGGCAAGCTGCGCGGCAGCATCAAGGTCCCGGCGCAGGCCGACAAGGCAGCGATCGAGGCGGCCGCGCTGGCCACACCCGAGTTCGCCAAGTTCGGTGAAGGCAAGCCGGCGAAGAAGGTGGTGATCGTGCCCGGCCGCCTGGTCAACATCGTCGTCTGATGCGCCTGCCACGCCGTCGCTTGCTCGCCGCCGCGCTGCCGATGGCACTTGGCGCCTGCGGCTTCGAGCTGCGGCGGCCGCCCGAGCTGCCGTTCTCGCGCATGGCGCTGAGCGGCTTTGCGCCGCGTTCGCCGCTGTATGACGAGCTCAAGCGCAGCATGCCCGCCAACGTGCAGCTGGTCGAGGACCCGAACCGCGCCGAGGTCGTGCTGTACGCGCTGATCGACCGGCGCGAAAAGAGCGTCACCGCCTCCACGGCCGCCGGCCAGGTGCGCGGCGTGCAATTGCGCGTGCATTTCGAGTACCGGCTCAGCACCCCGGCAGGTCGCGAGCTGATTCCCGACAGCACCTTGCTGCTGTCGCGCGACATGACCTACAGCGAGAACATCGCGCTGGCCAAGGAGCAGGAGGAGTTGCGGCTGTACCAGGCCATGCAGACCGACATCGTCCGGCAACTGATGCGCCGCATCTCGCAGGTGAAGAAGGCCTGACGGGCACGACAACGATGCAGCTGCGCAGCGACCAACTCGAAGCCCATTTGCAGCGCGGCCTGAAGGCCGTCTACACCGTGCACGGCGACGAACCGCTGCTGGCCCAGGAGGCCGGCGACACCATCCGCGCCGCGGCCCGCGCGGCCGGCTACACCGAACGCAAGGTGTTCACGGTCAGCGGCGCGCACTTCGACTGGTCGGGACTGCTCGGCGCGGCGCAGGCGATGAGCCTGTTCGCCGAGCGCCAGCTGATCGAGATCCGCATTCCCAACGGCAAGCCCGGCAAGGACGGCTCCGAGGCCTTGCAGCGTTATTGCGAAACCCTGTCCGACGACGTGGTCACGCTGGTGCACCTGCCGCGGCTGGACCGGCAGCAGCAGCAGAGCGCCTGGTTCACGGCGCTCGACCAGGGCGGCGTGATGCTGCGCGTCGACCCGGTGGAGCGCCGCGCGCTGCCGCAGTGGATCGCCCAGCGGCTGGCGCGCCAGGGCCAGTCGGTGGCCGAGGGCGAGGACGGCCAGCAGGCCCTGGCCTTCTTTGCCGATCGCGTCGAGGGCAACCTGCTCGCGGCGCACCAGGAACTGCAGAAGCTCGCGCTGCTGTACCCCGCCGGGCGGCTGAGCTTCGAGCAGATCGAGGCCGCGGTGCTGAACGTCGCGCGCTACGACGTCTTCAAGCTCGGCGAGGCGGTGCTCGCCGGCCAGACGGCGCGCGTGCTGCGCATGCTCGACGGCCTGCGCGCCGAGGGCGAGGCCGCGGTGCTGGTGCACTGGACGCTGGCCGCCGACATCCTGGCGCTGAAGGCCGCGAAGGACGCGATGGCCGCCGGCAAGCCGCTGGCGATGGCGCTGCGCGAAGCGCGCGTCTGGGGTCCGAAGGAGCGGCTGTTCGAGCGCGCGGTGCCGATGCTCGCCGACCACCAGATTGCGCACCTGGTGGCCGCCGCCAGCATTTGCGACGGCATCGTCAAGGGCCTGAAGCACCCGGGCTGGCCGCTCGATGCCTGGGACGCGATACGCCGGCTGGCGCTGCTGATGACGCAGGGCCTGGTGATGCCGGCGCCGCCGCGCGGCAAGGCGCCGGTGCTGCTGCGGCTGGCGCTGGAGCCGCTGGTTCAGTAGCCGCGCTCGCGCAGCACCAGGTTGGCCAACGGACGGCCGGCCGCCAGCGCCTCGATGTTGGCCGCGGCGATCGCGGCGGCGCTGCGCAGATCGGTCTGCGCCGCAGCGTGCGGCAGCATCGTCACCTGCGGATGGGTCCAGAAGCGATGGCCCGCCGGCAGCGGCTCGGTCTGGAACACGTCCAGCACGGCATGGCCGACCTGCCCGCTGTCCAGCGCCGAGAGCAAGGCCGCCTCATCGAGGTGGGCGCCGCGCGCGAGGTTCACGATGCCGGCGCCGCGCGGCAGCATCGCGAACAGCGGTCCGCCGAGCAGGCCGCGCGTTTCGGACGTTAGCGGCAACAGGTTCACCAGCACGTCGACCGTCGGCAGCGCAGTGGCCAGGGCCGGCGCACCGGTGAGCAGCTCGACGCCGTCGGGCGCGGCCTCTCCTGCCGCCCGTCGCCAGGCGCTGACGCGGTAGCCCTGCTGCCGCAGGCGCATCGCGGCGGCGCGACCCATCTGGCCCAGACCGAGCACCAGCGCGTGCACCTCATCGGCCCGCCGCTGCGGCAGCTCCTGCCAGACGCCCTGCTGCTGCTGGCGCGCATAGCGGAAGAAGCCGCGGTGCAGCGACAGCACGGCCCACAGCGCGGTCTCGGCCATCGCGGCGTTCATCGCCGGGTCGACCATGCGCGCGATCGGCACGCCGGCCGGCAAGCTGCCATCGCCGAGCAGCCGGTCGACGCCGGCCCACAGCGACTGGATCAGCGCCAGCCGCGGCAGCCCCTGCAAGCCACCAGGCGCAGGATTCGCGACGATCGCCGCCTCGATGGCATCGGCGGCCACGCCCTCGCGCGACAGCCACAGGCGGTGCCCCGGCATCGCGGCGCGCAGGGCCACGGCCCAGGCATCGCGCTCGGCGTCGTCCCAGCTGCCGGCGAGCAGGATGTTCATGCGCGCTGCACCCGGTCGAGCAGGCCCCGCAATGCGCAGGCCACGGTGGCGGCCCGCACGGCCGCGCGGTCGCCGGCAAAGTGATGCGCCTCGGCCTGGACGCCCTGCGGCCCGGCCCAGGCCAGCCACACCAGGCCGACAGGCTTGGTGGCGGTCCCGCCGCCGGGGCCGGCCACACCCGTGACGGCAACGGCCCAGCGCGCCCTCGAATGCACCAGCGCGCCGCGCGCCATCGCCAAGGCCACCGGCTCGCTGACGGCGCCGTGGGCCTCGATCAGCGCGGCCGGGACGTCCAACAGGTCGGTCTTCGCGGCGTTGCTGTAGGTCACGAAGCCGCGCTCGAACCAGTCGCTGGAGCCGGCCAGGTCGGTGCAGGCGCCGGCGATCAGGCCGCCGGTGCAACTCTCGGCCGTGGCCATCATCTCGCCGCGGTCGCGCAAGGCAGCAGCCAGCGCGGCCACGGTGTCGGCCGCCGGCACGTCTGTCGTCGTCGTCATGCAAGCCACCTCGTTGCTGCCAGCCCCAGCGCCAGCACGACCAGCGTGCACAGCGCCGCGACCAGATCGTCGAACAGGATGCCCCAGCCCTGGCGCCAGCCGATCGCCTCGCCCGGCTGCAGCTTGTAGCGCCGGTCGGCCCAGCCCACCGGGCCCGGCTTCACCGCATCGAAGAAGCGGAACAGCGCGAAGGCGGTCAGCTGCAGGCCGATCCCGGCCGGCATCACCAGCCACAAGATCAGCCAGAACGCGAGCACCTCGTCCCAGACGATTGCGCCCGGGTCGGCGATGTTCAGCTCCCGTGCGGTGCGGGTGCAGGCCCACCAGCCGAGCGGCAGCGACAGCGCGAGCACGACGGCCCAGCCACGCGCATCGAGCCCGCCAAAGCGATCGAGCAGCAGCCAGGCGGCCCAGGCCCACAAGGTGCCGATGGTCCCCGGCGCGCGCGGCGCCAGTCCGCTGCCCAGGCCGAAGGCGATCCAGCGCGCCGGGTGGCCGAGCATGAAGCGCCAGCTCGGCCGGCGTGGGGCGGCAAGGTCCACGGTCGTCACCCGCTGAAATGGTCGAAGCCACGCGGCGCCGGCGCCAGCGCCTGCCCTTGCGCGTCGACCAGGCGCAGCCCCGGCTCGGCTTCGATCGCACCGATGCAGCGGACCGCCACGCCGCAGCGCTGCGCCGCGTCCTGCACGGCCTGCCGGGCCGCGGCCGGCGCGGTGAACAGCAGCTCGTAGTCGTCGCCGCCGGCCAGCGTGCACTCGCGCTGCCAGGCCGCCGATTGGCGCGCCAGCACCGCGCTCACCGGCAGCGCCTCGACCTGCAGCCGAGCGCCGACGCCCGAGCGCTTCAGCACATGGCCGAGGTCGCCCGCCAGGCCGTCGCTCAGGTCGATCGCGCTGCTGGCGATGCCGCGCAGCGCCTGGCCCAGCGCGACGCGCGGCTGCGGCAGCTCCATCGCTGGCCGCACCTTTTGGAAGTCATCACCCGGCAGGGCCAAGGTGCCGCGGAAGGCTTCGAGCGCGAGCCGTGCGTCGCCGATGCCGCCATCGATCGGGTGGCTGACCCACAGCGCGTCGCCCGGCCGTGCCCCGTCGCGCCGCAATGCCTGGCCGGCCGGCACCTCGCCGAACACGGTGATGCAGATGTTCAGCGGGCCGGCCGTGGTGTCGCCGCCGACCAGCTCGATCTCGTGCGCGTCGGCCAGCGCGAACAGCCCTTGCGCAAAGCCGGCGAGAAAGGCCTCGTCCACGCGCGGCAGCGCCAGCGCCAGCGTGAAGGCCAGCGGCACGGCGCCGCAGGCCGCGAGATCGCTGAGGTTCACCGCCAGCGCCTTGTGGCCCAGGCGATCGGGCGCCACGGTGGACAGGAAGTGCCGGCCCTCGACCAGCATGTCGCTGGACACCGCGAGCTGCTGCCCCGGTGTCGGCTGCAGCAGCGCGCAGTCATCACCGACACCCAGCGCCGCACGGCGCACGGGCCGGGTGAAGAACTTCGCGATCAGGTCGAACTCGCCCAAGGACATCAGGACCGCCCGGCCGTTCCGAAGGTACTGATCGCCCCCTCGGGGGGCAGTGAACGCAGTGAGCTTGGGGGTCGCATTCGGGCGATTGTCAACGAGCCGCAGCCTCCGCGACCTCGCGACGCAGCGTGTCGATGCCCACCGGCTTGCGCAGCACGGTGTCGATGCCGGCCAGGTCGGCCTCGGCCTCGGGCTCGCTGCCGCTGCACAGCACGGTGCGCATCGGGGCGCCGCGTTCACGCGCCTGCCGGGCCAGCAGGCGCAGCAAGGCGATGCCATCGCCATCGGGCAGGTGGCGGTCGCTGATCACCAGCGCGAGTTCGGTCTGGCTGGCGCGCGCCACCGCGGCGGCCACGCCATCGGCCTCGATCACCGGGCTGCCGTCGGCGCGCAGCATGTCGGCCATCAGCACGCGGCTGACCTCGTCGTCGTCGACCAGCAGCACCACACCGCGCCGTGCCGCCGCGTCGGCCGCCGCGCGCGGCGCCGGCGCGGCCGCGGTCGGCGGCATCGGCAGGCTCACGGTCACCTCGGTGCCGCGGCCTGGCGTGCTCTGCAGCGCGATGCGGCCGGCCATCGCATCGACGAGGCGCTTGCAGATCGCCAGGCCGAGGCCGGTGCTGCCCTCGGCCGGCCGGTGCGCCGGCTGGTGGAAGGTCTCGAAGGGCTGGAACAGCGCGTGCTGCCGCTCGGGCGGGATGCCGATGCCGCTGTCGCGCACCGCCAGCACCAGCACCGGCGCGCCGTCGGCCAGGCCGGCGCGCGCGGCCAGGGTCACGCCGCCTTCGCGGGTGTACTTGATCGCGTTGCTCAGCAGGTTCACCAGCAGCTGGCGCAGGCGCAGGCTGTCGAGCATCAGGTAACGCGGTAGTTGCTCGTCCCACTGCAGTTCGAGCGACAAGCCGCGCGCCTCGGCCGCCAGCCGGTGGTTGTCGGCCAGCTGGCCCAGCAGCGCGTGCAGGTCCACCGGCACCGGATGCAGGCGCATGCGGCCGGCCTCCAGCTGCGCGAGGTCGAGCACGTCGTCGATCAGCTGCACCAGCGAACTCGACGAGTCCATCGAGCTGCGCCACAGCCGGCGCTGCACGCCGTCGAGCGCGGTATCGCCCAGCCGTTGCAAGGCCAGCGTGATGGCCTGCAGCGGCGCGCGCAGCTCGTGGCTGGCGCTGGCGACGAAGAGGTTCTGCGCCTGCATCGCATCGAGCAGGCGTTCCTCGGCCGCGCGGCGCACCTCGACTTCGCCGGCCAGGCGGCGCATCCACCAGACGGTCAGCGTGGCCAGCAGCAGCAGCGCGACACCCAGCGTCAGCGCCAGCGGCAGGTAGCGCCGCCACGGGAACGGCGGCGTGAAGTCGATCGCCACCCAGCGGCGCGTCAACCGCTCGCGCTCCTCCGTTGGAATGTCGGCCAGCGCGCGGTCCAGCAGCGGCACCAGCGCCGCCGCCTCGCGCGAGACGGCGAAGCGAAACTGCGCCGGCAATTGATCCACCGGGCCCAGCACGCGCAACCGGCCGGCCGCATCGCCATTGACGCGCATGTTGGCGAACAGCTTGACCTCCACCGCCGCGTCCGCAGCGCCGCGCGCCACCAGGTCCATCGCATCGTCGCCGCTGCGCGCGTCGACCACCCGGATGTCCGGGTAGCGCTCGGCCAACAGCTCGCGCAAGGGGTGCTGCTGCGCCAGCGCGAGGCGCTTGCCACGCAAGCTGTCCAGGCCCCAGTACAACGGCGCGTCGGTGCGCGCGACGATCAGGTAGGGCATCTCCAGATACGGCTGCGAGAAGGCGAATTCGCGCTCGCGCGCCGCGGTACGGGTGAGGAAGGGCACCAGCTGGATCGTGCCGTCGCGCAAGGCGTCAAGCATCGCGGCCACGGTGTCGAAGGGCTGCACATCGACCGCCACCCCCAGCCGTGCCGCGACCTGCGCGGTGTAGTCGGCGGCAATGCCGGCATGGCCACCGCCAGGGAGCGCCTCGTTCAGCAGGGACAGGCCGCGCACGGCACCGACGCGCAGCACGCTGCGGCCGGCAAGCTGCTGCTGCTCGAATCGTGCGAGCTTCAGCGCCTGCGGCACCTCGCGGCGCTGCGTGCCCAGCGTCTGCAACGCCGCCTCCAGCTGCGGCAGCGGACCGGTGCGCAAGGCGGCCACGCCCTTGCTCAGCGCGGTGGCCAGCAGGGGCCAGTCGCTGCGCACGCCGAAGTGCATCTGGCCGGTGGCATAGATCAGCGATCTCTTGACCTCCAGTCCCGGCACGGCATCTCGCTGGATGCGGTCCATCGCCATCAGCAGGCTGCCGAAATAGAAGTCGTCCTCGCCCAGTGCCACGGCGCGTAGCGCGTGGGAGGTGTCGGGCTGGTCGATGATCAGCACCTCGGGATACAGGCGCCGCGCATAGTACTGGGTGACGTAGCCCTCCTCGATGGCGACACGCAGGCCGTTGAGCGTCGGCTGCTCGCCGAACCGCGGGTCCGCCGCGCGGCCGATGATGGCGCCCGGGTTCGGTGCGGTGCCCAGCGTGTAGGTCATGTAGGCCTCGCGCGAGGGCTCGTAGCCCACGGTGGCCATCAGGTCGACCTGACGCTCACGCAGTGCCGCCAGCGCCTTCGGAAAAGTCGGCAGCACCACCGGCCTGAGCTTGAGTCCCAGGGCCTGCGCCACATGGGTCAGGATCTCGATCTGGATGCCGCTGATCTCGCCGTGCTCGTTGATCACCTCGTAGGGCCGGTTGTCCGGCAGGTTGAGGCCCACACGCAGCTCGGGCAGCCCGGCGATGAACGCGCGCTCGGCGGGGTCGAGCAGGTCTCGACCCGGCACCACCGGGGTACCGCCGGGCGGCAGGCGGAAGCGATAGGCGGGCGCCTCAGCCGCCTTGACCGAGCACGCCGGCAGCCCGATCCACAGGCAGGCGCACAACCACAGCGTCCACCAGCCCAGCCCTCGGCATGGTGGCGCGGCGCGCATGCTCAGGCGGCGTGCTCGCGCAGCAGGTTGGTCAGCTCGACAGCAGAGCGAACGCTCATCTTGTCGAACAGCCGGGCGCGGTGGACCTCGACAGTGCGCACGCTGATGCCCAGTTCGTCGGCGATCAGCTTGTTCGGCAGCCCGGCCACCACCCGCTGCATCACGTCGCGTTCGCGGTCGGTGAGCTCGGCCATCAGCTGGGCCACCTGCAGCTTGCGCCGGCGCGCACGGATCGCCTCGGCGCTGCTTGCCAGCGCCTGCTCGACCCGATCGACCAGCGTGTTGTCCGAGAACGGCTTCTCGACGAAATCGAAGGCCCCGCGCTTGACGGCATTCACAGCCGTCGGCACGTCGCCATGGCCGGTGAGGAAGATGACCGGCAGGCGTTCGATCAGTCCGCGCTCGATGAGCCGCTCGAAGAGCACCAGCCCGCTGGTGCCCGGCATCCGCACGTCGAGCAGCAGGCACGCCGGCGCTTCCGGCCAGCCTCCAGCCACATCGCGGGTTTGCAGCCAGTCGTCGAACGCGTCGGCATGCGCAAAGCCTTCGGACAGCAGCCGACGCGATCGCAGCAGCCAGGCCAGCGCATCGCGCACCACCGCCTCGTCATCGACCAGGTAGACCACCGGCAGGCCGAGCGGGGCGTCGAACAATGGGGAGCCGGGCTGCGTCGCCATGATCAGTTGATGGTACACGGCGCCCCGCGCGTGCACGCCCAACTCACGCCGGCGTGTTGCGTGTTCCCGCCAGCGGCAGCGTGAAACGGAACACGGTGCCGCCGCTGCCGTCGGGCTGCCTCGGCAGATTCTCGAAGTCGATCGCGCCGCCGTGCTGCTCCACCACGGTGCGGCACAGCGACAGGCCCAGGCCCATGCCTTCGTCACGCGTCGTGAAGAACGGCGTGAAGAGTTTCTGGCCGACCTCGGCGGCAATGCCCGGGCCGGCATCGATGACCGAGAACGCGGCCCAGCGCTGCTGCACCGGTTGCACGCGCAGCGTCAGCACGCGGCGCTCGAGCGGCGTGTCGCGCTCCATGGCCTGCAAGCCATTGCGCGCCAGGTTCAGCAGCACCTGCTCGACCATCGTGCGATCGATGCGCACCCGCGGCGCCGGCTGCGCGATGTCGATCTCGATGCGGGCGCCGCTCTTGCGCGCCTGCAGGCGCACCAGCGGCAGCACCGAGTCGATCAGCCCGTCGGCGGCGATGACCTCGTGCGCCTGGTGGCGGCGGCGCACGAAGTCGTGCACGCTCTTGATCACGCGGCCGGCACGTTCCGCCTGCTCGGCAATGCGCAGCAGCCCTTGCTGCAGCATCGGCAAAGTGTCGGCGTCGGGCGCCTCCAGCATGTTCAGCGAACCGGTGGCATAGCTGGCGATGGCCGCCAGCGGCTGGTTCAGTTCATGGCTCAGCAACGATGCCATCTCGCCGACGCTGGCCAGCCGCGCGGTGGCCTGCAGCCGTTCCTGCTGCTGGCGCGACAGGTCCTCGACCTTGCGCTGCGCGGACAGGTCGACCACCGCACCCATCCAGCCCGCGTGCTTGCCGGTGCGGTCGACCAGCGGCGCCTCATACACCATCACCGGAAAGCGCTCGCCCGACTTGCGCATGAACACGGTCTCGTAGCCTTCGCGCGAGAGCTCGTTGCCGGGGTCCAGGCGCTCGGCCTGGCGTGCCTGGTAGGTGCTGATCTGCTCGGGCGGCCAGTACGGCGGCGTCTCGGATTCCTGCAACTCCGGCGCCGAGAAGCCCACCATGTGGCAGAAGGCCGGGTTGACGTACACGATGCGCCCTTGCCGGTCGCGCGCGCGCAGCCCGGTGATCAGCGAATCCTCCATCGCGCGGCGAAAGGCCAGGGCCTCGCCGAGGGCGGCCTCGGCGCGCGCCCTGCGGCGGCCATCGCGCACCAGCAGCAGCACCACGACGAACAGACCGAGCGAAAGCCCCAGCACCAGCGCCGTGGCGACATTCGGGATCAGGCTGGGACGGCGCTGGGCGGCGTCGACCCGCAACTGCAGGCTGGTGCCGGCCAGGTCGACCACCCGCTCGGCCACGTAGACACCCGCGCCGCGCACCGCCCCGGCCCGCGCCAGTCGCGTGCCATCGGCCTCGACGAACGACACTTCAACGCTGCGCGCCCATTCGGAGTGGCGCGTCTCTTCCAGCAACGACGACAGCACGATGCTGGCGACGCCGAAGCCCACCAGCTGGCCGGTTTCCTGCAGCGGCACGCAGACATCGACCATCTCGACGCCCATGCCGCCCGGCTGCGGCACGAACTGGCTGCGCGAGAAGGCCGGCGTCATCGCGCGGCGTGCGGCCGAGCAGGCCACTTCGGTTTCCAGCTCCATCTCGGCGCGCGGCCAGCGGCTGAACAAGGGCTCGCGCAGCGGCGTGTCGAGCGCGGCGACGGTGCGAAGCTTTTCGTCGCGCCGCTCGATGCGCACCATCTCGCGGTAGTTGCGCATCAGCGTCTCGGCCTCCATGCGCCACTCCAGCGATTCGCCGGTGCGGCGGTGCAGCGCCTGCAGGCCCTGCAGCAGCGCCTGCGCGCGCTGGCGGATTTCGGCGGCGGCCTGGGTGGCGGCTTCGTCGGTTCGCTCCTGCGCGCGGCTCGACTCGTAGCTGATCGTCAACGCCACCAGCAGCGTCTGCGCCACCAGCAGCAAGGCGACCAGCGCCCCCCACAGCAGGGCGCGCGGCAGGCGGCGGCCCGGCCTGTCGGACGTGCGGTCGGGCGCAAGGCGCGTCAATTCGGCCCTCATCGTGCGGGCCAGTATTCCGCCGGCCCCGGGTGAAACTGATACGCAGTTTCGCGCATGGGCGAATCCGTTCGACGGACGCAAACTGCCATGCCGAATCCGCATGAAGGCCGCCGTGCCGTCCTGACACCCGGCTCCTAGAATCCCGTCCCCGCCCGAGGAAAGACCGACGATGGACAACTACGAAGAGAAGCGTGCCGAGCTGCGCCGCGCCGCGCTGGAGTACCACGAGTTCCCGACCCCGGGCAAGGTGGCCATCGCCGCCACCAAGCAGGTGCTGAACCAACGCGACCTGGCGCTGGCCTACTCGCCAGGCGTCGCGGCGGCCTGCGAGGAAATCGTCGCCGACCCGGCCAATGCCTTCCGCTACACCGCGCGCGGCAACCTGGTGGCGGTGGTCACCAATGGCACCGCCGTGCTGGGCCTGGGCGACATCGGCCCGCTGGCCGCCAAGCCGGTGATGGAAGGCAAGGGCGTGCTGTTCAAGAAGTTCGCCGGCATCG
>CAZXLI010000218.1:0-11475 GCA_964641795.1 uncultured Bordetella sp. | reverse complement strand
CCGGTGCGGAAGATGTACTTGTTCCACTTGTCGCCGGTGATCGAGTCGGCCACCGCCGGCTCGACCAGCAGGACCTTCTTGGCCTCCTCGGCGACCGGCAGCATCGCCAGGGCCACGCCGCTGGAGGTCGGGCCCACGGCGAGGTCGGCCTTGTCGTCGTTGTAGGCGGCCGCCAGCAGGCTCTTGCCCAGGTCGGGCTTGCCCTGGTCGTCCTTCTCGATCACGACGATCTTCTTGCCCGCCACGGTCATCGTGCCGCCGGTGGCGTAGTCCAGGCCCATCATGAAGCCCACGGCCGTCTGCTTGCCGTAGGCCTCGAGCGGGCCGGTCTTGCTGTAGACGTGGGCGATGCGGATCTCGCCGCCATCGGCCGCGGCAGCGGGGATGGCCAGCGCGGCCGCCAACGCGGCCAGCGGGTACATCAGCGAACGACGCTTCATCATGGGAGGGTCTCCTGTGCCTGTGATGTGCTTTGGAATGTGGCCGCGGCGAGCGTGCGGCAGAGCAACGAGCGCATGCGCAAAGCGCGTGCCAGGCGCACCAGCTCAGTGCTAACCCTGAGTTTTCAGGGCAAGAAGGGGCATGATCAGGCGTGAAGACCTCGATTTGTCTGGATTGCAAGCAAACTGCAGAGGCCCGAAATGCCTGATATTCAGACGCTCATGGCCGAATTGACTGAAATTCAGTCAACCGCGCCGCCGCACCGGCCGTCCTGACGTTTCGCGAACCATCGCGTCCCTGCACCCGATGGTCGTGCTTGCCCTGCCCTTCTCGCCGCCGCTTGTGGCATCGTGGCCGCACGATGCCGCGATCTTCCGCCGCCGCGCGCTGATGGACAAGGCGCACTTCATCGCCGCCTGCCGGCGCGGCGGCCAGCCGATGGCCGAGGCGCTGCGCCAGCTGCAGCGCGACTACGGCCGCCCGTTGCTGGCCGAGGCCCGTGCGGTGCTGGGCGAGTGGGCGGCCGCGCAAGACCTGCTGCAGGACACGCTGATCAAGGCCTGGCAGCGCTGCGCGCAGTACCGCGGCGACGCGGAGCTCTACCCGTGGCTCAAGAGCGTGCTGCGGCATGGCGCGCTGGACCAGCTGCGCCGCCGCCAGGATGAACGCCCGCTGAGCGACCCGCAGGGACGGATCGCGGCCGAGGTCGAGCAGGCCCTGCAGCGCGAGCGCGCCAACCCCGGCCCCGAGCAGCAGTCGCAGGCGCGCCAGCTCGAATCCGTCTACCGCGACTGCCAGGCCCGCTTCCAGCGCGAGCAACCCGCCGCCGCCAGCGTGGTGCGCTGGATCGCCGAGGACGGGCTCACGCCGGAGGAGCTGTCGCGGCTGCTGCAGCGCAGCCCGGGCGCGACGCGCGAATACCTGTCGCAATGCCGCAAGAAGGCCCGGGTCTATTTCCGTGAGTGGTACCTGCTGGCCACCCAGGCCGACGATCCGCCGACCACCGCATCGGCCCCAGCCCAGGAACCCGAGCGATGAGCACCGCGCGCCCCGAGGACGACACCGACGACTGGCTGCTGGCACTGGCCGGCCGCCCGCGCGCCGGCACCGCGCCGGCGACGCTGCGCGAGGCCCGATGGCTGCGCGAGGCGATTCAGCGCTGGCCCGCGGCGGCCGACCGTGCCGAGGCGTCGGAGACCCTCGCCGCACTGCCGTCCGATGCCGAGGCGGCGCTGCTCGCACGGGCCGTGCACGCCGGCCTGCTGCCGGCCGAGGGTGCGCCGCCGCAGCGGCCCGGGCTCGCGCGCTGGTGTGCCGGCTGTGCAGGCCGCGGCCAGCGGCTGCGCGCGTGGCTCGGCCAGCGCCCGGCGGCCGCCGGCCTGGCGCTGGCCACCGCGGCGCTGCTGGTGGTGGGCGTGTGGCAGCTGCAGCCGCCGGCGGCGCCGCCCGGCACACCGCCACTGCTGCGTGGCGCGCAGCAGGACGGCAGCTGGCTGCTGCAGGATGCCGACCCGCAAACCCTGCGCGACGCCTGGGCGCTGCGGCTGCAGGCCACCGGCGCCAGCGTGCGCCGCTACGAACGGCTGGGCCGCTACGGGCTGGACGCCGAATGGCCGGCACCGGCCCCCGGGCTCGATGCGCAGCTCGCCGGCATGGGCCTGCGGCGCGGGCCCGACGGCAGCCTGCGCCTCGAGGTCGAGGCCCCGCCGACGCCGCGGCGATGAACCCGGCCGCACGCGCCGCTGCGCTGGCCCTGCTGACGCTCACCTTGAGCGTCAGCACCCGGGCCGCTGCCGACCCCTGTGCCGGCCAGGCGCCGGCCGATGCCGCCACGCTGGCAGCCGACCCCGAGGCGCTGCTGCGCAACGACCCCGCGGCCGCGGTCGCCCGCGCCTGCAGCCTGCGCGCCGCCCGCCCCGGCGCGCGCGAAACGCTGGCCCTGGTGCAGGCGCTGAGCGCCGATGCGCGCTTCGACGAAGCGGGCGCGCTGCTGGCCACGCTGCCCCCGCCGCCGGCCGACGACCCGGCGCTGGCTGCCGAGCAGGCCCTGGTGCATGCGCTGCTGGCCAGCGACCAGAACCGCTATGACGAAGCCGGCCCGTGGTTCGAGCAATCGATCGCCGCGCTGCAGCGCGCTGGCCAGACCCGCAGCCTGGCCTATGCCCGCGCGCTGCTGGGCCGCGAGCAGACCCTGCGCACGCTGCGCCAGACGCCCGATGCGCTGGACCGCGCGAGTGCCGCGCTGGAAGAAGCGATTGCCGTGCTGGAACAGGGCGGCCATGCGATCAGCCGCGACATGGGCGATGCGCTGAACCACCGCACGATGCTGGCCTACGCGCGCCAGGACCTGGCCGGCGCCATCACCCATGCGCGCGCCGAGGTGGCGCTGGCGCGTCGCATCGACGGGCCGGACACGCCCGACGCCTTCGACGCGCTGGCCAGCCTGGGCGCGATGCTGTCGCAGCTGCGCCGCTTCGACGAGGCCGAGGCCGCGCTCGAAGACGGCCTGCGGCTGATGGCGCTGCACCCCGGCATCGGGCCCAGCGGCCAGCTCGGGGTGCTGAACAACCTGGCCGCGCTGCAGCTCGACCGCGGCCGCTACGACGCGGCGCTGACCCGCGCCGAGCAGGCCATCGCACTGGCGCGCCGGGCCTTTCCCGGCAATGCGCTGCTGCTGCTGGTGCCGATGAACAACCGCGCGCAGGCGCTGATGAGCCTGTCGCGCCTGGCAGAAGCCCAGGCGCAGTACGAGGCGGCGCGGGCGCTGACGGCCGGCAATGCGTCGGTGCCCGCGCTGCGCCGCCTGCGCCTGCTGGACAACCTGGCCGATCTGTACCTGCGGCTCAACGATGCCGAGGCAGCGCGCCAGGCCATCGCCGAAGGGCTGCAGGTCGCCGGCACGGACGCTCACTTCGGCTATTGGCGCGGGCGGCTGCTGCGCCAGCAGGCCACGCTGGCCGCGGCGCTGGGCCGCTGGGCCGAGGTCGACGCGCTGCAGGCCGAGGCCGCGCCGCTGATTGCTGCGGCGATCGGCGCGCAGCATCCGTATGTCGACGATTCCACCGTGCAGCGCTGCCTGGCCCAGTTGCGCGGACCGCTGCCCGGCGAAGCCTGTTCGGCCCTGCAGGACCGCGTGGCGGCGGCCGACGAGGCCACGCCCGCGCACCGCTTCCGCGTGCACAACGCGCTGGCGCTGGCCGACGACAGCGCCGGCCGGCGCGACGGCGCGCTGCAGCACCACCTGCAGGCGCTGGCCGCCGCGCAGAGCGCCGGCACGGCGCACCCGCTGTGGGCGGCCTACGACGCGCTGGCGCTGCACCTGCGGCAGGCCGGCACGCCGGCCCAGAAGGCGCTGGCCATCGCCTTCGGCAAGGCGGCGGTCGAGCAGATCGAACGCATGCGCCAGGACTTCTCGCCCGCCGCACGCGACAGCGAGCGCGGCTTCGTTGCCGACAAGCTCGCGGTCTACCGGCGGCTGGCCGACTGGCTGGCCGAGGACCAGCGGCTCGATGAAGCCCTGCAGACGCTGCGCCTGCTCAAGCGCGAGGAGTTCCAGGACTTCATGCGCGGCGAAGGCGTGGCCGCGGCACCGCTGCCGCAGCGCTGGCTCACGCCGCAGGAAGCGCAGTGGCGGGCCCGGGCCCCGGGCACCGGGGCCGAAGCCCCGGCCGAGCCCGCCGCGCTGCCGGCCGAAGCCGAACGCGTGACGGCCTGGCAGGCGCTGCTGCGCGAAGCTGCCGCCGCCATGAGCCGCCCGGCCCCGGGGCCGCCGCCGCTGGCGGCCCCCCGCGCCGCACCCCGCGTGGCTGCCGGCGAGCTGCAGGCCTGGCTCTTCGCCGCCGACGGCCAGCTGCGCCTGCTGCTGGACAGTCGCGCGGGCCGCCAGGCCGTGCTGCTGCCCGCCGACCCCGCGGCCCTGGCGCGCAGCGTCGGCCAGGTACTGGCCCGCATCGCCGCGCGCGAAGATGCGCTGCCGCTGTTGCAGGCGCTGCATGCGCAGCTGGCCGCGCCGATCGCGCGCGCCGCGCAGGCGGCCGGTGCGCAGCGCCTGGTGCTGCACCTCGACGGCGTGCTGCGCTACCTGCCCTTTGCCGCGCTGCACGACGGCCACGCCTACCTGGGCGAGCGCTTCGCGATCGAACAGCGCGTCGACGGACGCGCCCCTTCCGAAGCCGCGCCCGCACGCGCCGGCATCGGCCCCTACGTGCAGGCCTTCGGCGTCAGCCAGGCACTGGCCGGCCTGCCGGCGCTGCAGGCGGTGGCCGACGAGGTCTGCGGCATCGTCGACGGCGAGGTGCAGGGCCTCGAAGCCAGCGATGGGCGCTGCGAACGCGGCGCCATGCCCGGGGCGGCCTGGCTCAACCACGCCTTCACGGCCGCGCGCCTGCGCAGCGCCACCGACACCGCGCGCACCGCCACGCCCGGCCGGCGCCAGCTGCTGCACCTGGGCACGCACTTCGTGCTGCGGCCGGGCCACATCGGCAAGAGCTGGCTGCTGACCGGCGACGCCGGCCGGCTGCGGCTCGACGAACTGGCCGGCTACGACCTGCGCGGCCAGGCGCTGGTGACGCTCTCGGCCTGCGAGACCGGCCTGGGTGGGGCCGAGGGCGCCGACGGCCGCGAGCTCGACGGCCTGGCCGGCGTGCTGGCGCAGCGCGGCGCCGAAGCCGTGATTGCCAGCCTGTGGCGGGTGGAAGACCGCAGCACCAGCCTGCTGATGCGCAGCCTGTACCGCGAGCTGCGCCAGGGCAGCGATGCCGCGCAGGCCCTGCGCCGCGCCCAGCGCCGTGTGCGCGAGCAGCCCGGCGGCGCCTGGCGCCATCCGTTCTACTGGGCCGGCTTCGCGCTCACCACCAGCGAGCCCTGAAACCGCGACGCCCCTGACGTTTCGGCGCAGGCTGCGTCTCTCCGTCCAGCGACCGCTGTCCGGTCGCGTCGACCTGCTCGGGAGAGACCATGCCCTACCTCCGTGCCACCCCCGTGGCTGCCGCCGAAGGCGCGGCATTCCTTGAGTTCACCGTCACACTGGACCAGGCCTCGGGCAACGAGATCAAGGTCAACTACGACACGGTCAACGGCATTGCCAACTACAACAGCTCGGCACCGGACTTCCAGCGCAGCTTCGGCACGCTGACCTTTTCACCCGGCGAGACCAGCAAGACGGTGCGCGTCAACCTGGTCAACAACACCGCGCTGGAAGGCACCGAGCTGTTCTGGCTGGACCTGAACACCCCCGTCAACGCCAGCATCGAGCAGCGCTACACGCCGGCGCTGATCTTCGACAACGACGGCACCGCCGGCACGCCGGCGATCTCGGTCACCGACGCCGTGGTCGACGAAACCACGCACACCGCCAGCTTCTTCGTCTGGCTCAACCGGCCGGCCACCGGCACCGTCAGCGTCAGCTACGCCAGCGCTGACGACACCGCCCAGGCCGGCAGCGACTACCGCAGCGTGGCCGGCACGTTGAGCTTTGCACCGGGCGAAGTGGTGAAGACGGTCACGGTCGACATCCTCGACGACAGCCTGGCCGAGGTCGACGAATCCCTGCAGCTGCGCCTGTCCAACCCCGGCAATGCGACGCTGGTGGACAGCCTCGGCATCGCGACCATCGCGCGCAACGATGCCGCGCCGGTCGGCGCGCCCTATGTCAGCGCCAAGCCGATCGCCACCGACGAGGCGCAGGCCACGGCCAGCTTCGTGGTGCAGCTCAGCGCGCCTTCGGGCAACGAGGTGTCGGTGAACTACGACCTCGTCAACGGCACCGCCAACTACAACAGCTCGGCGCCGGACTTCCAGCGCCACTACGGCACGCTGGTGTTCGCGCCCGGCGAGACCGCCAAGGTCGTCACCGTGCCGGTGGTCGCCAACACCACGCTGGAGGGCAACGCGCTGTTCTGGCTGGACCTGAACACGCCGGTCAACGCCATCGTCGAGCAGCGCTACACGCCGGCGCTGATGATCGACAACGACGCGGTGGCGGGAACGCCGGGGCTGCAGATCGGCGAGCCGGTGGTCGACGAAAGCGCCGGCACGGCCAGCTTCGTCGTCTGGATGAGCCGGCCCTCGGCCAATGTCGTGACGGTGACCTATTCCACCGCGAACGACACGGCCACCGCCGGCAGCGACTACCGCGCGGCCAGCGGATCCTTGAGCTTCGCGCCCGGCGAGATGGTGAAGACCGTCACCGTCGACATCACCGACGACACGCAGGCCGAGGGCGACGAGTTCTTCAAGCTTCAGCTCTCGGCGCCGGTGAACGCCACGCTGATCGACAACCTGGGCAGCGCGCAGATCGGCCGCAGCGATGGCGACGCGATCGGCTCGCCCTACGTCACCGCCCGGCCGGTGGCGACCGACGAGGCGCAGACGGCCGCTTACTTCGTCGTGCAGCTCAGCGCGCCCTCCAGCAACCAGGTGGCCGTGAACTACGACCTGGTCAACGGCACGGCCAACTACAACAGCTCGGCGCCGGATTTCCAGCGCCACTACGGCACGCTGGTGTTCGCGCCGGGCGAGACAACCAGGCTCGTCACCGTGCCGATCGTCGACAACACCAGCATCGAGACCAACGCGATGTTCTGGCTGGATCTGAACACGCCGGTCAACGCCATCGTCGAGCAGCGCTACACGCCGATCGTGATGGTCGACAACGACACGGTGGCCGGCACGCCCGGGCTGCAGGTCAGCGAACCGGTGGTCGATGAAGGCGCGGGCCAGGCAAGCTTCTTCGTCTGGCTGAACCGGCCCTCGGTCAATGTCGTGACGGTGAGCTACGCCACCGCCGACAACACCGCCAGCGCCGGCAGCGACTACCGCGCGGCCAGCGGTTCCTTGAGCTTCGCGCCCGGCGAGATGGTCAAGACCGTGGTCGTCGACCTCTACGACGACGCCACGCCGGAGGACGACGAGTCCTTCCAGCTGGTGCTGAGCAGCCCCGCCAACGCGACGCTGATCGACAGCGCCGCACAGGCCACCATCGGCCGCAATGACGGCGCGCCGGCCGGCGCACCCTACGTCAGCGCGCAACCGGTGGCCACCGACGAGGCCCAGCCGTTCGCGCAGTTCGTCGTGCGCCTGAGCGCACCCTCGGGCAACCAGGTCTCGGTCAACTACGACCTGCTGAACGCCACCGCCAACTACAACAGCTCGGCGCCCGACTTCCAGCGCCACTACGGCACGCTGGTGTTCGCGCCCGGCGAGACGACCAAGGTGGTGACCGCGCCGTTGGTGGACAACACCAGCGCCGAAACGCCCGGCCTGTTCTGGCTGGACCTGAACGCGCCGGTGAACGCCATCGTCGAGCAGCGCTACACGCCGGCGCTGATGGTCGACAACGACGGCGTGGCCGGCACGCCCGGCCTGACGGTGAGCGACGCAGTGGTCGACGAATCGAGCGGCCGCGCGTCCTTCTTCGTCCAGCTCGACAAGCCCTCGGCCAATGGGGTCACGGTGGCCTGGCGTACCGCCGACGACACCGCCCAGGCCGGCAGCGACTACCGCGCCGCCAGCGGCACCCTGAGCTTCGCGCCCGGCGAGATGGTCAGGACCGTCAGCGTGGATGTCCTCGACGACACGCTGGCCGAGGGCAACGAAGCCTTCCAGCTGCTGCTGTCCAGCCCCGGCAACGCCACGCTGCTGGACGGCAACGCCACGGCGCTGATCGGCCGCAGCGACGGCGCGCTGGTGAGCCAGCCGCAGGTGCTGTCCTCGCCGGTGACAGCCAGCGAAGACGACGTGGCCGCGTACTTTGTCGTGCAGCTCTCGGCCCCCTCGGGCAACGAGGTGCGGGTCAACTTCGACTTCCTCAACGGCACCGCCACCTACAACAGCTCGGCGCCCGACTTCCAGCGCTACTACGGCACGCTGGTGTTCGCGCCCGGCGAGACCACCAAGCTGCTGGCCGCGCCGCTGGTCATCAGCAACAGTGCGGAAGGCAGCGAGACCCTCACCCTGGACCTGAGCGGCCCGGTCAATGCCACGGTGCCGCAACGTTCGACCGGTGCCACCCTGATCGACCCCGACAGCGGCTTCAAGGTCTACAGCTACGGGCTGGGCAACGACCTGTACACCATCACCAATGCGCAGGACCGCATCGCCGAGAGCCCGCTGGGCGGCATCGACACCGCGCGCGCCAGCGTCAGCTACACGCTGCCAGAGAACGTCGAGAACCTGGTGCTCACCGGCAGCGCACCCAGTGGCATCGGCAATGCCGGCAACAACGTGTTCCGCGGCAATGCGGCCAACAACAGCTTCGACGGCCAGGGCGGCATCGACACCGCGGTGTTCAGCGGCCCGCGCGCGGCCTACACGGTGAGCGGCAGCACCACGCAGCGCACGGTGAGCGGCGGCACCGATGGCAGCGACACGCTGTACTCGGTGGAGCGGCTGCAGTTCGCGGACACCCTCCTGGCCAGCGACACCACGCCCGGCGGCCATGTCTACCAGGCCTATGCCTTGTTCAATGCCGCGTTCAACCGCGCGCCGAGCACGGCCGAGCTGAGCCAGTGGACCGCGACGCTGGACCGCCTGGGGAACCTGGACGACACGGCCGCCGCGTTCATCAACACCTATGCACCCGGCGTTCCGGACGAGGTGCTGGTGGCCTACCTGTGGAGCACGATCATCGGCGGCGCGGTGCCGGCCGACGCGCTGGGCCTGTACAGCGGGTTGCTGGCCAACGGCAGCTACACGCAGGGCGGGCTGCTGGCGCTGGCCAGCACGCTGGACTTCAACACGGTGGAGATCGCCGGCATCGTCGGCCAGACCGTGGCGCTGGACCCGGCGTTCTTCCCGGTCCCGGGCTGAAGCCGCGGCAGCGGCCGCTGCTCAGGCCGCGGCCTTGCGGCGGCTGCGCGCGGCAGCAGCCGGAGGGCTCGGCTGCGGGCTCGCCGGCGCGCCGACCAGTTGTGCCACCAGCAGCGCCACGTGGGCCTGCAGCGTCGCGACCGCCTTCCTGTCGCCGGACAGGTGCTTCAGCAGCGCCTGCTGGAACAGGCCGTCGAACATCGCGTAGGCCACCGGGCTGGGAGCGCGCAGCGGCTGTCCGGTGAGTTCGGCAAAGCGGCTCATCACACGCCAGATCATCTTTTCCAGGCTCTTGTCGATCTCGGCCACGTCGTCGCGGAACGCCGGCTCGAACAGCGATTGCGCGCGCAGGTCGTACCACAGCCGGTGCAGCGGCGCTTCGGTGCGCAGCGTCTCGCCCAGCGCGGCGGCAAAGCCCTGCAGCAGTTCGTCGTAGCTGGCCGCGCTGGCGGTGACCTCGTCGTAGCGCTTGACGCAGCGCGCCTTGTACTGGCGCACGCTGCACAGGATCAGGTCCAGCTTGTCGGTGAAGTAGTAGTGCAGCACACCGTGCGAGAACTCGGAGTTCTGCGCAATCTCGCGCAGGCTGGTGCGTGCATAGCCCAGCTCGGCCAGGGTCTGCAGCGCGGCCTCGCCCAGCTCGGCACGGCGCTCGTTGAACTTGTCGTCGCGGGTACGGGGCATCGTGCGCATGGGTCCGGATTGTAAAGAGCGCGCCCGCCATCCGGCCAGCGCCGTCGCGGCCTGCGGCGGCACTTCTTGACGATTGTCCAAAGTTTTCTTGACAGTTGTCCAGACGACTCCTAGCATCAGCCGGCGTTTTCTTGACAACTGTCCAAAAACGGACGAACCCCCACGATCGGAGACAAGCATGAGCAAGTTCGACCTGAGCGGCCGCAAGGCCTTGGTGACCGGCGGCGCGCGCGGCCTCGGCGAAGGCATGGCGCAGGCGCTGGTGGAGGCCGGCGCCTCGGTGATGATCGGCGACGTGCTGACCGCGCTGGGCCGCGACACGGCGGGCAGGCTGTCGGCGCAGTCGGCAGCCGGCGCCAAGGTCGGCTTCGTCACGCTCGACGTCACGCAGGAAGCCGACTGGGCCGCGGCCGTGAAGGCCACGGTCGACACGCTCGGCGGCTTCGACATCCTGATCAACAACGCCGGCATCGAGGTGACCGCGCTGGTGACCGAGATCGAGGCCGACGCGCTGCGCAGGATGCTCGACGTCAACGTCGTCGGCACCGCACTGGGCCTGAAGCATGCCTTCCGCGCGATGCGCCCGGGCGGCGCGGCCGGCCAGGGCGGCGCGGTGGTCAACATCGCCTCGGTGGCGGCGACGATCGCGTTCCCGGCCATCGCCGGCTACTCGGCCACCAAGTCGGCGGTCGACCGGCTGACGCGCGTGGCGGCGATGGAAGCCGGCAAGCTGGGCTACGGCGTGCGCGTGAACTGCGTCTACCCCGGCCTGGTGCCCACCGAGATGGGCATGAAGCTGGCCGCCGACGTCGTGGCTGCGGGGCTGTTCGCCTCGCCGGAAGCGGCGGTGGGTGCGATCGTCGAGCAGACCCCCGCAGGCCGCCTGGGCACCGTGGCCGACATGGCCGATGCAGTGGTGTTCCTGTGCTCGGACGCGTCGCGCTTCATCACCGGCGCCGGCCTGCCGGTGGATGGCGGCATGGGCATGTGAGCGTCACGACACGACCATCAGGAGACACCGCATGAGCAGCAACAAGACGAGCAAGAAACCCGTCGTGGTCTACGGCGCCTCCGGCTACACCGGCCGGCTGGTGTGCGAGTACCTGCGCGAATACAACATCCCCTTCATCGCCGCGGGACGCAGCGCCGAGAAGATCCATGCCGCGATGAAGAGCAACGTCGCCGGCATCGAGACCGCGAACTACGACGTGGTCGAGGTGATCCACACCGCCGAGGCCCTGACCGAGCTGTTCCGCGGTGCCTCGGTGGTGCTGAACACCGTCGGCCCGTTCGCCACCTTCGGCACCGAGGTTGTCGAGGCCTGCCTGGCCGCGAAGTGCCACTACACCGACACCACCGGCGAGCAGGACTGGCTGATCACGCTGGACGAGGCCTACGGCGCGAAGTTCGCCGCCGCCGGCCTGCTGCTGTCGCCGGGCCTGGCGCAGATGTACACCACCGGCGAGATCGCGGCGCAGCTGTGCCTGGAGACGCCCGGCATCGACACGCTGGACATCGCGGTGTTCTGGGGCG
>CAZXLI010000217.1:0-11484 GCA_964641795.1 uncultured Bordetella sp. | reverse complement strand
CGATCATCCAGCTCAACCAGTGGGTGAAATAGCGCTCGCCCCAGGCGCCTGACGGCGCCAGCCCCCCGGGGCCGCTTGGCCGCGGAGCGGCCTTTGCGCGCAGCCGCCTTGGGGCGGCCCGGCGGCGGCTGCCACTTGACGGGCGCTGGGCCGCCGCGCGGCCTTCGATGTTCGGCTACAACCTGGCGAGGAAGGCGTCGCGCTCGCGGCTGAGGGCCGCGCCCTCGCCGCCGCTGGTGGCGCTGGCGGCGTAGTGGTGCACCCAGCGCACGGCCATCGCGCGGGCCTGCTCGGCGCCGGCGTTGTCGCCCTCGCGCAGCAGGCGCAGCATGCGCTGGCGATACAGCTCGGCCACCTGCAGCGAGGCGCCGATGTGGTCGACCGCCTGGCTGATGCATTCCTCGGCCTCGCGCAGGCGGTTCGCGCGCTCGAGCAGCAGCGCGGCCATCCACCAGTCGGGGCCCGTCTCGCCGGCCGCGGCGGGAATCGCGAAGCTGCCGAACACCGCCGAGTTCAGCACCAGTTCACCGAGGTTGACCGCCGCCGTGGCCTTGGCCGGCACGGCAGTGACACGGGCACGCAGCACATGCTGCGCGTCGGGGCCATCGACCAGCAGGTGGCACTGCTCGATCATCTGGTCGCCGTCATGGATGTTGCGCAGGCCCAGCGCCGTGATGCGGCCATCGGCGAGCCGCAGGCACTGCGGGGCTGGGTAGTCCTGGTGCGCCTGCGCTTCGAGCTGGTCCAGCAGGCGCCGCTTGTCGCCGTTCTCGCAGGGCAGCAGGTCGAGGTGGATCTGCACGTCGCCTTCGGGCTCGAACATCAGCACCCGGCGGCCGTCGTCGATGACATGCCAGCCCAGCGGCAGGTCGAGCTGGGCACTCACCGCGCCGCAGGCCACGGTGGCGCAGCGGCCGGCGCTGTCGACGCTCACCACGCGCGGCACCAGGCCGACGCCGCCATCGCGCAGGCGGCGGTTCATCGCCTGCTCGGGATCCAGCGAAGCCGCATCGTCGGCCAGCGCATGCTCGCGTAGCGTGGCGGCCGGGCCCGCCGGCCGCTCCATCGCCACGGTGCCGGCCACCTGCGCCGGGTCGGCGGAGCGCGGCATCGCGGTGGTGGCGATGGTGCTGGTGATGGTCGCGCTGCCATGGTCCAGCGTCGCGGCGCCCAGCTCGAGGTCGACATCGGCGGTGGCCGGCGCCGCGCGCTCGGGCTCCGCTTCGGCCGGCTCCGCCGGCACCTGTGCCGGCATCGCGGGGGTCTCGGGGCCTGCCTGGTCGGCCGGCCACAGCGGCACCGTGCTGCCGAGGCCTTGCTCGAGCAGGAACGATTCGATCGCCGCCGACCACAGCGGCTGCACCGCATCGGCCAGCAGCAGCGGCGCAGTGAGCGACAGGTTGATCAGCCGGCCGCCGTCCTCGGCAAAGGCGAAGCGCACGCGCAGGGGGCCGACCTCGCTGGGCTGTTCGGCCTCGCCGATGACGGCGGGCAGCAGGCCGAGCCGGCCTTCGCCGAAGCTGCGCGCCTGCAGACCATGCTGGGCGAGCAGGTAGCGCGCCCAGTCACTTTGCGTGCCATCGCCATAGGCCGGGCGCGCGGCCACGGCCCAGACGATCGCCGCATGCGGCGCGGTCACCGCGGCCAGCGGCACCAGGCGCGAGGGGTCGCCGAAGTCGGGCTGCTCCTCGGGCAGGTCGTGCGCCACCCAGTCATCGGGCAGGCGCATCGCGAAGCCCAGGCTGGCCACGCGCGACGGGAAGTGGCGCATCGGCAGCGCCGCAGCTTCGGAAGCAGGGTTCATTGCGCGCTCGCGGGGGTCGGGAACAGCTCCCGCAGCGCGTTATACGCCTCATGACGCACGTGAGGGAAGAGGTCGATCAGCGCCCGGTGGGCGTCGGCCTCGCGCTGCTGGGTCTCGGTCAGCTGGGCCAGGCGGGCGCGGGCGGCGGCAGGGACGGGAGCGCTGACAGCGGCGGCGGTGGCGATGTTGCGGCTGGACATGCTGTGGACTCCTGCGGTGATGCGCGATGAAGCCAGTCTCGGCCGCGGCCGCATCAGGCGTGCTTCAGCTGCGGCGGGCGCGTGTTTCGTTTGTTCCGCCATGGCGTGCCAGCCAGGCGTCCAGCGTGCGCCTGGCCGGCAGGTCGGGCGTGCCGGTGTGCCAGTGCGCGCGACTCTCGTCGAGTGCGGCCCTCAGCTCGCGCATGGCCGGCGCGTAGTCCACGCCCTGCCCGGCAAAACGATCGGCCACCGCCAGCACGCGGTCGGTCTTGTACGTGAACTCGTCGCTGTGCAGGGTGTGGGTGTTGCGCATCGTGTCGCGAAACTCCTCGGCCATCGCCAGGATGCCTTCGCGCACCGGCTCGGCCAACGCCGCGGCATCGGGCGGCTCGTTGCTGGCGAGGAAGGTGAACGCGTAGTCGCAAAAGCGGCCGCGCAGCATCTCGGCCAGCGCCTGCGTCAGGTCGGGATGGGACCGCACCTTCTGCAGCGCCAGCGCGCGGATGTCGGGCTGCTCGTACTGCGAGGTCTGGTTCATCAGCGACACCAGGTCCTTCACCGGATCGGCGGCGATCACCTGCTCGCGCACCCAGCGGTTGCGCTCCTGGTCGTCGGCCACGCGCTGTTCGGCGCGCTGCACCTCGGCCTGCTGCATCGAGACCACCAGCTGCACCAGCATCAGCCCGCAGGCCAGCAGCGTGACCCCGGTGGGCACCAGCACCAGGCCGCGGGCCACCACAGGCGGCCAGGTCGGGAAGGCCTGCGGCCACAGCGCCCAGGCCGCCAGCAGCAGCAGCAGCGGCGGCCACACCAGGTGCAGCCAGCCGCGCAGCGGCAGCATCGCCCACGGGATCTGCGAGGCCGGCTCCAGCCGCGTCGCAGCGCTCAGGCCGGTGACCAGTACCGCGCACACCAGCACCGCCAGCACGGCCAGCCAGATGCCCAGGCGAGACCAGCCCAGCCAGTCGAAACCGCCGCGCCACACCGCCACGCTGTAGGCCAGCGCCAGCCCGGCCAGGAAGGGAATGCAGCCGATGGCCGTGCCCATGGCCCGGCCACCATCGTGCGGGCTGTCGTCGGACAGGCCGATGAGCATCAGCATGCCGCCGGTGATCAGCGCCACGAACAGACCGGTTCCGGCCAGCAGGTTCCCAAGCATCGCATGTTCCTCCACGGCCATCGAGGCCGACGGGTCGCATGCTGGGCCGTCCCGGTTTCACCCGGGTTTCGCAGGCGCGGCACGCAACAAACGAAACCCGCGCGCCGCGGCGCCGAAACGCCAGCGATGCAGGCCCCGCGCAGACTGCTCCCCATCGAGAACCGAGACCGAGAGAACCCTCCGATGACCCCCGATCAGATCCGCCTCGTGCAGGCCAGTTTTGCCCGCGTGAAGCCCGAGGCCACCGCCGCGGCCGAAGCCTTCTACCGCCGGCTGTTCGAGCTCGACCCCAGCGTGCGCGGCCTGTTCCACGGCAACATGGCGCAGCAGGGCGAGAAGCTGATGCAGATGATCGGCGCCGCGGTTGGCCTGCTGGGTCGGCCCGAGACCTTGTTCCCGGTGCTGCATGCGCTGGGCGCGCGGCATGTCGGCTACGGGGTGCTGCCGGGCCACTACGACACCGTGGGCCAGGCGCTGCTGGAGACGCTGGGCGCGCTGCTGGGCGATGCGTTCACGTCGGCGCACCGCGAGGCCTGGGCCGCGCTGTTCGCGATCGTCAAGCGCGAGATGCTCTACAACGAGGCGGGCGAGGCCGCTGCACCGCTGGCGGCCTGAGCGCCGGGCCCGGGCTGCAGCAACGCAGCCACGCCGCGCAACAGCGCCGGCTTGGTGAACGGCTTGTCCAGGCTCGCGCAGCGGGTCTCGTCGAGGAACTGACGCGCGTCGACCGACAGCGTGTCGCCGGTGACGAACAGCACCTTCTGCGCCAGCGCCGGGTGGCGGCGACTGACCTCGCGCCACAGCGCCGAGCCATCCATGTCCGGCATGCGCAGGTCGCTGACGATGGCGTCGAACCGCGCCGCCTCCAGCAGTTCGAGCGCCACGGCGCCGGATTCGGCGGTGGCCACCTCGTAGCCGGCCGACTCCAGCATCTCGCGCATCAGGTTCGCGATGTCGGCTTCGTCGTCGACCACCAGCACGCGGGCCAGCGCCGGCGTGTCCGGCTCGGCTTCCGGCTCGACCGCCGCAGCGGCCACGCTGCCGGCCACCGGCAGGCTCAGCCGGAAGGCCGCGCCGCCGCCGGGCGGGGCGTCCTCGAGCAGCAGCTCGCCGCCATGCGCGCGCGCCAGCGAGCGCGACACCGCCAGCCCGAGCCCGGTGCCCATGCCCTCGGCCTTGGTGGTGAAGAAGGGCTCGAAGATCTGCGCCCGCGCCGCTTCCGGCACGCCGGGCCCGTTGTCCAGCACCTGCAGCCAGCAGTGGGCGACGCGCCCTTCGCGCGCCGGTTCCAGCCCGCTGCGCACCCGCACGCGACGCGGACCCTCGACACCCGCCAGCGCCTGCTGCGCATTGACCAGCAGGTTCAGCACCACCTGGCCGATCTGGTCGCCATCGGCGTCCACCGGCGGCAGCCCGTCGGCCAGCTCTAGCTGCAGCTCGATGCCGTGGCTGCGCCAGGCATAACCCAGCATGTCAGCGGCCGCGCGCACCAGGTCGTTCAGCATCACCGCGCCACGCTGGGTGGGCTTGCTGCGGGCCATGTTCAGGAAGGTGCGCACGATGCGGCCGCAACGCTCCGCCGCCTCGCGGATGCGTGAGGCATCGGCTCGCAACGCCGGGTCGTCGAGCTTTTCCTCCAGCAGCCCGGCGCGGCCCATCACCACCGCCAGCGGGTTGTTCAGCTCGTGCGCAACGCCGGCCAGCAGCCCGCCCATCGCGCCGATCTTCTCGCTCTGGCGCAGCGCCTCGCGCTGGCGCTCGATCTCGTGCTGGGCCTGGCGGCGCTCGGTCAGGTCGACCATCGACGCGGTGAAGTGGATCTCGCCGTCGTGCTCGGTGCGCCACAGCAGCAGCTCGACCGGGAACTCGCTGCCATCGCCCCGGCAGGCCACCAGCTCGACGCGGCGGCCGAGGAAATCGCCGCGCTCGCCGGCCACCAGCTGGGCCAGGCCGTCGACGTGGCGCTGGCGATAGCGCTCGGGAAACAGCGTCGCGATCGGCGTGCCCAGCATCTGCGCGCGGCTGCGGCCGAACATGGTTTCAGCGGCCGGGTTGAACTCGACGATGCGGCCGCGCGCATCGGTGGCGACGATGGCCGCCAGGGCCCACTGCACGATCGCCGAATTGAAGGCCTCGCGCTGGTGCTGCTGCTGGCGCAGCGCCTGTTCGCGCTGCTGAAGCTCGCGCTGCGAGCGGAACACGTCGGTCACCGCATCGACCCACACGCGCCAACGCGGCTCCAGCCGTGGCGGCGCCACCCGCGGGTCGACCGACAGCGCGCGCAGGTAGGCCAGGATGCGCAGCGCCGGCGCGACGAAGTGGCGCGAGAGCATCCACTGCCCGGCCACGAACATCAGCAGCAGCGCCAGCGCGATCAGCGCGTTGGGCACCAGGCTGGACAGCACCGCCGCGCGCAGCGCCGACCCGGGCACCGCCACCAGCGTGGTCCAGGGCACCGCGTCGCGCCGAGCGGCGGCCAGCAGCCAGCCCTGCTCGTGCAGCAGGCGCCCGGGCTGCTGCAGCACCCGCTGCACGGTGGCCGGCGGCAGGTCGGGCGGCAGGTGCTCGCCCAGCGCGAGCTTGAGCTTGTCCTGCGCGGCCAGGGTCCAGCGCGCGCCGGCCGCCGAGAGCAGCGGCTGCGCCGAATCGGCCACCACGTTCTGCCGGTCGTTGACGATCCAGTAGCGGCCGGCCGTCGTGCCGGCCCAGGCCGCCACGCGCTGCTGCAGGTCGTCGATGCGGAAGTCGACCGACACCTCGCCGACGTAGTCGCCGTTGACGATGACCATCGCGCCATGCGAGATCACCAGATGGCCCTGCAGCTGGCTGAGGTCCGGCGAGCCCCACCAGGTGGTGCGCGGGGGCTTCTCGGACAGCTTGCGCCTGCTGGCCTCGGTGGCCTCGGCACGCACCGGCGCCATCGCCACCAGGCCGTCGGTGCCCATTGCACTGACGATGCGCTCCGAGGCGATCCACGGGTAGCCGAAGGAGCCATTGGTGTCGGTGCCGGCGAACCAGGTGGCCTCGAAACCGGGTGCGCGCTCGTGCGCGACACGTGCCTGCTCGACGAAGGCGACCGCGCGGCGCAGCCAGGCCTCGGGCGGCGCCGAGCCATCCGGTGCGGCCCACCAGATCTGCCCATAACGCTGACGTTGAGCGGCCGTGGCGCGGTCCATCGTCACGCCGTCGGGCCGCCCCTGCTGCAGGCGGGCACTCAGCGCCTGGCGCACTTCGGGGCCCGGGTCGGGCGGGTCGTTCCAGCGCTCGACCAGCAGCGCGCGCAGGTCGTGCACGTGGTCGATCGCCGGGCGCACCAGCTGTTCGATGTCGAGCGCGCGCTGTTCCAGCCGCAGCTGCAGCGACTGCTCGGCCTCCTCCATGCGCTGCCGGTACTGCAGCGCGGTCAGCACCGCCAGCAGCCCCAGCACCGGCAGGCCCAGCGACCAGATCAGGCGCCGCGTGGCGGCCAGCACCGCCTGGTCGGGCGAGACCTCGGGGTGCACCGTGTCGGTCATGGTCGCTTCACGCCAGCAACGCGGCCACCGCGGCCAGCAGGTCGGTCTTGCCGAAGGGTTTCTCCAGCCGCGGGCAGGCCGTGGCATCGAGGAACTCGCGGGCGCCGGGCGACAGCGTGTCGCCGGTGATGAACATCAGCCGCGCGCCCAAGCCCGGATGCAGCCGCAGGATCTCGCGGCGCAGCGCGGCACCGTCCATGTCCGGCATGCGCAGGTCGCTGACGATGGCATCGAAGCGCGCGGTGTCCAGCAGCTCCAGCGCCACCGCGCCCGATTCGGCCACCGCCACCTCGTGGCCGGCGGACTCCAGCATGTCGCGGATCAGCTCGGCGACCTCGGCCTCGTCGTCGACCACCAGCACGCGCGAGCGCTGCAGGCTGGCGGTGTCGTCCAGCGGCGTCGAGGCCGTTTCCGGTCCGGCTTCGCCCGACAGCGGCAGGCTCAGGCGGAAGCAGGCGCCGCCGAGCGAGATGTCGGGCGCCGCCGGTTCCAGCATCAGGTTGCCGCCATGTTCGCGCGCCAGCGTGCGCGAGACGGCCAGCCCCAGCCCGGTGCCGATGCCTTCGGCCTTGGTGGTGAAGAAGGGCTCGAAGATCTTCTCGGCCAGCTCGGGCGCGATGCCGGGGCCGGAGTCGGCCACGCGCAGCCAGACGCGCGGCTCGCGGTCGGCGCGCGGCCGCTCCAGCCCCGTGACCACCCGCACGCGCCGCGGCCCGCTGGCCGAGGACAGGGCCTGCTGGGCATTGACCAGCAGGTTCAGCACCACCTGGCCGATCTGGTCGGCATCGGCGTTGACCTTGGGCAGGCCTTCGGCGAGCTGCAGTTCCAGGGTGATGCCGTGGCTGCGCCAGGTGTAGGCCAGCATTTCGGTGGCGGCCTGCACCAGTTCGTTGAAGGCCACCGGTGTGCGCTGCGTCGGCTTGCTGCGGGCCATGTTCAGGAAGGTGCGCACGATGCGGCCGCAGCGGTCGGCCGCCTCGCGGATGCGCTGCGCATCGGCACGCAGGCCTGCCTGCTGCTCGCTGTTCAGGCCCAGCGCTTCGCACTTTTCCTCCAGCAGGCTGGCGCGGCCGAGCACGATGGCCAGCGGATTGTTCAGCTCGTGCGCCACGCCGGCCAGCAGGCTGCCCATCGCGCTGAGCTTCTCGCTCTGGCGCAGGGCCTCGCGCTGGCGCTCGATTTCCAGTTGCGCGCTGCGCCGCTCCGAGAGGTCGACCAGCGAGGCGGTGAAGTGCGCCTCGCCGGCCACGTCGGCGCGCCACAGCAGCATCTCGACCGGGAATTCGCTGCCGTCGGCGCGCAACGCCTGCATCTCGACCCGCTTGCCGATCAGCCGTGCCGGCTCGCCGGCCGCGATGCGGCGCATGCCGGCCTCGTGCGCCGCCCGGTAGCGCGGCGGGATGATCACCTCCGACACCGGCCGGCCCAGCGCCACCTGGCGCGCCACGCCGAACATCGCTTCAGCCGCCGGGTTGAACTCGACGATGCGCCCGCGCGCATCGGCCACCACCAGCGCCGCCAGGGCATGGTCGACGATCGCCGACTTGAAGGCCTCGCTGCGGCGCTCGGCCGCGCGCGCGGCACGCTGCTCGTCGAAGGTGCGGGTCACCACCCGCGCCCAGGGGCGCCAGCGCGGCGGCAGCTCGGGCTCCGGTGCGTGGGCGTCCTGCGACTTGGCATGCAGGTAGCCCATCACGCTGAGCGCGGGTTCGATGATGCGCCGGCGCAGCAGCGACTGCGCCTGGAAGAACATGCCCAGCAGCGCCAGCGCGATCAGCGTGAAGGGCAGCAGCCCGGGCAGCACCTGGGTGTTCAGCGCACTGTCGGACAGCACCAGCACCAGGGTCCACGGGGCATCGGCCACGTCCAGCGCCACCACGCGGTGACCGGCCAGTGCCACCGCCCGCCCGGCCGAACGCTGCGCCTGGCCCAGCGCCTGCGCGTCCAGCCCGGCGGGCAGCGGGCGCGCCGCGGTGGCCGGGCCGCTGTCGCTGGCCATGCGTTCGGCCAGCACCTCGCCGCGCTCGCTGATCACCCACCAGTAGGTGTCCTTCAGCTGCCCCACCGGCTGTGCGGCGGCCACGCGAGCGATGCTGGTCAGGCGCAGCTCGGTGGCCACCACGCCGCGGAAGTCTTCGCCGTCGTACACCGGCGCGGCATGCATCACGCGCGGGCCTTCCTCGCCATCGCGCTGCACGGCGGTCCAGTAGGCGCGCTGCTCACTGTTGGCCTGGGGCCGACCGCCCTGGAACGCCGGGCTCGCATAGGCCTTGTCCAGCGCCTGCGGCAGCTTGAGGGCCTGCAGGCCCTCGACCAGGGCCTGGCTGGGCAGCCAGGGGTAGCGCGCGATCCAGCGATCGGGCCAGGCCAGAAACGCAGAAGCCGCCAGGTCGGCATGGCGGCTGTGGGCGAGTTCGGTGCTGCGCGAGAACGATTGCGTGAGGGCCAGAACCTGGTCCGGCGGCGGTGCCCCGGCCTGCGGCCACAACAGCTGGGCGCTGCCGGCGTGCAGCAGCGGCGGCAGGTCGTCCAGCGCGTAGCCGTCGGCCTCGCCACCGGGGCCGCCGCTGCGCACCCGAAGCGCATCGCGCAACGCGCGATCAGGCGCCTGCAGCGGCGTGACGAGCTCGCGTTCGGTCAGCTGGCGCAGGTCGGCCACGTGGTCGGCCGCCATGCGGGCCAGCGTCTGCAGCGCCGCGTGCTGCTGGGTGGCCTGGCGCTCGAGTTCGGCCACCACCGCCACGCGGGCCTGGAAGGCCTGCCACAGCGCCAGCACCAGCAGCAGCGCGAACAGCGGGGTGGCGATGACCCACAGCTGGCGCCGGTAGCGCTGCACCAGGTTGCCGGCCGAAAGCTCCGGTGCAACGCGGTAGCGGCCGGTGTCGTCCGGCCCCACGCTGCCGGCCAGATCCGGCTTTGCCGTGCTGCCCGACCCCCACGGGGGGCCGGCCGAGCCCGCCTCGGCCCCGGGGGCATCCTCCACGGACATCGAGGCCTAGCCGCGCGTCGGAATGAAGACGTAGCCGACGTTGCGCACGGTCTTGATGACCTCGGGCTTGTCGGCATTGCGCTCGATCTTGCGGCGCAGCCGCATGATGCGCAGGTCGATCGAACGGTCGAACACATCCCAGCCGCGGTTGTGCGCCTGTTCCATGATCTGGTCGCGGTTCAGCGGCCGATTGGGATGGCGGGCGAACAGGGCCAGCAGGTCGTACTCGGCGGCGGTGATGGCGATCTCGGCACCGTCGGCACCGATCAGGCGGCGTTCGTCGATGTCCAGCCAGCAGCTGCCGAAGGCCACGCGCTTGCCACCCGTGGCTGGGGCCGGCGCAGCTTCCTGGCTGGCCGCGGCCGACGCTGCCGTGGTGCCCATGCGCCGCAGCAGCGCGCGGGCGCGGGCCAGCAGCTCGCGCGTTTCGAAGGGCTTGGGCAGGTAGTCGTCGGCCCCGAGTTCAAGCCCGACGATGCGGTCGACCGCTTCGCCTGCGGTGGTCAGCATCACCAGGCCGACACGCGGATGGGTGTCACGCAGCCAGCGCGCCAGCGACAGGCCGTTCTCGCCGGGCATGTTGACGTCGAGGATCGCCAGGTCCGGCAGGCCCTCGGCCACCAGGCGCCGGGCCACCGCGGCATCCGGCGCGGTGCGCACGATGAAGCCGTGACGGCCGAAGTACTCGGAGAGCAGCGCGCACAGCTCGGACTCATCGTCCACCACCAGCAGTTGCGGCGCAGCGTCGGTCGGGGCCTGTGTCATCGATCGGGTTCCTGGGACCGGCAACGGCCGCGAAGGATGATAGCGGGCGACCGTGGCGGTGGGGGTGTGCATGGTGGTGGCGGTGGGGGACCGTTCGGAGAGTCCATGCTGCGGGGCCCTGGTTTCAGCGCGGCTGCGCCGGCAGGACCCGCAGGTTTCAAATGTTTCAGCGCGGCCGCTCAGGCCAGGCCCAGCGCGCTGGGCACGCTGGCGGCCACGGCCAGGGCCAGCGTGGCCAGGTACAGGGCGCCGGAACGCAGGCCGCTGCCCGAGGGGCGGTGACCGCCCGCCGGCAGGCCGCACACCACCGGTTCGCTGACCGGCAGGTCTTCGGCGAACGCCTCGCTGCGGTACAGCCAGACCGGCAGCGCCAGCAGCTCGGCCGCTTCATCGCGGCGCTCGGCGGCAGGCAGGGTCGTCGTCGTGGCGGTCATGGCGGGCTCCTCGGGTCGGGCTTCGATCGTCCAGGCTGCACTGTGCGAGCCCTGGGTTTCAACCGTCCTTCAAGGCGCGGCGCCCCCGGTTTCGTTTGTTGCGGCGGCCGGGCGTCTTCCGCGGGCCCGCCGCTTGCTTGTAAGCTCTCGCACAACTGCAGTCAGTTCATCACGCTATTCCCGCGCTGGGACGGCCCGATGTCTGCTGCAATGGACCTGCAGGACTTCGTGGGAGTAGCACATGGCCACCCTCGCTTCGGACACGGTCTCGACCGAGCTGGTGCCCGTCACAAGACGCGGCAACAGCATCCCGATCGCCAACATGCGGCAGGTTTACCGCTGCGAAGAGGTGGAGCGCCGCCTCACGAAGCTGCCGCCGAAGGAGCACGAGAGTCTCCGCAGCACCTATGAGCGCATGCTCGAGAAGGGCTCGGAGCGCTTCCAGGTCAAGCCCTCGGGTCTGCCGGCGATGGACCACCTCTACGACGAGCTGCCCAACTTCCACCCGGCGCTCGACGACATCCGCCGCCAGCTGGCGCTGTGCCAGGACAGTCGCGACGCGCTGGAGATCACGCCGATGCTGCTGCTGGGCCCGCCGGGGGTGGGCAAGACGCATTT
>CAZXLI010000216.1:0-11512 GCA_964641795.1 uncultured Bordetella sp. | reverse complement strand
CGCGGTGTTCGGCGACCACACCACGGCCTCCGCCGCCGTCGCGCGCGAGCTGGCCGCCGCGGCACGCAGCTTCGGCCTGCACTTTGTCGATGCACCGGTGTCCGGCGGGCAGGCGGGCGCGGTGAACGGGTTGCTCACCGTGATGTGCGGCGGCGACGCGGCGCCTTTCGACGCCATGAAGCCGGTGGCGATGGCCTTCTCGCGCGCCGTCACCCGCGTCGGCGACTCCGGTGCCGGCCAGCTGGCCAAGATGGTCAACCAGATCTGCATTGCCGGACTCGTCCAAGGTCTGTCCGAGGGCATCGCGTTCGGTCAACGGGCGGGACTCGACATGAAGCAGGTGCTCGAAGTCATCGGCAAGGGTGCCGCGCAGAGCTGGCAGATGGACAACCGCGGCCACACGATGGTCGACGACAGGTTCGACTTCGGCTTCGCGGTCGACTGGATGCGCAAGGACCTCGGCCTGGTGCTCGACGAGGCGCGACGCAACGGCGCCCGGGTACCGGTGACCGCGCTGGTCGACCAGTTCTACGCCGACGTGCAGGCGATGGGCGGTGGCCGCCTGGACACGTCCAGCCTCGTCAAACGCCTGAAGTGAGCGGCCGACGCGGCGAAGTCAGTTCTTCGAACCGTCCTTCGCTGCGTCTTTCGGGCTGTCCTTCGCGGGGTCCTTCGAAGGCTGCAACTCGGCCAGCTCGGCCTCGCTGATCAGCTCGAACACCCGCACCACCTTCTGCACGCCGCCGATCGAGCGCGCCACATCGCCGGCACGCTTGGCCTCGCGCTCGGTGACGCGGCCCATCAGGAACACCTGGCCGCGCTCGGTCACCACCTTGAAGGCATTGGCCTGCAGGTCGCGAGCATCGAGGAAGCTGGCCTTCACCTTGCTGGTCAGCACCACGTCGTTCGAGCGCGAGCCGATCGAACTGTTGGCCGTGACCGCGAGCTCGTTGACGATGGAGCGCACGTTCTCGATCTGGCTGATCGACTGCTCGATGGCCGAGCGGTCGGCCTCGGTGGGCACCTCGCCGGTCAGCAGCGCCATGCGGTTGTAGCTGGTGATGTTGACGTGGCCGCGCTCGCCCAGCACGGTCTGGATGCGATTGATGGCCTTCAGCTCGATGGCCTGGTCCTCGACCTGCGCACCGGAGGTGCGGCGATCGGTGACCATCAGCCCGCCGACGACGGCGCCCCCCACCACGAGGCCGGCGCAGCCCGACAGCAGCGCGCCCCCCAGCAGCGAGGCCGACACCAGCAGCAGAGGCGCCAGATGGCGGCGCGGGTTCAATGAAGAAGACTTCATGCAGGGTCCTGTTCGCCCAACAGTTGCAGATCGATCGCATCGCACAGGCAGTGCAGCACCAGCAGCAGGGCTTCCAGCACCCGGGCGCGCCGTTCATGCGGCACCGCCACGAGCACATCGGTTTCGCCCAGCTGGGTGGCCAAGGCGCCGCCCAGCTGGCCGCGTGCCTGGCCGGTCAATGCGATCACGGTCATGTCCTTGCTCTGGGCCGATTGCGCCAAGGCACGCAACGCCGCGTCATCGCCCTCGGGGTCGATCAACAGCAGCAGGTCACCCGGCTGGCCCAGGGGCTCGAGCTGGCGCACCAGCACCGTCTCCGGCGCGCCCAGCCGGGCCAGCGTGGCCAGGCTGCTGCCATCCTGGCCCAGTGCCATGGCGGCCAGGCCGGGGCGCTCGCGCTCGAAGCGGCCGAGCAGTTCATTGGCCACCAGTTGCGCCAGGCTGGCCGCTACGCCTGCGCCGGCCGTGAAGAGCCGGCCTCCAGCCGTCAGACCGGCCACGATGGCCTGCGCGGCATCGGCCACCGGCCGGCTGAGCACCTCGGCCGACTGGTACTTGAGGTCGGCGCTTTCGAAGAAATGCTGCTGAATCCGCTGTTCGAGCATGGTCATCGATCATAAGACAGGGGTCCGAGGCGCCGGTTCCCAGCCGTACCGGGTTGTGTGCGAGCGCGTCAACCGGCTTCGAAGGCCGCGCGCAGCCACTGCAGGCGCTCGCCGTCGACTGCCACCACGTCGAAGCGGCAGGGTGGCAGCTGCGGCCAGCGCAGCAGGTAGTGCTGCGCCGCGCGCACGATGCGGCGCTGCTTGGCAGCGGTGACGCTGGCGGCGGCCCCGCCACCGAGACCATCCGAGCCGCCGCTGCGCGCACGCACCTCGACGAACACCAGCGTGCCGTCGGGTTCCCGCAGGATCAGGTCGATCTCGGCCCCGCGCGCGAAGGGGCCGCCAGCGAGCCGATAATTGCGCTCCACCAGGCGCAGGCCCTGGCGCATCAGGTGGTCCAATGCCCGCTGTTCAGCCTGGTTGCCGGTGACCTGCCGTGCAGTCGGCCTGGCCTGCGGGCCCATGCCGGCTCGTCGTCCCGATCGCCCACGCTCCGCAGTGACCATCTCCCCTCCCTTGCTGTTGCAGGCGGCCGCTGAAGCAGCGGCCACCCAGCACTTCCCGCGCGGCGCACTGTATGTGCTGGCCACGCCAATCGGCAACCTGGCCGACCTGAGCCTGCGAGCCATTCACCTGCTGGGGCTGGTCGACGCAGTGGCCTGCGAGGACACACGCGTCACCGGCCGGCTGCTGCAGCACCTGGGCCTGCACAAGCCGCTGATCGCGCTGCACGAGCACAACGAGCTGGGCGCCGCACCGCAGGTGCTGGCCCGCCTGGCCGCCGGCGAGCGCGTGGCCTATGCCAGCGACGCCGGCACGCCAGCGATCAGCGACCCCGGTGCCGCCCTGGTGGCCGCCACGGTGGCGCGGGGCCACGGCGTGGTGCCCGTGCCCGGTGCCAGCAGCGTGGTGACCGCGCTCAGCGCCGCGGGCGACACCGCGGCCGCGGGCTTTTGCTTTCACGGATTCCTGCCCGCCAAGGGCCAGGAGCGGCGCGACGCGTTGCTGGCGCTGCTGGCATTGCCCGGCAGCCAGGTCCTGTTCGAGGCACCGCACCGCATCGAGGCGCTGCTGACCCAGCTGGCGGAGACGGCCCCTGCACGCCGGCTGACCGTGTGCCGCGAGCTGACCAAGCAGTTCGAGCAGATCCACACGCTGCCCGCTGGCGAGGCGCCGGCTTGGCTGGCCGCCGACGCGCAGCGCATGCGCGGCGAATTCGTGCTCGTGCTGCATGCCGCACCTCGGGCCGCTGCGTCGCCGACTGACGCTCTGCCGGCCGAAGCCGAGCGGGTGCTGGGTCTGCTGCTGCGCGAGCTGCCGCTGAAGCAGGCGGTGGCCCTGGCCACCGAGATCAGCGGCGCCCCTCGCAATGCGCTGTACGCACGCGCATTGGCGCTGCGCGACGACGGCTAGCAGCCGCTGCCGCGACTTACTTCGCCGGCGCCGAGGCGCCCTGGGCATCGTGCTTCTGATGATGGATCGCGCGGCTGTTGCGGTCCTGCATGCGGTTGAGGTGACGCTTTTCCTGCTTCGTCACCGTGCCGTCGGCCTTGGCATTGGCTTCCGCCTGGTTCACGGCAGCCTGGCGCTTCTCGAGGCGCTGGGTCTCCCTGGCGTTCAGCGAGCCGTTGGCCGCGCCGCTGGCAATGCGGGCCTGCTGGTGTGCAGCGCGCTTGTCGACATGCGGCATCGAGGCGGCATCCTGGGCCTGGGCGGTGAACGCGGCGAACGACAGGGCCATCGCGGCCACGATCGACGAAGTGAGCATTTTCATGAAGGTTCCTTGGGTGTTGGGTGAAAGGTCTTGGGATTCCCGGGTTGCGCCCTTGCACAACGGCCGCGCCGATCGAGCCGACGACGCGCGGCCGGCGAACGGCGCGGTAAATATTCGTGAAGCAGGGTCGCTTGTCGACTCCTAGAATCGAACGATGATCTCGCGCGAACCCACCCTCGAACGCCTGGCCGTCGCCAGGACGCTGCTGCTCGACCCGTTCAACCTGGACGATGCGGCGTTGAGCCGTGCGCTGGGCACCATTGGCGAGCACCGCATCGACGACGCGGACCTGTACTTCCAGATCACCCGCCACGAAGGCTGGAGCCTGGAGGAAGGCATCGTCAAGAGCGGCAGCTTCAGCATCGACCAGGGCGTGGGCGTGCGCGCGGTGGCCGGCGAGAAGACGGCATTCGCCTACTCGGACGACATCTCCGAAGACTCCCTGCTCGATGCCGCTCGCACCGTGCGCAGCATCGCCGCGGCCGGCCAGAGCCGGCGCGTGAAGCTGGCTGCCCCGGCGCGGGTGGCCGCGAGCCGGGCGTTGTATGGGCCGACCGACCCGATCGCCACGCTGGACAGCACGCAGAAGGTCGCCCTGCTGGAGAAGATCGAGCGCATGGCGCGGGCACGCGATCCTCGCATCGTGCAGGTGATGGCTGGCCTGGCCGCCGAGTACGACGTGGTGCTGGTGGCGCGCGCCGACGGCACCCGCGCCGCCGACGTTCGGCCGCTGGTGCGGATGTCGATCACCGTGATCGCCGAATCGAACGGCCGGCGCGAAGTGGGCTCGGGCGGCGGGGGCGGCCGCTTCGGGTTGGGCTACTTCCAGGACGCTCAGCTCGAGCGTTATGTCGACCAGGCGGTGAACGCTGCACTCACCAACCTCGAATCGCGCCCGGTGCCTGCCGGCGAGATGACCGTGGTGCTCGGCCCCGGCTGGCCCGGCGTGCTGCTGCACGAGGCCGTGGGCCACGGCCTCGAGGGCGACTTCAATCGCAAGGGCTCGTCGACGTTTTCCGGCCGCATTGGTGAACGGGTCGCGGCCAAGGGCGTCACGGTGCTCGACGACGGCACCCTGCCGGATCGCCGCGGCTCGCTGAACGTCGACGATGAAGGCCACCCGTCGCAACGCAACGTGCTGATCGAGGACGGCATCCTCAAGGGCTATATCCAGGACGCGATGAATGCACGGCTGATGGGCGTCAAGCCCACCGGCAACGGTCGCCGGGAGAGCTATGCGCACGTGCCGATGCCGCGCATGACCAACACCTACATGCTGGCCGGCGACAAGACCAAGGAAGAGATCGTCGCCAGCATCAAGCGCGGCCTCTACGCCACCAACTTTGGCGGCGGCCAGGTCGACATCACCAGCGGCAAGTTCGTGTTCTCGGCCAGCGAGGCCTTCTGGGTCGAGAACGGCCGCATCCAGTACCCGGTGAAGGGCGCGACGATCATCGGCAACGGTCCCGATGCGCTCACCCGCGTGAAGATGATCGGCAACGACCTCGAGCTCGACACCGGTGTCGGGGTGTGCGGCAAGGAAGGGCAGAGCGTGCCGGTCGGCGTGGGCCAGCCAACGCTGCGCATCGACGGGCTCACGGTCGGCGGCACCGCCTGAACCTGAAGACCCCGGCCGCCTGACGGCCGCCGCGGCATGCTTGCCGCGGGCGTGGGCCCTTCCGGCACAACCGCGCCCCGTGGCCGCTTCGCGGCCTGTCCCCTGGGGTCAGAGAAAGCCCAGGTTCCTGGTTGCGAAGTTGCCGATGTTCGGCATCACCATCGACAGGTTGCTGTCCGACACGCCGAGCCAGCTGGCCAGCGTGGCGCCGAGCTGATCCACCGAGGTGGTGGGCACCAGCCGGCCCTGGCCGATGTCGTCCGGGCCATTGACGGCCACCGCCGGCGCGGTGCCGTAGAACTGCTTCCCCTTCACCGCGCCGCCCATGATCACGTGGTGGCTGCCCCAGCCATGGTCGGAACCGTCGCCATTGCTGCTGAGCGTGCGGCCGAAGTCCGAGGCGGTGAAGCTCGTCACCTTGTCGGCCACGCCGAGTTCGGCGGTGGCGTCGTAGAAGGCCTTCATCGCGTCGGCCACCTGGGTCAGCAGATCGGGGTGGTTGTCCAGCAGGTTGTCGTGCAGGTCGAAGCCGCCCAGCGACACCAGGAAGACTTGCCGGCTCAGGCCGAAGGTCGCCCGCGCGGCGATCATCCGTGCCACCACCTTGAGCTGCGAGCCCAGCGAGGTGCCGGGAAAGACGGTCGACAGGTCGGGCAGCCCGGCCAGCGCGGCGCTGATCTGCGCTTCGGCATCGATCGAGCGCTGCGTGACGCGGGCGTACTCGTCGGCGAACAGGTTGGCGTTGCTGCCGGTGATCAAGGTGCGCAGCGCGGCCTGCGCGGCGCTCGAGCCGAACAGCGAGCGCTGCAGCCCCTTGATCGCCACCGCCCCGCTGGTGCTGAGCTGGTACTGCACCGCGGTATGGCCGGACAGGAACACCGCATTGCCGGTGACCGAGGTGCAGGTGAACAGGCTGCCGCCATTGCCCGCGAGCATCAGGTCGCCGATGCGGCCGCCCCAACCCGAGGTCGCGCCCTCGGCCAGGTCGGACTGCCAGATCGACTGCTGGTCGTTGTGCGACATCAGCTTCGGCGGCAGCGGCACCGACCTGGCGGTGTACTGCGCCACGGTGGTCGGCACGATCAGCGGGCCGACATTCAACTGCACGGCCAGCTTGCCGCTGTCCCACAGCGACTTCAGCGGCGCCCATTGCGGCGCGAACGCGAACTGCAGCCCGTCGGGCAATGCGGTGGTCGGCTGCAAGGTGGTGGCCGCGAGCGCGGACTGCGCGGTGGCCAGGCTGCCGCGGATGCCGGCATAGCTTGCATAGTGAGCGGCATCGACCGGCACCAGCGTATTGCCGTGGTCGTTGCCGCCGTAGAGGAACACGCAGACCAGCGCCTTGTAGTCGCTGTTGCCACTGGTGGCGGCCGCGGCGTCGCCCAGCAGCGAGAGGTTCAGGGCCCAGGGTGCGGCGCTGCCGGCCAGGCCCAGCAGCGCGCTGCGGCGCAGGAGCGCGCGGCGTGCGAGATCGATCGTCGAGGCAGAAGTCTTCATGGTCAGCCCTCCTTCAGCGCTGCACCAGGTAGTCGGGGCTGGACATCACCAGCATCACCGCGGCGTAGACGCGGTTGGCCTTGTCGCTGTCGCTGTTGCCGGGCATGCCGGTGAGCGTGTTGACGATCAGCGTGCGGGTCGCCTCGCTCAGCTGGTAGGCACACAGCAGGCGGTTGAGCCGGTCGACCAGCGCAGCCGGATTGCTGGCCAGCGCCAGCTCGGCGCTGTAGTTCGGCTTGATGTCGGCGTGACCGTTGCCGATGGCCGTCTGCATGTAGTTCAGGTAGCCGGCGACGCTGGACTCGTTGGTGATCTGGAACTCCGGTGCCTCCAGGCCGGCGGCGCCGAGCGCGGAGTTCGGCGGCACGTAGCCCGGCCGGAAATAGTTGAACACCGAGGGCGAGCGCTGCGGGCTCTGCCCCAGCCGATTGGCCGGATCGCTGGTGTTGCCGACGTTCCATTGCGCCGTCACCGACGTGGCACCGAACACCCGCGCCCACTGCACGAAGCGCAGCACCGGCTCGCGCAGCTTGCCGAAGCCCGCCACGGTGAGGTTGGCATCGGTTCTCGCCTCCTCGTCGAGCAGCACCGCGCGCAGCACGGCCTTCAGGTCGCCGCGCACCCCTTGGCCGTTGTTGTTGAAGGCCGCGCTGACGCGCCCGACATAGGCCGCACTCGGATTGCTGGTGACCAGGCGCTGGATGAGCTGCCGGCCGATGAAGGGGCCGACATTGGCATGCGCGGCCAGGGTGTCGAGCGCCATCTTCAGGGCCGCCGTCCCCTCGGTGTTGGCCGGCACCGTGGTTCCGAGGAAGCTGGCCGCCAGCGTCGAATGCTTGCTGGCGCTCAAAGTGAGCGGCCTGCGGGCGTACTCCGGCGTGTTGTCGCCCTTGGGCCGGTCGTAGTTCCAGCCGGTGAAGACGCGCGCCAGCTGCGTCACCGTGTCCTGGCTGTAGGTCTCAATCGGCAGGCCGCCGGCACCCGTCTTCGGCGTGCCATCGGCGTTCAGTTCGTACAGCCCGATCGAGAACAGCTGCATCACCTCCCGGGCGTAGTTCTCGTCCGGCTGGCGGCCGGTGCTGGTGTCTTCCTTCTGGTTGCCGGCGGTGTTCAGGTAGTTGCCCATGGCCGCATTCAGCGTGATCTGCTCGAGCAAGGAGCGATAGCTGCCAAACGCATTGGCTGCCAGCAAGTCCCAGTAGGCCGCCAGCTTGAACTGCTTGTACGGGTTGTTGATGCCGTCGAACCCGACGACGAAGATCTCCGACAAGGCCATCGTCACCCGCTGGCGAAAGCTGTCGGCCGCGGTGAGCAGGCGCTGCCAGATCTGCGAGTCGACGCCGATCGCGTTGTTGCTGGCGTCGGGGTTCTTGTCGACGCCCATCGCCACCAGCCAGTCCCAGTTGCCGGATAACAGGGGCTTGGCGAACTGCTGGTCGAGCCAGGCGCTGTAGCCGATCGATCGCACGTTGGCGATCTCGGCATCGCTGGCCGCGAGCGTGGCCTGCAACAGGAAGCGCGCGGCCTGCGCATCGCTGAACGCATAGCGCGTCACGAGCACCAGCGGGGCGAAGTCCGCCAGGCTGCCGACGCGCAGCAGCACGTCGCCCGAGGCCGGGCCGAGCAGGTAGACATCGCTGCCCGCGACGCCGACGTAGTTGCCCGTGCTCGGGTAGTAGCGGTAGATGTAGGGCGGCAGGCTGGTATCGGTCTGATGCCCGGGGAACAGGTCCGGGTAGTGCGCCTCGGCCCAGTCGAGCAGCTCGGTCACCATGGGCACCGGGGGTGTGTCGGCGACCCCGCCGCCGGTCTCTGCGGCCGCCTTGACCTGCAGCACGGTGCGATCGGTCTTTGCCGCTGCCGTCGCGAAGAAGGCCTCGGGCGGCGCCTCCCCGGCGCCACCGCCGCAGGCCGCCAGCAGCAGGGCGGTGCTGGTGGCGAGCGCGGCGAGCCCTCCGCCAACGGGTTCGGGACTCGCAGCCGGCGGCGCGGGTTCCGCGGCCTTGCACATCACTTGAGCGTCCATCTTGACCTCCTCATTCATCTCATCCAGGCCGCCATGCTGACCGCAAGGTGAAGTTCGTGCGAGCGGTTTTACCTGCCCGGCATCCGCGCTTCACATCGCGCAATGCTTGTATCCGCTTGCCAGACCCCGGTGCCCGCGTGCTACAGTCCCGCCCCATGCGTTTCGCCGTGTTTTTCTTTGGCTACTTTTGGTTCTCGCACCGCACCGGCGGAGGAGAGGCAAGCGCGCCAGCCTGACAAGCACAGCGAACACCTCGACAAACCGCCGGCAACCCCGGCGGTTTTTGTTTTTTCAGCCCCAGAAAGTTACACAGCCATGGCACCGAAATCCCCCAGCAGCCATTCCGCCAGCGAAGGTGGTTTTGGGTATGCGCTCAGCGAAAAGACCAGCGAGACCGACGACCAACGCATCCAGGACGTGACGCCCTTGCCGCCGCCCGAACACCTGATCCGCTTCTTCCCGATTGCCGGCACGCCGGTGGAAAAGCTGGTGGGCAACACCCGCAGTGCGGTGCGCCAGATCCTGCAGGGCAAGGACGACCGGCTGCTGGTGGTGATCGGGCCCTGCTCGATCCACGACCCGGCCGCGGCGCTGGAATACGCCCGCAAGCTGAAGGCCGAGCGCACCAAGTACGCCGACACGCTGGAGATCGTGATGCGGGTGTACTTCGAGAAGCCGCGCACGACGGTGGGCTGGAAGGGCCTGATCAACGACCCCTACCTCGACGAGAGCTTCCGCATCGACGAAGGCTTGCGCATCGCGCGCCAGCTGCTGCTGGACATCAACCGCCTGGGCATGCCGGCGGGCAGCGAATTCCTGGACACGATCAGCCCGCAGTACATCGGCGACCTGATCAGCTGGGGCGCGATCGGCGCGCGCACCACCGAGAGCCAGGTGCACCGCGAGCTGGCCTCGGGCCTGTCGGCACCGATCGGCTTCAAGAACGGCACCGACGGCAACCTGAAGATCGCCACCGACGCGATCCAGGCCGCCTCCCGCCCGCACCACTTCCTGTCGGTGCACAAGAACGGCCAGGTGGCCATCGTCGAGACCAAGGGCAACAAGGACTGCCACGTGATCCTGCGCGGCGGCAAGGCGCCGAACTATGACGCTGCCAGCGTGGCCGCCGCCTGCGGCGAGCTCGAAGCCGCGAAGCTGCCCTGCCAGCTGATGATCGATTGCAGCCATGCCAACAGCAGCAAGCAGCACCAGCGGCAGGTCGACGTGGCGCGCGACATCGCCGCGCAGATGGGTGGGGGCAACCGCTGCATCTTCGGCGTGATGGTCGAGAGCCACCTGCATGCCGGCGCGCAGAAGTTCACCCCGGGCAAGGACAAGGTCGATGCGCTGGAGTACGGCAAGAGCATCACCGACGCCTGCATCGGCTGGGACGATTCGCTCACCGTGCTGCAGGTGCTGAGCGATGCGGTGAAGGCGCGGCGCCAGAAGCACCGCTGAGGCATCGGCCTCAGGCGTCGTCGGACTGCTGCGCGGCAAGCCGCTCGCTGCGCCAGTACACGTCGTCGCCGCCCAGCCCGTCGAGGTTGGCGCGGTTCAGCACCCGCGCCAGCACGAACAGCAGGTCTGAGAGCCGGTTCAGGTACTGGCGCGGGGCCTCGTTCACTGCTTCGTGGCCCGCCAGCGCCACCACCGCGCGCTCGGCGCGGCGCGCGATGCTGCGGCTCACATGCGCCAGCGCCGCGCTGCGCGTGCCGGCGGGCAGGATGAATTCGGCCAGCCGCGGCAGCGCGGCATTGTGCGTGGCCAGCGCCTGGTCCAGGTGCAGCACGGCCTCGGGCTTCAGCAGCGTGAAGCCGGGGATCGACAGCTCGCCGCCCAGGTTGAACAGCTCGTGCTGGATGGTCACCAGCAGTGCACGCACCTCATCGGGCAGCGGCTCGGCCAGCAGCACGCCGAGGCTGGAATTGAGCTCGTCGACATCGCCCATCGCCTGCACGCGCAGGTGGTCCTTGGGCACCCGGCTGCCGTCGCCCAGGCCGGTGGTGCCATCGTCGCCGGTGCGGGTGGCGATCTGCGTCAGTCGGTTGGCCATGATGTCTGCATGCCCTGCGGGCAAAAAACGCCATCTTGCCCGATCCTAGAATCGGCGACCCGCGCCCGTCGCGAAGGAGCCGCTCGATGAACGCCACGCTGCCTGCCCATCTCCAGCCCGTCGAGCCCCGGCCGGTCCCCCCGGCGATGATCGCGGCGCTGAAGGCGCGCTTCGGCGATCGTTGCTCCACCGCGATGGCCGTGCGCGAACAACATGGCCGCGACGAGTCGCCGTTCGACGTGCCGCCGCCCGAGGCCGTGGTGTTCGCCGAGAGCACCCAGGACGTGTCCGACGCGGTGGCGCTGGCCGAGCGCCACGCGGTGCCGGTGATCGCGTTCGGCGTCGGCTCGTCGCTCGAAGGCCACCTGCTCGCCGTGCAGGGCGGCATCAGCATCGATGTGTCGCGCATGAACAAGGTGCTGCGCATCAACCACGAGGACCTGACCGTCACCGTGCAGCCCGGCGTCACGCGCAAGCAGCTGAACGAGGAGATCCGTCACACCGGGCTGTTCTTCCCGATCGACCCCGGTGCCGACGCCTCGATCGGCGGCATGGCTGCCACGCGCGCCAGCGGCACGAACGCGGTGCGCTACGGCACGATGCGCGAGAACGTGCTGGCGCTCACCGTCGTGACGG
>CAZXLI010000215.1:0-11535 GCA_964641795.1 uncultured Bordetella sp. | reverse complement strand
GCACCGCGATGATGCGCGGCTGCTCGGCATGGAACACCAGGTTGTCCAGGCGATAGTCGCCGTGCACGATGGACACCTGGCTCTCGTCCAGCGCGCTGGCGGGCAGGTGGGCGGGCAGCCAGTCGATCAGCTTGTCCATCTCCGGGATGGGTTCGGTGATCGAGGCCAGGTACTGCTTGCTCCAGCGGCCGATCTGCCGCACGAAATAGTTGCCTGGCTTGCCATAGTCGGCCAGGCCCACCGCCTTGACATCCACGCTGTGCAGCGTGGCGATCACGCGGTTCATCTCGTCGTAGATCGCCGCGCGCTGGTCGTTGTCCATGCCCGGCAGCGCCTGTTCCCAGAGCACGCGGCCGGCCATGAACTCCATCACGTAAAAGGCGCGGCCAATGACGCCTTCGTCCTCGCACAGCACGTGCATGCGGGCCACCGGCACGCCGGTGAGCGCCAGTGCACTCATCACCCGGAACTCGCGCTCGATGGCATGGGCCGAGGGCAGCAGCTTCGAGGCCGGTCCGGGCTTGCTGCGCATCACGTACGCGCGGGCCGGCGTGATCAGCTTGTAGGTGGGGTTGGACTGGCCGCCCTTGAATTGCTCGACCGTCAGCGGCCCTTCGAAGCCAGGCATGTTGGCCGTTAGCCAGGTTTGCAGCGCAGCGACGTCGAAGGCGTGCTGCTGCGATACGGCCTGTGTGCCGACGAAGTGTTCCATCGATCAGTCTCCCCGCCCGTGACGCCGGGCTGTTGCTCGTGAATCAGCCGGTCGGCGCGGGGGCGACCGGGACGCTAGCGCTCCGAGATGGCCAGCAGCTTCTCGCGCGACAGCACCACCAGCCGCGTCGGCTCGACGCGCACCGCGCCCTCGCGCTCGAAGCCCTTGAGTTCCTGGTTGACGCGCTGCCGCGAAGCGCCGAGCAACTGCGCCAGGTCTTCCTGCGCCAGCTGCAGGCCGATGCGGATTTCCTCGCCCTGCTCGATGCCGTAGCTCTTGGCCAGCAGGATGATCTGCTTGGCCAGGCGCGCCGACAGGGGCCGCGTGTTCAGGTCCTCGAATTGGTTGAACATCAATCGCAGGCGCCGGCAGTTCAGGCGCAGCAGCGCTTCGTACAACTCGGGGTGCTGGGCCAGCAGTTCCTTGAAGTCGGCCTTGCGCACGCACAGCAGCGTGGTTTCGCCGTGCGCATCCGCATCGTGCGTGCGCGGCAGGCCATCGAACAGCGCGATGTCGCCGAACCAGGTTCCGGGCTCCACGTAGGTCAGCGTCACCTGCTTGCCCGACAGGGACACCAGCGAGACGCGCACCGCGCCCTTGGCCACGCCGCACCATTCTTCGGCCGGCGTACCGCGTGATGCCATCGACGCCCCATCGGCCATGCGACGCACCGTTGCGCGCGACAGGATCGCTTGGCGCAAGGGCTGGGACAGTTTGGAAAACCACGAGGCCGATTCGATGTTGTGTCGCTCTTCGATTGTAAGAACCGGGGTATTCATGGCTTGTCCCAGGCGCGACAGCGGCGCCACCATCCGAGGCCTATTGTCCACGAGCGCTTTTGCCTGTGCAGGCCTGTGCCTGCATCACTTCGAGGAGACCTCCATGAGCCGACCCGGACTCGACTTTCCCTCTTGCCAGCAGCGTGTGAGTGCCGCTGAATGGCAGACCCGTGTGGACCTGGCTGCGGCTTATCGGCTGGTGGCCTTGTTCAAGTGGGACGACCTCGTGTTCACGCACATCAGTGCGCGGGTGCCCGGCACCGAAGGCGAGTTCCTGATCAACCCGTATGGCCTGATGTTCGAGGAGATCACCGCGTCGAGCCTGATCAAGATCGACCAGCAGGGCAACAAGCTCGAAGATTCGCCGTACCACGTGAACCCGGCGGGCTTCACGATCCACAGCGCCGTGCATGCGGTGCGGCACGACGTGCAGTGCGTGCTGCACACGCACACGCTCAATGGCATTGCGGTGTCGGCGCAGAAGGGCGGTGTGCTGCCGATTTCGCAACAATCGATCTTCGTGCTGTCCAGCCTCGGTTACCACGGCTACGAGGGTGTGGCGCTGCGCGACGACGAGAAGCCGCGGCTGCAGCAGGACCTGGGCGAGAACACCTTCCTGATGCTGCGCAACCATGGCCTGCTGACGGTGGGCGCAACGATTGCCGATGCGTTCCTGTCGATGTACCTGTTCGAGACGGTGTGCACGATCCAGGTTCGCGCACAGGCCGGCGGCGGCGAACTGATTCCGGTACACCCGGAGATCATTGCCACCGCGGGCGCGCAGTCGCGCCAGGTCACGCGCGGGCAGGGCGGGGGTGCACTCACCTGGCCGGGGCTGCTGCGGCGCCTGGATCGACAGATGCCGGGTTACGACACCTGACGGGCCGGCCTGGCGTTCATCGTGCTGACCGGCGGGCAGTTGTAACGCTTCGTGCTAGAGTGGTCCCAGACCCTCTGGCCGGAGCGCCCAGGCGCCGATTCGCCGCATGCCCTTGATCGCCCGACCGCTGCTGTTGATCGCCGGCATGTGCTGGGTGTTCGCAGCAGCGCCGGTGCTGGCGGTGGGCTTTGGGCGGCCGCCGGCCAACGTGGTGCTGGGCAGCGCCTTGAACCTGACGCTGCCGGTGTACGTCGATGGCGACGAGACCGCCGACCTCGAATGCGTGAGCGCGGAGGCGCAGTTCGGCGATCGGCGTGTTGCGCCGTTCAACCTGCGCTGGGCTGTGGAGCCCGGGGCGGCACCGAATGAGCGGCTGGTTCGCGTCATCTCATTGGTGGTGGTCGACGAGCCGGTCGTCAGCGTGCAGGTGACGGTCGGCTGCACCACACGCGTCAGTCGACGTTTCACGGCCTTTGCCGATCCGCCGATGGGCGGCGTCGCGGCGCCGGCCGTCGAGCCGGCGGCCGCCGTGCCGCCAGCGCTACCGGCCACCGGCCCGGGTCTGGCGAGGCGGGCCGAGCCGCGCACCGCGGCCTCGGCGGGCCGCGACCTCGAGCCGCGCGGCAAGCGTGTTCCTGCGCGGCCGCGCCGCAGCGTGTCGACATCCGTGAAGCCGGTGCCCGCGCCGACGCCGCGCGCCGCGGCGCCCGGCCCGCGGCTGGCCCTGGAAGCCCCCGATCCGGCCATCCTGCAGCAGGCGGTGGCCGCGGCGCTGGCCGAGCAGCAGGCCAGCGCGGCGCAGGCGGCACAGGCTGCCAGCGCTGCGGCAGCCGACGCCGCCTCGGCCGCCGCACGCGTGCAGGCGCTGGAGGAGCAGGTGGCCCGCCTGCTGGCCGATGGCCGGCAGCAGCGGGAGCAACTGCAACAGCTGCGCGCGCAGGCCGGACGCAACGATGCCGCGGGGCGCTGGCTGCCTTGGATGGGTGCGGCGCTGGCCATCAGCCTGGCGCTGGCCGCATGGCTGGCCTGGCGCCTGCGCCGGCTGCAGCGCGACGCCCACTCGCGATGGTGGGCCGATGCGGCGCAAGTGCTGGCCGATGCGCGCCCGGATCCCGGGGACCCAACGCGCCAAGTGAGCGGCCTGGTGGTGCCCAGCCCGCAGGTCGCCGAGGCCGCGGCACGGCGTGCGCAGGCCGATTCGGCCTTGGCCGCGCTGGGACTGGAGCCGGACCACGACCCGCTTTCAAGTGCCGCGGAGCACCCGGCGACGCAGCCGCTCGAGACGGCGCTGAACCCGGTGACGGTAGAACCCGCCTGGTCGGCCACCAGCCCGCCGCCGCGCGCGGTGTCGGCCGACGAACTGATCGACCTGGAACAGCAGGCCGAGTTCTTCGTCGTGCTGGGCCAGGACGAAGCGGCGATCGACCTGCTGGTCGGCCACCTGCGCGACACCGGCGGCACCAGTCCGCTGCCGTACCTGAAGCTGCTGGAGATCTACCGCCGGCGCGCCGAGCGCGAGGCTTACGACCGGATTCGCTCGCGCTTCAACCAGCGCTTCAATGCCTACGCGCCGGACTGGGACACCGACATGCAGCTGGGCCGGCTGCTGGCCGACTACCCGCAGGTGCTGATGCGACTGCAGCGTGCGTGGCCCTCGCCGATCGACGCGATGACCGAGCTGCAGACCCTGCTGTTCCGCACCGAGGGCGGCGAGGTCTTCGACCTGCCGGCCTACCGCGAGCTGCTGCTGCTGTACTCGGTGGCGCGCGACCTGCACGACCACTTCGATCAGCCGGGCGCCGATGTCGACTTGCTGCTGCCGCTGGAGGCTGGCGGCTTCGAGCCCACCGCGCCGGTACCGGACACGTTGCAGGTCGGCGAAGCGACGATGGTGCTCACGCCGGAGCTTCGGCTCGACGGGCCGACGCAGTTCCATGCGGTCGATCTGGACCTGGGTCAGCAGCCGCCTGCGGACGCCGCGACGCGCGGGGGTACCCGGCGCTGAGCCGGGCGTTCACAGGCGACGCAGGCGATCCAGCGCACTGCGCAACGTCTCGTCGCGCTTGGCGAAGCAGAAGCGCACCAGCCCCTGGTTGCGGCCGTCGCCGTAGAAAGCCGACAGCGGGATCGCCGCCACGCCGATCTCGGTGGTGAGCCAGCGGCAGAAGTCTTCCTCGGCGAGCTTGCTGATCGCCGTGTAGTCCACGCACTGGAAGTAGCTGCCTTCGCTGGGCAGCAGGCGGAAGCGCGTGTGGCCCAGGCCTTCGCGGAACAGGTCGCGCTTGCGCTGGTAGAAGGCCGGCAGCTCGCGGTACGGCGCGGGGTCGGCCATGTAGCGCGCCAGGCCATGCTGCATCGGTGTGTTCACGGTGAACACGTTGAACTGGTGAACCTTGCGGAACTCGGTCATCAGCGGCTTCGGCGCCGCGACGTAGCCCACCTTCCAGCCGGTGACGTGGTAGGTCTTGCCGAAACTCGAGATCACGAAGGCGCGCGCGGCGAGCTCGGGCACGCTGGCGGCGCTGGCATGCGGCTCGCCGTCGTAGACCATGTGCTCGTAGACCTCGTCGCAGATCAGGACCACATCGGTCGGGCGCAGCAACTCGGCCAGCGCCAGCATGTCGGCATGGCGCCAGATCGTCGCGCTCGGGTTGTGCGGCGTGTTGACGATCAGCGCCTTGGTGCGTGGCGTGATCGCGGCCGCGATCGCATCGAAGTCGGGCCGGAAGCTGCCGGCCTTCAAGGGCACGCGCCGGACGACACCGCCGGCCAGCTCGATGTTCGGCACGTAGCTGTCGTAGCAGGGGTCGAGCACGATGGCTTCGTCGCCGGGGCCGACCAGCGCCAGCACGGCGGTCAGGATGGCCTGCGTGGCGCCGGCGGTGATGGTGATCTCGTCCGCCGGCTCATAGGCGTGGCCATAAAGCGCCTCGATCTTGGCGGCCACGGCATCGCGCAACGGTGCGATGCCGGCCATCGGCGGGTACTGGTTCAGGCCCTCGCGCATGGCCTGTGTCACGGATTCAGAAAGCCTGGGGTCGTTGTCGAAGTCCGGGAAGCCCTGGCCCAGGTTGACTGCACCGTGCTCGGCGGCCAGCGCGGACATCACGGTGAAGATGGTCGTCCCGACCTGGGGCAGTCGGCTGTGGATCGCGGGCGTTCGTGGGGTCGCGGTGGTCATGGCGGAAGCGTGCGGGTTCAAAGGTCGTAGTGCTTGTCGGCCTGCTTGTCGTCGGAGCCGGTCATCACGCGGTCGATCAGCGGCCGCGTCAGGCGATCGGACAATAACTCCGAAAATGCGTAGACGAAGAGGCGCAGGTAGGCGCCGCGCTTGAAGGCCACGCGGGTGGTGTTGGGGCCGAACAGGTGCCCGGCCGGGCGCCACACCAGGTCGCCGCCGGGCGGATCGTCGCGCACCGCCATTTCGGCGACGATGCCCACACCCATGCCCAGGCGCACATAGGTCTTGATGACGTCGGCGTCGATGGCCTCCAGCGCGACGTTCGGCTTGTGGCGCGCGCGCTGGAATGCCGCGTCGATGTGCGAGCGGCCGCTGAAGGTGGGGTGGTAGGTCACCAGCGGCTCGGCGGCCAGCTGTTCGAGCGTGGGGCGTTCCACCTGCGCCAGCGGATGGCGCGCCGGCACCACCACCACGTGCTGCCACTGGTAGCAGGGCAGCGTGACGATGCCCTCGACATCGGCCAGCGCCTCGGTGGCCACGCCGATCTCGGCCACGTCGTCCAGCAGCATGCGCGCCACGTCGGCCGGCATGCCCTGGTGCAGTTCCACCTGCACCTTCGGGAAGCGGCGCCGCAGCTGGGCCACCGGCTCGGGCAGGAAATAGCGCGCCTGCGAATGCGTGGTGGCGATCGACAAGGTGCCGGCGTCCTGCTTCGAGAACTCTTCGCCGATGCGCTTGAGGTTGGCGATCTCGCGCATGATGATCTCCACCGACTTCAGCACCAGCTGCCCCGGCTCGGTGACGCGGCGGATGCGCTTGCCGTGGCGCGCGAAGATGTCGACGCCGAGCTCCTCCTCGAGCTCGAGGATGGCCTTGCTGATGCCGGGCTGCGAGGTGTGCAGGGCCTTGGCCGTCTCGGTGAGGTTGAGGTTGCGGCGTACCGCCTCCTGCACGAAGCGGAACTGGTGCAGGTTCATCGCACGGGCACCTCCGGCAGTTGCGAAGCGGCCAGGGCCACCTGCGCCATCGCGTCGATCACCGCGGCCGCTTCGCCAACGGCCGAATGGAGCGTCCACCGCACCTGCGGATGCTCGGCCGTGAGCTGCGCCATCAGGGCCGGGATGTCCTTGCGCACATGGCCGCCCGCGCCCAGGAACAGCGGCAGCACGTCGACGCGGCGGCAGCCGGCGGAGGCCAGCTTCGCACCCGCGTCCACCAGGCCCGGGGACATGAATTCCAGAAAGGCCAGCTGCACCGGCGTGTCCGGCCGCTGCGCGCGGCACTGCGCGGCCACGGCCTCGAAGGGTCGCGCCCATTGCGGGTCGCGCGCGCCATGGGCGAACAGCAGCAGGCCGGATCGGGTGTTCTCGTCGCTCATCGGTACCTCACCAGCCACGCGAATGCGGCCATCGACATCAGCAGGTAGAGCAGGCTGGGTGCGGCGGCCACCAGCCAGGGCGTCCACTGTTTCAGCAGGCCGATGTGGCCGGCCACGTTGTTCAGCAGCACGAAGCTGATGCCGAGCATGATGCCGCCGAAGACCTTGAAGCTGACGCCACCCGAGCGCGCATGCAGGTAGGCGAAGGGCAGTGCCAGCGCCATCATCACCAGGCAGGCCGCGGGGTACAGCGCCTTCTTCCAGAACTGGATCTCGTGGCGCTGCGCGGCCTGGTCCTGGTCGGTCAGGTGGGCGCTGTAGCGCCACAGCTCGATGGTCGACATGGTCTGCACCGGCAGCAGCGCGGCGGCCACCACGCGAACGTCCAGCGTGCTGGCCCAGTCAAGCGTGGCGGTGGCGCGGCTGGCCAGCGGCGTGCCCTGGTTGGCGGCTTCGGGCGTGGGCCAGTCCACCTGCTGCACCGAGCGCAGGTGCCAGATGCCGTCCTGCCCGACGCGCGCCGCGCCGGCGACCAGCTGGCGGCGCAGGCGGCCTTCGGCATCGAACTCGAAGATGCGGATGCCTTGCAACTCGCCGTTGCCGGTGATCGCCGCGACGTTGACGGAGACATTGCGTGCACCCTCCGCGTCGGTACGGCGCTCCTTCAGCCAGGCACCGCCGCGCTGCACCGCGAAGCCGGTGCCGCCGGCCTTCAGCAGCACCGATTCGCGCTCGGTCCAGGGCGAGACATAGTCACCGACGACAAAGGTCAGCGCCGCGAACACGCTGCCCAGCGCGGCCAGCAAGGCGAGGGCGCGACCCGGGCCCAGGCCGCCGGTGCGCAGGATGGTGAACTCGGACGATTGCGCGAGCCGCGCCATCGCGTAGATCGTGCCGATCAGCACCGCGATCGGGAACAGTTCGTAGAAGTGCCCGGGCACCTCGAACACCGAGCGCAGCATCACGCGGCCCAGGGTCTGGCCGTCGCGACCGACGCCGTCGAGCTCGTCGACCACGTCGATGAAGAAGAACAGCGACAGGAAGGCGATCGCGACGAAGGCCACCGACCAGACGATGTCGCGGTACAGCAGGCGGCGCACGGTCTTCATGCGCCAGCCCCCGTGCTCGCGCCGCGCGGGCTGCGGGCGCCGGCCAGCAAGGCCTTGCCGTTGTCGCGCCACCAGATCAGCAGCAGCGCCGTCGAGAAGGCGCCGCCGTGCAGCAACAGCATCATCGGCCCCATGCCGACCCGCTCGGCGCCGATCCAGGCCTGCGACAGGTTGATCAGGTTGAAGTAGACGATGAAGGCCAGCAGCGCGAACAGCAGGTTCCAGTTGCTGGCGCGGCGCGGGTTGGTGGCCGACAGGCCCACGCCCAGCAGCACCAGGTTGCCGGCGGCCAGCAGCAGGCCGAAGCGCCAGGCCAGCTCGCCCTGGTTGCGCGGCGTGGGCTGGCGCAGCAGCTCCAGCGTGGCCAGGGTCTTGGCCGGGCGTTCGGTGGCGCGGCGCACGCTGCCGTCGTCGGCCAGCACGCGGTAGGTCTCGAAGCTGGCGAGCGTGCGCGTCTGCGTGGTGGTGTTGATCTCGTTGCGCTGGCCGGCTTCGAGCACCAGCATGCGGTCGTCGCCCAGTGCCTCCAGGCGTCCGCTGCGCGCGGCAGTGACCGATTCGACCTCGCCCTTGCGGGTGAGGATGAACACGTTGTGGCCGTCGCTGCCTTCATGGCTGGCGCGGTCGACGAAGAACACGCGGCTGCCATCGCGCGAGGTCTGGAACACGCCGGGGGCTACGCGCGAGAGGTCGGAGCGCTGCTCATAGCGCTGCTTCAGCTCGGTGCCGCTGCGATTGGCCCAGGGCCAGACGAACAGCAGCAGCACGCCCACCACCAGCAGCACCGGCCAGGCCATGCGCAGCACCGGCGCGACGATGCGTGCCAGCCCGATGCCGCTGGAAAACCAGATGACCATCTCGCTGTCGCGGTACATGCGGCCGAGCGAGACGACCACCGCGACGAACAACGACAGCGCCAGCATCGTCGGCACGTGCTGCAAGGCGGTGTAGCCCAGCAGCAGCACCACGTCCTCCGGTGCGGCCAGGCCGTTGGCGGCCTGGCCGATCGTGCGGATCAGCATCATCGTGATCACGATCGTCAGGATCACGACCAGGGTCGCACCAAAGCTCCGGGCGACTTCGCGACGCACAGTTGAATCGAATAACATCGTTGGCTCATCAAACCTGCACGAATTATGGACTTCCGTACCCATGTGATCGCACCAGGGGCCACAAGCCGCTTCGGTGCCGATGCCTTGCTGATCGTGTGTGCCGGCGACACGCTGGCCCCGGGGCTGGACGAACCGCTGGCCGCTGCCGTGAACGAAGCCGTGGCACACGGCGACTTCGCGCACAAGGCCGGCAAGCAGGCCTATCTGCGCCAGGTGGCCGGCGTGAAGGCTCCGCGCGTGATGGTGGCCGCCGTGCTGCAGAGCACACCGAAGGCATTGAAGGCTGCAGTGGCCGGGGCCCTCGGCACGCTGAAGGGGCTGGGCGTCAAGCACCTCGGGGTGCTGCTGCACGGCTTTGGTCCGCTCGGTGCCGAGCATGCCGAGGCCATTGCAACCGCCTGGGGCGATGCGGTGTACGTCTACCGCACCACCAAGCCCAGCGCGGCCGCTGCGCCCGCCCTGCAGAAGCTCACGCTGCTGGCCGCCAGCAAGGCCGATGCGAGCGTGCTGGGCGACGGCCTGGCCCGCGGCGCCGCGATCGTTGAAGGCGTGACGCTGGCGCGCGAGCTGGCCAACCGCCCCGGCAATCACTGCACCCCGACGATGCTGGCCGACGAGGCGCGCAAGATGTCGCGCGCTCAGGGCCTGCGGGTGGAGGTGCTGGACAGGAAGGCGATCGAGAAGCTCGGCATGGGCTCCTTCCTGGCCGTGGCACAGGGCTCGGCCGAACCGCCGCGCTTCATCGTCATGCACTACCAGGGCGCCGCGAAGAGTGCCGCGCCGGTGGTGCTGGTGGGCAAGGGCATCACCTTCGACACCGGCGGCATCTCGCTGAAGCCCGGTGCCGAGATGGACGAGATGAAGTTCGACATGGGTGGGGCGGCCAGCGTGATCGGCACGATGCGCGCCATTGCGCAGCTCAAGCCCAAGGTCAATGTGATCGGCGTGATTGCCGCCACCGAGAACATGCCGGGCGGCCGCGCGGTCAAGCCGGGCGACGTGGTCACCAGCATGTCGGGCCAGACCATCGAGATCCTCAACACCGACGCAGAAGGTCGATTGATCCTGTGCGACGCGCTGACCTACACCGAGCGCTTCAAGCCGGCAGCGGTGGTGGACATCGCGACCTTGACCGGTGCGTGCGTCATCGCGCTGGGCAACGTCCGCTCGGGACTGTTCTCCGCCGACGACGGCCTGGCGGCCGAACTGCAGGCCGCCGGCGATGCTGCGCTCGACCCCTGCTGGCGCATGCCGGTGGACGACGACTACGACGAAGGTCTGAAGAGCAACTTCGCCGACATGGGCAACATCGGCGGCCGCGCGGGCGGTGCGATCACGGCGGCGATGTTCCTCAAGCGCTTCACGTCCAAGCTGCGCTGGGCGCACCTGGACATTGCGGGCACTGCCTGGAAGTCTGGTGCCGCCAAGGGTGCGACCGGACGTCCGGTGGGCCTGTTGACGCACTTCGTGCTGTCGCAGCAGGGCAAGTCCGAAGGCAAGCCGGCGGGCGCCAAGGCCGCCGCCAAGTAAGACGGTCAGGCGCCCGAGCGAAGTCGTGCCCAAGGTGGCCTTTCACACCGGCTTGTCTGACAAGCTGGCCTACACCTGCCGCCTGCTGCGCAAGGCCTGGCGGCAGGGCGCACGCGTCGTCGTCACGGGCGACGCGCAGACGCTGGGCAAGCTCGACAGCCTGCTGTGGACCTTCGAGCACGAAGAGTTCGTGCCGCACGTGCGCCTGCGCGCGGGTGAGCGCGCAGCGCCTGCGCTGGCGCGCACCCCGATCTGGCTGGCCGATGCGGCGGACAAGCTGGACGCCGCGGCGTTGCAGGCCAGTGTGCTGGTGAACCTGGGCCCCCAGCTGGTGGCCGGGCACGAGCAGTTTGCGCGCGTGATCGAGATCGTTGGCGACGATGCCGCCGATGCACAGCTCGGGCGACAGCGCTGGCGCGGCTACCAGGCCGCTGGGTTGGCTCCGACGCTGCACGCGCTGTCGAACTGATTGCCGCTCCGCATTTACCCGCGGTTGCGCGCCGCGCGGTCGGCCTTGCGTGTCGGCCGCGCGTTGTGCCTGTCAGCCGAGCGCGGCGGGTGTTCTGGGCACGGGGCTTGCGTCAATCGCGACCCGAGGATTCCCGATGTGGGGCGGCTTCTCAATTGGAGTATGGTTGCGCCCGTTGAGAAACACCCTACGGACATCTTTCAAGTCTCAACATACTCATCCGGAGGTATTTGCATGCAAGTCAAGTTCAATGTGATCGTCGCCGCTGCGGCCACGCTGTTTGCTGGTGCCTCGATGGCGCAGGACATGGTGGTCAAGATCGGCCACGTTGGCCCCGTCTCCGGCGCCCAGGCGCACTACGGCAAGGACAACGAGAACGGTGCGC
>CAZXLI010000214.1:0-11563 GCA_964641795.1 uncultured Bordetella sp. | reverse complement strand
CTGCTGGCGCGGCTGTTCGCGCTACCGGCCAAGGTGCTCATCCTCGACGAGCCCACCAACGACCTCGACATCGACACGCTGGAGCTGCTCGAAGAGCTGCTGCAGGCCTACGCCGGCACGGTGTTCCTGGTCAGCCACGACCGCCGCTTCCTCGACAACGTGGTCACCAGCCTGATCGCCTGGGAAGGCGACCAGAAGCCCGGGCTGTGGCGCGAGTACGAGGGCGGCATCGAGGACTGGCGCGCCCAGCGCGCGCGCACGCTGGCGGCGCAGGCCGCGGCCCGGCCTGAGCCGGTGACGCCTCCCGCGGCAGCGGCCGCGCCGCGCGAGGCGGCCGCCAAGCCTCGCACCAAGCTCAGCTACAAGCAGCAGCGCGAGCTGGACGAGCTGCCGGCGCGCATCGAGGCGCTGGAAGCCGAGCAGCGTGCCATCGGCGAGCGCCTGGCGGGCACCGAGCTGTACACGCAGGAACCGCAGCGCGTGGGCGAACTGCAGGCGCGCTTTGCCGAGATCGAAGAGGCGCTGATGCAGGCGCTGGAGCGCTGGGAGGCGCTCTCCGCGCCGCAGGCGCCGGCCGGCTGAAGCGGCGGCCCTGCCCGAGGGTTCTCCTGCCAGCGCGGCGTGACGGACTTCGCGTTCGCCCTGCGGCAGTTGTCGCCTAGGTGATCCTGCGCGATCCAGCGCCGCTTCACACTGCCGCCGCCCCTGCGTACCAGGGGGTCGAGGAGACAGACGATGCACAAGCACCTCTTGCAGGCCCGGCTTCGCCGCCGCGTGGCCCTTGCCCGCCTGGGCGCGCTGGCCGGTGGCGGCTGGCTCACCGGGGCCAGCCGCGCGCAGCCGAAGGCCGCCGACGGCAGCGACATCGTGATCGGCCAGAGCGCCCACCTCAGCGGACCGCTGGCCGGCACGTTCAAGCCGGTGGTCAAGGGCCAGGAACTGGCGCTCGAGGAATTCAACCGTCGCGGCGGCGTGGCCGGGCGCAAGGTCCGGCTGGTCACGCTGGACGATGCCTACGACCCCAAGCGCTGCCTGGAGAACGTGAGCACGCTGATCGACAAGCACAACGTCACCGCGCTGTACGGCCTGGCCAGCACCGCCAACGTGGCGGCCGTGCTGCCGCTGCTGGCCGAGAAGAAGGTGCCGCTGGTGGGCGTGTACACCGGCGCGCCTGCGCTGCGCGCGAAGCAGCATCCGTACTTCTTCACGACGATGGCCAGCTACCGCGACGAGGTGGTGCAGATGCTGCGCAACCTCTCGACCGTCGGCCGCACCAAGATCGGCGTGGCCTACCACAACAGCCCCTTCGGCCAGCTGATGCTGCCGGTGGTCGAAGAGGTCTGCAAGGAGCTCGGCTCCACGCTGGTGGCCAAGGCGCCGCTGGACATCCAGGGCAACGACTCGGTGGCCGTGGCCCAGGCCCTGGCCCAGGCCAGCCCGCAGGCGGTGCTGTTCGTCGCCTTCGGGCCGGCGCTGGTGCCCTTCGTGAGAGCGACACGGGCGCACCTGGGCGTGCCGCTGTACGCGCTGTCGATCGCCAACTCCAAGCCGCTGGTCGAGGCGCTGGGCGACGAGGCGCGCGGCCTGGCCTTCGCGCGCATCGGCCCCTATCCCCTGCGCGCGACCACGCCGCTGACCAAGGACTACGCCGCGGCGATGGAGCGTGCGAAGCTGCCGGTCGACTTCGACCACTTCTTCGGCTACTCCAACCTGCGCGTGCTGCTCGAGATGCTGCGCCGCGCCGGCAAGGGCGTGACACCGCAGAGCCTGGTGACGACCATCGAAGCGGCCGGCAAGATCGACCTCGGCGGCTATCCGCTGAACTTCGGGCCGCAGAACCACCACGGGTCGTCGATGGTGGACATCCTGATCATCGGCCCCGGCGGGCGCTACATCCAATAGGCCCGGGCGCCGCGGGCGCCGGCAGGCTCAGCGGTATCCTGCCCAGCCCTCGTTGGTCGCCGCCGGGTGCGTGCGGCTGACGATGAGCCCCGCCTGCAGGTAGACCGCGTTCAGCATGCGCTGCGCCCGCGGCCGGTCGATGCCGGGCCATTCGCAGATCTCGCGCAGGTTGCTGGTCTGGCGGCGCAGCCGGGTGATGCAGCGCTGCAGCACCACCGGCAGGTCGAGCCCGTCGAAGCTGACGCCCGGCGCCACGCGGTAGGCGGCCTGGCCGGCAATCTCGGGCAGCAGCGCCTCGCGCGAGCCGCGCATCGCCATGGCCCACAGCACCGGCGCCAGCGGGGCGTACAAGGCCGGGTCGCCGATCAGTGCCGTTTCACGGTCGCCGGGGGCGCGCAGCGTGGCCTGCTCCACCTGCAGCACCTGCAGCTTGCTCAGGTCGCTGTCCAGCAGCTTGTCCATCGGCAGGGCGCAATGCGCCAGCTTGTGCACCGGGAACATCGTCAAGGTCAGCACCTGCTGGCCCCACTGCAGGTGCACCGCCAGCGGCTGGGTGTGGCGCACGCCGGCGGCCAGCACTTCCAGCAGTTCGCTTTGCTGGCCATGCTGCTCGAAGCGTTGCAGGTCCTGCATCAGCGAGGGGCTCAGCGAGGTCAGCCGCGAGTTGGCGGCATCGGTGCCGTGCAGCCGATCGAGCTCGTCGAGGTAGCGACGGAACTCGCTGACGCGCATCAGATCGGGGGCGCCCTGTGGCAGGGTGGAACAGAACATCGCGACGAAAAAGTGTAAGAAACGATCCTACGCCGCCCCTAGGACACATGTGGTGACGTTACGTTTCAGACCCCCGACTCGGGTGGGTGCGCCCGCAGACCGCGTCGGGCCTGCGCAAAGGCCTGCCAGAAGCGCAGCTCGAGCGAACTGGCGAAGTTGATGCGCATCAGGCTGCTCGGCCGCGGCACGGCATGGAACAGGCTGCCCGGCGCCGTGAGCCATCCCTGCTCGGCCATGCGCCCGGCAAGCCGATCGGTGTCGACGCCGGTGTCCACCCAGCCGAACAGGCCGTGCGGCGGCGCCACGAAGCGGCAGCCCGCCTCCTCGGCCAGCCGCATGACGCGTTGGCGCGCGCCGTCCAGCCGTTCGATCACCCGCTCGGCATGGCGGCGCAGCAGGCCCTGGTCCAGGCACCAGGCCACCGCACGCTCCAGCAGCGCCGGGGTGGTGAGGGTCATCAGCATCTTGGTGTCGATCACCTTCTCGATCAGCGCCGGCGACGCGGCGACATAGCCCACGCGCCAATTGGGCGCCAGGATCTTCGAGAAGCCCGACACGTAGACCGTGCGCTGCAGCCCGTCCAGCGCGGCCAGCCGCGGGGCATGGTTCGGTGCCAGCCAGGCGTAGGTGTCGTCCTCGACGATCGTCAGCCCATGCGCATCGGCCAGCTTGAGCACCTGGTGCGCGGTGGCCAGCGACAGCGAATGGCCGGTCGGGTTGTGCAGCACCGACACGGTGACGTACAGACGCGGGTGGTGCTCGGCGAGCAGCCGCTCCATCACTGCCAGATCGGGCCCCTGCGGGCCGCGCGGCACCGGCAGCAGACGCATGCCCTGGCGCGTGAGCCGCGCGAATTCCACCGCCCAGCCGGGCTCGTCGACCAGCACCGCGTCGCCGGGATGCAGCAGCGTGCGGGCGATGATGTCCAGTGCGTGCGTTGCGCCGATCGTGGTGGCGATCTGGCTCGTGTCGCAGTGGATGCCGAGGTCGCCGCCCAGGCGCCGCGCCAGCGCGGCGCGCAACTGCGGGTCGCCGGCGGGGTCGCCATAGCGCAGCGCGTCAGCGGCCTGCGGTAAGGTGCGGCGCAGCGCACGTTCGATCAGCGCGCTGTCCAGCCAGGGTTCTGGCAGCGTGCCCAGGCCCGGGCCGACATGGCCCATCTGGTTCTGGAACATGCCGCGGATCAGCGCGGTGGCATCCACCGGCGCCGGCAGGCCGGTGCGGCGCGCGGCGGCCGGCTGCGGGCCGCGCGCGGCCGGGGCCTCGCGCACGAAGAAGCCGCGCTGGCGGCGTGCCTCGACCAGGCCTTGCGCCTGCAGCTGGTCGTAGGCGGCGACCACGGTGCTCGGGCTCACGCCCTGCTGGCGCGCGCATTCACGCACCGAGGGCAGCCGGGCGCCGGCCTGCAGCGTGCGCTGCTGGATGCGCTCGGCAAAACGGGCCGCCAGCTGTTCGCCGAGCGTGTGGTGGCGGTCGCGCGGCAGCAGCCGCGGGGGCAGGTCTTGCGGAGCGTTCATCGCCGGGCTGTACTGACCCCGTGGGCAGTACAGATGAATCAACTGTATTGCGCAGTGTACTGCCCGTGTGCTGCCTTGAACCCTAGACTGCATCGGATGTCTTCGACCACCGTCATTCCCCTGCACCGCGGCCTGTCCGACAGCACCCGCGGCTGGCTGCTCGGCGCTCTCGGCGTGCTGGCCTTCGCGTTCACGATCCCGATGACGCGGCTGGCCGGCGGCGATGCGGCGGCGCCGCAGCTGTCGCCGGTGTTCGTCGCGGTCGGTCGCGCCGCCGTGGCCGGCCTGCTGGCGCTGGCGTGGCTGCTGGCGATCCGCGCGCCGCGGCCGCGGCGCGAGCAGTGGCGGGTGCTCGCGCTGGCGGCGGTGGGCGTGGTGTTCGGCTTCCCGCTGTGCATCGGGCTGGCGGTGCGGCATGTCGATGCCGCGCATGCCTCGGTCGTCACCGGTGTGCTGCCGATCGCCACCGCGGCGATGGGCGCCTGGTGGCTGCGCCAACGCGCGAGCTTGGGCTTCTGGCTCTGCGCGGCGCTGGGCACGGCGCTGGTGCTGGGCTTCGCGGCCTGGAAGGGCGGCAGCGGCCTGCAGCCGGCCGATGCGCTGCTGATGGGCGCGGTGCTGTTCGGCGGCTTCGGCTATGTGCAATGCGCGCGGCTGTTCACCGGCCCGCAGCCGATGCCGCCGGCGCAGGTGATCTCGTGGGTGCTGGTGCTCGCGCTGCCGCTCACCTTGCCCGCTAGCGCGTGGCTGGTGCTGGCGGCCTGGCCCGCGCATGCGGTGCACGCGCCGGCCTGGCTGGGTTTCGCCTACGTGTCGCTGATCTCGATGTGGCTCGGCTTCTTCCCCTGGTACCGCGGCCTGGCGCTGGGCGGCACCTTGCGGGTCAGCCAGGTGCAGCTGCTGCAGCCCTTCCTGTCGATGTGGCTGGCCGTGCCGCTGCTCGGCGAGCCGCTGGATGCACCGACCGTCGCTTTTTCGCTGGCGGTCATGGCCACCGTCTTCATCTCGCGCCGGCTGTCCGCGGCGCCGCGCTGAAAACCTTCCGATCCACCCACCCTGTTCGCATCCAACGCCAACTGGCAGTACGCTGGGTGGCCCGCACATCGAACCCGTCACCAGGAGACAAGTCCCATGAGCCTGTGGAACCAGGCGCGCCGCAGTGCGCGATTGAACCCGTCGATCATCCGCGAGATCCTGAAGGTGACCGAGAAGCCGGGCGTGCTGTCGATGGCCGGCGGCCTGCCGTCGCCCGACAGCTTTCCCGTCGAGGCCATGCGCCAGGCCTGTGCCAAGGTGCTGACCGACACGCCGCGCGAGGCGCTGCAGTATTCGGCCAGCGAAGGCTTCGGCCCGCTGCGCGAGTGGGTGGCGCACAAGATGGCCGGCATGGGCCACCGCGTCAGCGCCGACCAGGTGCTCATCACCACCGGCTCGCAGCAGGGCCTGGACCTGGTGGGCAAGGTGATGGTCGACGCGGGTGCGCCGGTGGCCGTCGAGACGCCCACCTACCTGGGCGCGCTGCAGGCCTTCAACCCCTATGAGCCGATCTACACCAGCCTGGCCAGCGACAACGACGGCCCGCTGCCCGGCGCCATCGAGGCGCTGCCGCACGACGCGCCCGGCACCCGCTTCGCCTACCTGCTGCCGAACTTCCAGAACCCCACCGGCCGCGTGATGCCCGAAGCGCGCCGCGCCGCGCTGGTGAAAGCCGCGCAGGCAGCGCGCGTGCCGCTGGTCGAGGACAACCCGTACGGCGACCTGTGGTTCGATGCCGAGCCGCCGCCGCCCATCGCCGCGCGCTGGCCCGAGGGCACCATCTACCTCGGCTCGTTCTCGAAGGTGCTGGCGCCGGGCTTCCGCCTCGGCTACGTGGTGGCACCGACCGAGCTGTACCCGAAGCTGCTGCAGGCCAAGCAGGCCGACGACCTGCACACGCCGGGCTTCAACCAGCGCGTGGTCTACGAGGTCATCCGCGACGGCTTCCTCGACCAGCACGTGCCGACGATCCGCGAGCGCTACCGCCGCCAGCGCGACGCAATGGCCGCCGGCCTGGCCGAGCACCTGCCCGAGGGCAGCGAATGGCGCCAGCCGCAGGGCGGCATGTTCTTCTGGGTGCGCCTGCCCGAAGGCTGCGATGCGATGGCGCTGCTGCCGCAGGCGGTGGAAGCTGGCATCGCCTATGTGCCGGGTGCCGCGTTCTATGCCCACGCCGCCGACCCGCGCACGCTGCGCCTGTCGTTCGTGACCTTGTCGCCGGCGGACATTGCCGACGGCGTCGCCACGCTGGGTCGCGTGCTGCGCGAACACATCGAGGCCACCGCCGAGATCGCGCCGTGAGCGCCCTGGCGCCGGCCGCGCCGCGGGCCGCCAGCCTGCCGGATGCCGCCAACCTGCCGGATGCTGCCAACTTGCGCGAGGCCGCGGCCCGGGTGCACGCGGTGCTGCCGCCGACGCCGCAGTACCGCTGGCCGCTGCTCGAACAGGCCTTCGCGCCGCGGCCGGATGACGGCACCGAGCTGTGGCTGAAGCACGAGAACCACACGCCGGTCGGCGCGTTCAAGATCCGTGGCGGGCTGGTCTACTTCGAGCGCCTGCTCGCTGCCGGGCAGCGCCCCGCCGGCGTGGTGAGCGCCACGCGCGGCAACCATGGCCAGTCGATCGGCTTCGCGGCACGACGCCATGGGCTGCCGGCGCTGGTGGTCGTGCCGCGAGGCAACAGCCGCGAGAAGAATGCCGCGATGCGCGCGCTCGGTGTCGAGCTGCTCGAGCATGGCGACGATTTCCAGGCCGCACGCGAAGAAGCAAGCCGGCTCGCTGCCGCGCGCGGCTGGCACATGGTGCCCTCGTTCCACAGCGACCTGGTCGCCGGCGTCGCGAGCTACGGGCTGGAGCTGTTCGGCCAGCTGCCGCGGCTGGATGCGGTGTACGTGCCGATCGGCCTGGGCTCCGGTGCCTGCGGCCTGATCGCCGCGCGCGATGCCCTGGGCCTAGGCTGTGAAGTGATCGGCGTCGTTTCGACCGGCGCGCCGGCCTATGCGCTGTCGCTGGCGCGTGGCGAGCCGCTGTCGCATGCCGTCACCACCACGCTGGCCGACGGCATGGCCTGCCGCACGCCGGAGCCCGCTGCGCTGGCGATCCTGCAGGGCGGGCTGTCGCGCGTGCTGCAGGTCAGCGACGCCGAGATCGCACAGGCGATGCGCCTGCTCTACGAAACCACGCACCAGGTGGCCGAGGGCGCCGGTGCGGCGGCGCTGGCCGCCGCGCTGCAGGAGCCCGCGCGCCTGGCGGGTCGCAAGACTGCGCTGGTCCTCAGCGGCGGCAACGTCGACCGCGAGGTCTATGCGCGCGTGCTGGCCGGTGCCAGCGCCTGAACCCTTCCACCTTCACCACCCAACTCGACAACCGCATGAGTGAACGCCGCTTCTCCCAGCTCGACGTCTTCACCGCCCAGGCCTTGCGCGGCAACCCCCTGGCCGTGGTGCACGACGCCACGGGCCTGAGCGACGCGCAGATGGCCGACTTCGCGCGTTGGACCAACCTGTCGGAGACCACCTTCCTGTTCCCGCCCAGCGATCCGGCGGCGGACTACCACGTGCGCATCTTCACGCCCGGTGGCGAGCTGCCGTTCGCGGGCCATCCGACCCTCGGCAGCTGCCATGCCTGGCTGGCGGCCGGCGGGCGGCCGCAGCGCGAGGGGCAGGTGGTGCAGCAATGCGGCGTCGGCCTGGTGCGCATCCGTCGCGACGGCGCGCGCCTGGCCTTTGCCGCACCGCCGCTGCGCCGCAGCGGGCCGGTGCAGGACGCCGCGCTGCGCGCGCAGGTGCTGGCGTCGCTGAACATCGCCGACGAGCGCCTGCTGCGCCTGCAGTGGGTCGACAACGGTCCCGGCTGGCTGGCCGCGCTGCTGCCCGATGCCGCCAGCGTGCTCGCGCTGCAGCCTGACTTCCATGCCATGAAGGGCCTGAAGCTCGGCGTCGTCGGCGCCCATCCCGCCGGCAGCGAATGCCAGTTCGAGGTGAGGGCCTTCGTGCCGTCGCTGGGGGTTCCGGAAGACCCGGTCACCGGCAGCCTGAACGCCGGCCTGGCACAGTGGCTGATCGGCGAGGGCCTCGCGCAGCCGCGCTACGTTGCGGCGCAGGGCGCCGCGCTGGGCCGCGCCGGCCGCGTGCACGTGCTGGCGGCGGACGGTGAAGTCTGGATCGGCGGCGACGTTACGCCGGTGGTGAGCGGCAGCGTGGCGCTGTGAACACCGAGCTCGATCATCTCGTCGTCGTCGCTGACTCGCTGGCGCAGGGCGCGGCCTGGTGCGAGCGGACACTGGGCGTCACGCCCGGGCCCGGCGGCCGCCATGCGCTGATGAGCACCCACAACCGGCTGCTGCGCATCGACGTGCCCGGCGGCCCGGCGGCCTACCTCGAGATCATCGCGATCGACCCCGAGGCGCCGCCACCGTCGCGCAAGCGCTGGTTCGGCATGGACGATCCGGCACTGCAGGCCGCGGCGCGGGAACAGCCGCGCCTGCTGCACATGGCTTTGCGCACCCAGCAGCTGGAGATGCAGCGCTGGGGCCTGGTCAACCTTGGCATCGACCCGGGCCCGCCGATCGCCGCCGAACGCGATACGCCGCAGGGCCTGCTGTCCTGGCGCCTGCTGGTGCGCGACGATGGCGCCATCGCCTGCGAAGGCTGGCTGCCCACGCTGATCGAATGGCGCGGCCGCCATCCGACCGAGGCGATGCCGGCCAGCGGACTCGCGCTGGCCGGGCTGTCTCTCGGCGGCCTGTCGCCTGCGGTGCGCGGCCTGCTGCGCATGCGCGGGGTCCAAGCGCTGGCGCAGCCGGGACTGGCCGTCTCGATCGAGAGCCCGCGCGGCCTCGTCCACCTGCAAGCCTGGAGCCGATGAGCATGGTCACCGACGAACTGTTCCGCGAGGATGCCCGCCTGACCGAGTGCGAGGCCCGCGTGCTGGCCATCGACGAGCGCGGCATCCAGCTCGATCGCACGGTGTTCTACCCGCTGGGCGGCGGCCAGGCCGGCGACAGCGGCGTGCTGCGGCTGGCCGATGGCCGGGAGATCGCGATCGCCGATACCCGCAAGGGGGCGCTGCCGGGCGAGATCCTGCATGTGCCGGCGGCCGGCGCCGACACGGCGCCCCTGCAGCCCGGTGTGGCGGTGACCGCCCGCATCGACTGGCAGCGCCGCCACCGCCACATGCGCTTTCACACCGCGACGCACCTGCTGTGCGCGCTGGTGCCGCACCCGGTGGACGGCTGCTCGATCACCGCCGACTATGCCCGGCTCGATTTCCACATGACCGATGCACTGGACAAGCAGCAGCTGACCGAAGGCATCGCACGGCTGGTGGCCGAGGCGCATCCGGTGAGCCACACATGGATCAGCGAGGCCGAGCTCGACGCCAAGCCGGAACTCGTCCGCAGCATGAGCGTGCAGCCGCCGCGCGGGCAGGGCCGCGTGCGGGTGATGGCCATCGAGGGTGTCGATCTCCAGCCTTGCGGCGGCACGCACGTGGCCAACACCGCCGAGATCGGCGCGGTGGTCGTGACGAAGATCGAAAAGAAGTCCGCGAAGACCCGGCGCGTGGTGCTGGGCTTCGCGGAGGCTTCGAGCGGCTAGCGCCGAAGGGTTCAGTTCGCCGAGTACTTCTCGGCGCGGTAGTCGTCGTGGCAGGACTTGCAGCTGCCGCCGACGGCGCCCACCTGGGCCTTGATCGCATCGAGGCTGCCGGTCTTGGCCGCGGCCTCGAGCTTGGCCATTTCGGTGGCCATCTTGTCGGCCAGTTCCTTGAACTTGGCGGAGTCCTTCCAGATCTCGGGCTTGGCGCGATTGGGCATGCCCTTGTCGGTGCCCTCGCCGAAGGCGGTGAACGGCAGGCGCGACAGCGTGACCGCGATCTGCGCGTTGTCAGCCGCGGCCTTGGCGTCGAACGGGACCTTGCCTTGCGCCATTGCCGCGACGCGGCCGAAGTGGTTGGCCATCACCGTCAGCGCGCTCTGGCGGTACTTGATGGCGTCCTCTGGTTTCTGGAATTGGGCGGCGGCGGGCAGACTGGCCAGCGCACCGAGTGCGGTGGCCGAGACCACGAGCAGTCGTTTCATGCGGTTCCTCCGGGTTGGGCCGCCCTGGCATCTTGCTGGGCGCAAGCCAGTGTACGTGGGCCCCCCGTCGACTATTCCAGAGGGCTTGCCCGGAGGCGGGGCATGCCGCGGCGTGCAGACGGCAGGGCGGCTCGGGCCTTCCCCGAAGTCCGGCGGCAGCGCGCATCGGCTATCGTCGCAGTCCCTGCCAGCATCCGCCAAGCCACCGCATGACCGAGCCTGCCGACCTGCGCCCCGTGCGTGTGTGGGACCTGCCCACGCGCTGCTTCCACTGGCTGCTGGCCGCTGCCGTGATCGGGCTGGTCATCACCGGCAAGACCGGTGGCGCGGCGATGACCTGGCACATGCGCCTGGGCCTGCTGGTGCTGGCGCTGCTGGGGTTCCGCGTGCTGTGGGGCTTCGCCGGAGGCCACTGGTCGCGCTTCGGCAGTTTTGTGCGGCTGCCCGGCACCGTGCTGCGCTACTTGCGCGGCGACCATCGTCCGGGCGACCATTTCGAGGTCGGCCACAACCCGCTGGGGGCCTTCTCGGTGCTGGCCATGATCGGCATCCTGGTCATCCAGGTGGCCACCGGCCTGGTGGCCGACGACGAGATCGCGACCACCGGGCCGCTGAACCGCTTCGTCGCGTCGGCCACCGGGCTGAAGGCCACGGCCTGGCACAAGGGCTGGGGGCAGTGGATCATCATCGGCCTGGTGCTGCTGCATGTGGCCGCCATCGTCAGCTACCGCCTGCGTGGCAACGACCTGGTGCGCCCGATGCTCAGTGGCGACAAACACCTGCCGGCCGGGGTGCCGGCCTCGGCCGATTCGCCCCGCACGCGGCTGCTGGCCCTGGCGCTGATCGCGGCCTGCGCGGGCTTGTCGGTATGGATCGCCAAGCTCGGGGGCTAGCCAACCCCGGCGAGTGAGTAGACTGGCGAAGACCGTTCAGGACCCCGCCCTCGATGTCCTCGCCCGCCATTCGCCTGCAGGAGCCCGATTCGCCGGCGCTGCTCGAAGCCACGCGCGAGATCTTTCGTGAGTACGCGCAGGGCCTGGGCGTCGACCTGTGCTTCCAGAATTTCGAGGACGAACTGGCCGCGCTGCCGGGTGACTACGCGGCGCCGCAGGGCGCACTGCTGCTGGCCTTCGTCGACGACGAACTGGCGGGCTGCGCTGCGTTGCGGCCGCTACCGGACGTGGACTACGCCAACGCCTGCGAGGTGAAGCGCCTGTACGTGGGACGCGCCTTCCGCCGCTTCGGCCTGGGCCGCCTC
>CAZXLI010000213.1:0-11717 GCA_964641795.1 uncultured Bordetella sp. | reverse complement strand
CCCGGCCTCGACCAGCGCGGCCTGCACCAGCTTCCACAGCGCCAGGTTGCTGTGCAGTGCCTCGGACCCGCCACGCAGGATGCAGGCATTGCCGCTCTTGATGGCCAGCGACGCCGCCTCGATCGTCACGTTCGGCCGGCTCTCGTAGATCATGCCGAACACGCCCAGCGGCACGCGCATCTGGCCGACGCTGATGCCCGAAGGCTGCCGCTTGACGCTTGAGATCTCGCCGATCGGATCGGGCATCGCGGCGATCTGCTCACAGCCCTCGGCCACGGTGTCGATCACCTTCGGCGTCAGCTTGAGCCGTTCGACCATCGGCTCGGACAGGCCGGCCGCGCGGGCGGCCTGCAGGTCGCGCGCGTTGTCGGCCTGCAGCGCCTGCACGGCCTCGCGCAAGCGGCGCGCCAGGCCGCGCAGCGCGGCATTCTTCGCGGCCGACGAGGCCGCCGCCATCGTGGTGGACGCAGCGCGGGCGGCGACGCCCACCTGGGCCATGTACGCGGGGATGTCTGACGGACTCATGCGGTCGATTTTCCCAGATCGCGCCCCTGCACAATGAGCCCCCTGCCCGATGCCCCGAGGAGCCCGACGATGAGCCTGAGATCGACGCTGTCCCTGCTGATCCCGCTGCTGCTGTGCACCCTGCTCGCGGCCTGCGACCAGCAGCGCATCGAGAAGCTGCAGCCCGGCGTGTCCGGCGAGGCCGAAGTGCGACAACAGTTCGGCGAGCCGGTGATGGTGGTGGAGAAGGCCGACGGCTCGAAGGTGCTGGAGTACCCGCGCCAGCCCGAGGGCAGCACCAACTACTTCATCACGCTGGGGCCGGACGGCAAGCTGCAATCGATTCGCCAGGCGCTGACGCCCGAGACCTTCGCCCAGGTGCAGCCCGGCATGCCGCAGACCGAGGTGCGCAAGCTGCTCGGCAGGCCGGCCAAGGAACAGCGCTTCGCGATGAAGCCCGACGAAGAGGTGTGGGACTGGCGCTTCCTGGAAGGCCAGCAGAAAAAGCAGTTCAGCGTGACCTTCGATCGCGAGCACAAGGTGCTGAGCACCGCCACCACCGACGATCCGCGCGAGACGATGCAAGGCGGCCGCTAGTGGGGGCACCCGGCTGCGGCGTCCCGCAGCCACCCGCCGCGCGGGTCCTCGGCCGCCTTGGGGCGGCCCGGCGCCGGGCGGGGCCTGCTCACGGGAGCTTCGCCAGCACCGCCAGCCACAGCGGCGCCGTGAGCACGAAGCCGAAGGTCGACAGCACGATCGTCGTGGTCGCCTCGGCCTCCAGCGCGCGGTAGCGCTGCGCGAAGATCAGTGCGTTGCTGCCGGTGGGCAGCGCGGCCATGACCACCACCACCTGCAGCGGCAGTCCGCTCACGCCGAAGCCCCAGTGCGCGACGGTCAGCACCAGCGCCGGCAGCGCGACCAGCTTGAGCAGGCTGGTGCGCACCGCGCCACCGATCGCGCCGGCCACGCCGTAGTAGGCCAGCGAGAGGCCGATCAGCACCAGGCACAGTGGCGCCACCGCGGTGCCCAGCAGCTGCAGCGTCTCGTCCAGCGCGCCCGGCAGCGGCCAGCCGGTGGCATGCCACAGCATGCCGGCCAGCACCGGCAGCACCACCGGATGGATCACCGTGTTGCGCACCGTGGTGCCCAAAGTACGCAGCAGGTTGGCGGTGGCCTCGTGCTGCGCGCGGGCGCGCGCCAGGTCCAGTTCCACCAGCACGGTCAGCACCGACAGCAGCATCAGCGCATGCAGGCTCACCAGCGCGATGTGGATGCCCAGGCCCCGCTCGCCGAACAGCGCCGCGGCAATCGGAATGCCCACCTGCACGGAGTTGCCGAAGACCACCGCGATGGCGCGCGCCGACGGCGTGGCCGCCAGCCGCTCGGCCGCCGCCAGATCGGCCGCGGGCCGGCGGTTCAGGCGCCAGCGCATCACCGCGTACACCGCCAGCAGCATCAGCAGCACCGGTACGAAGAAGGCCACCACAGTGGCCCACGGCATCGTGTTCAGGTCCAGCCGCGCGGTGGTGCGGAACAGCAGCGCCGGCACGAAGATGTAGAAGGCCGCGTTGCCCAGCGTGCGCGCCGGGTCGCTGCCCGGCTTGGCGTCGCCCAGCCAGCGCATGCGGCCGGCCGCCCAGCCCAGCGCCACGGTGACGAAGATCGCCATCAGCTTGTGGAAGACCAGCGCAGTCACGGCGGCAGGAGGAAGCTAACGTTCAATGAGGGCGGCCCTGGCCGGTGCGATCCACCCGATGCGGGCGGCTCGGGCGTGCATCATGCACGCAATCGAGTACCGCACACGACCGCCTGCCTTCGCGATCGGTGAGGCCGGCCTTCGCGGCACGGAGCTTGCGAAGCGCGACCTAGGGTCAACCCGAAGGGAGCCAAACATGGTCGTCGCCACCTCGACACGCCTCGCGCCAGTGCATGCCGCCCCGCCGGAGGGCGAAGCGGTGGCCACCGAGACCTGGTCCTCGCTGATCAACCTGGCCGGGCGCCAGCGCATGCTGAGCCAGCGCATCGCGTTGATGGCCCTGCTGGCCGATCGCGGCGACCGCCAGGCACGCAGCGCCGCGCGCGACGCGCTGCAGCAGTTCAGCAGCGCGCACGATCGCCTGGGCAAGGGCGGCGACGGCCTGCCGGCACCGCCCACCGGCGCCTTGCGCGAGGCCTTCTTCGGCAGCGGCCCCGGCAGCGGCGCCGACGCCGCGGTACGCCGCTTCATCGCGCTGGCGCACCAGGTGCTCGATGGTCCCGACGCCGCGCTGCACCGCGAGGCGCTGGCCCAACTGGTCGAGCAGGCCACGCCGCTGCTGGCGCAGCTGAACCAGCTGACGATGGCCTACGAGGCCCAGGCGCGCGCGGCGGCCCAGCAGGCGCAAGCCCACCGGGCCAGCCTGATCAGCCGCATCGAACGGGTCGCCGGCGAAGCCCGCATCGTCGCGATGAATGCCCGCATCGCCGCGGCACGCGCCGGCGAGGGCGGCAAGGAGTTCGGCGTGGTGGCGGCGCGCCTCGTGGAAGTCAGTTCTCAAATCGAGTCTTTGAGCCACGCCGCGATGCGCTGAACCTGTCGGCCCCGGCCGCCTGGCGGCCGCCCCCGAGGGGCTGACTCAATCCGACCGGGAAACCCGGATCGGATTGAACGGCTCCGATGACGCCCCCGCACCCCTGGCCGCTGCGCGGCCTGTCCCCTACCGGGGTGGCACGTTGACGCAGGCATCCAGCCAAGCCGCGACTGTCTCCACCGACACCGCCACTTGCAGCTGCTTGCGTCGTGCCGTCTGGCCACGCAGCAGCGTGATCGCGCGCTTGGGGCAACCGAGTTCATCGGCCAGCCAGTCGACCAGGCACTGATTGGCCTTGCCGTCGACCGGCGGTGCGCCCAGGCGCACGCGCAGCGCCCCGTCGTGCAGGCCATCGGCCGTGGTGCGCTTGGCATTCGGCGAGACGCTGACGTCGAGCACGCAGCCCTCGCCCTGCGCTCGCAGGCAGGGCCAGGTGGCTGCGTTGCTCATCGGCGAGGGGGCGTCACTCTTCGGCCGCGGCGGTCTTCTTCGCAGCCACCTTCTTCGCCGCCCCCGCGGTCTTCTTCGCGGCCGGCGCCTTGGCCCCGCGCGGCTCGAACTCGAAGCCGACCTTGCCCTCCTTCGCATCCCACACCAGGAAGGCCTTGAACTTGCGCTTGGTGCGGTTGGAGACGAAGCCTTCGAGCAGGTCGGTCTTGCCCGTGCCGAGCAGCTTGTGCAGCTGCTCGTGCGAGACCGGCTGGGTCAGGATGATCTTGCCGGTCTTGAAGTCGCAGGTGACATGCGCGCCCACCGCATGCTCGCAGACGTAGTTGCTGCCGTGCTCGTAGACATGGCCCTTGCACTTGGGGCAGGCGCCCAGCGAAGCCTGGCCGGAAAAATCGACCGGCTCGCCGTCGCCTTCGCCGTTCTTGGCGTCGTCGCCGAAGTCGAATTCCAGCTTCCAGTTCGAGATCTCGTCGTCGAACACCAGCTTCAGCTCGGCGGTGAAAGGCCAGCCGGCCTTGGAGCGGAAACCTTCCAGCGGCCCGATCTTCTTGTCGCGCAGGAAGGCTTCGACCTCGTGCAGCTCGAAGCTGCGGCCGCCCGGGATCTTGGTGATCGAGAAGCCGCAACCTTCACTCGCACCGTCGGCCCCGGTGCAGGTGAAGCGGCGGTAGTTCTCCTTGACGATGCCGCCGCACTGCGGGCAGCGCTGCTGCAGCGTGGCGTAGTCGCCGGGGATGGTGTCGCGGTCGTATTCCTTGGCCTTGCGCACGATGCGCTCGGCCATCTTCGCGATCTCCTTCATGAAGGCATCGCGCGAAAGCCGGCCATGCTCCATCTCGGCGAGCTGGTACTCCCAGTTGCCGGTGAGCTCGGGCTTGGTGAGGTCCTCGACGTCCAGCCCGCGCAGCAAGGTCATCAGCTGGAAGGCCTTGGCGGTGGGCACCAGGTCGCGGCCCTCGCGCAGCATGTACTTCTCGAGGATCAGGCCTTCGATGATGGCCGCGCGCGTGGCCGGCGTGCCCAAGCCCTTCTCGTGCATCGCGGCGCGCAGCTCGTCGTCGTCGATCAGCTTGCCGGCGCCTTCCATCGCGCTGAGCAGCGTGCCTTCGTTGTAGCGTGCCGGCGGCCGCGTCTTGAGCGCGTTGACCTCGACATGCTCGTTGGTGACGCTCTCGTTGGGCTGCACCGGCACGAGGTTGGCATCCTCGTCCTGCGCTTCCTTGCCGTAGACGGCCAGCCAACCCGGGTTCACCAGCACCTTGCCGTTGGTCTGGAAGTGGTGGCCCTCGATCTGCGTGATGCGGGTCGTGACCAGGTACTCGGCCGGCGGGTAGAACACCGCCAGGAAGCGCTTGACCACCATGTCGTAGAGCTTGGCCTCGACCTCGGTCAGGCTCTTGGGCGGCTGCAGCGTCGGGATGATGGCGAAGTGGTCCGACACCTTGCTGTTGTCGAACACCCGCTTGATCGGCTTGACGTAGCCTTCCTTCAGGCCCTTCTTCGCATGCGCGCTCAGCTCGCGCAGCGGGCCGGGCAGGTCTTCCTTGGAGATCATCTCGAAGGTCTGCTTCACGGTGCCGAGGTAGTCCTCGGGCAGCGCACGCGAATCGGTCCGCGGGTAGGTCAGCACCTTGTGCTTCTCGTACAGCGCCTGCGCGATGCTCAGCGTGGTCTTGGCCGAGAAGCCGAAGCGTCCATTGGCCTCGCGCTGCAAGGTGGTCAGGTCGTACAGCAGCGGGCTCGACTGGTTGCTGGGCTTGGCCTCCTCGGTCACCGTGCCGGTCTTGCCCAGCACCGCATCGGCGATGGCATTGGCCTGCTTCTCGTCCCACAGGCGGTCGGCACGGCGGTCCGGGTCGTTCTCGTCCTTCTTGAACTTGGGGTCGAACCACTTGCCTTCGTAGTCGCCGGCGGCGGCCTGGAAGCCGGCCTTGATTTCCCAGTAGTCGCGCGCCACGTGCTTGCGGATCTTCTCCTCGCGCTCGACGACGATCGACAGCGTGGGCGTCTGCACCCGGCCCACCGTGGTGAGGAAAAAGCCGCCGTCGCGTGAATTGAAGGCCGTCATCGCGCGGGTGCCGTTGATGCCCACCAGCCAGTCGGCTTCGCTGCGGCTGCGCGCGGCATCGGCCAGTCCCAGCATCTGCTTGTCGCTGCGCAGTTGCTCGAAGCCTTCGCGGATGGCCTGCGGCGTCATGCTCTGCAACCACAGGCGCTGGATCGGCTTGTTCAGCGGGGTCTTGCCGCTGTCGGCGTACTGCACGATCAGGCGGAAGATCAGTTCGCCCTCGCGGCCCGCGTCGCAGGCGTTGATCAGCGCGGTGACGTCCTTGCGCCTGACCAGCTTGACCACCGCGTTCAGGCGCGTCTTGGCCTTGTCGATCGGGGCCAGGTCGAAGTGCGGCGGCACCACCGGCAGGTGGGCGAAGCTCCACTTGCCGCGCTTGACGTCGTACTCCTCCGGCGCCTTGATCTCGACTAGGTGGCCGACCGCCGAGGTCACGACATAGGTGTCGTTCTCGAAGTGCTCCGCATGCTTTTCGAACTTGCCGGCCACGGGCGTCAGCGCGCGCACGATGTCCTGCGCGACGCTGGGCTTCTCGGCAATGATGAGTGTCTTGCTCATGGACTCGAATGAAATTCCGGGCTAGGCGGCATGCCTACAATCAATGTTCTCGCGCGCGCACGCACACACACGGGTGTACACGCGCGCGCCCATGAATTCACTTTACCGAATGAAGCCGAGCACGCAAGCCAAGACCCCCAAGACCCCGAAACCCAAGGTCAACGAGGCTGCAACCCCGGCCGAGACCGCGGCCGAGAAGGGCCGGCGCATCCAGGTGCGCAAGAGCGGCGTGCACGGCAAGGGAGTGTTCGCGCTGCGGCCCATCAAGAAGGGCGAGACGATCATCGAGTACACCGGCGAGGTCATCACCTGGGCCGAGGCGCTGCGCCGCCACCCGCATGACCCGAGCGATCCGAACCACACCTTCTACTTCCACATCGACGAGGAGCGCGTGATCGACGCCAAGTTCGGCGGCAATGCGGCGCGCTGGATCAACCATGCCTGCGTGCCGAACTGCGAGGCCGACGAAGTGGGCGACCGCGTCTTCATCAAGGCGCTGCGCAACCTGAAGGCCGGCGAAGAGTTGTTCTACGACTACGGCCTCGTGATCGACGAGCGCTACACGCCGGCGCTGAAGCGCCAGTTCGCCTGCCATTGCGGCGCCAAGGGCTGCCGCGGCACGATGCTGGCGCCCAAGCGCCAGAAGCTGGGCTGATCCCGCCGCGAGACCTGCCCGCCATGGCCGAGCCCGCACGCGCATCGCAGCAACACCTGCACTGGGGGGCGGAAGACCTGTGGGAGCGGCTGCGGCCGCTGCTGCCCGGGCTGTCGATCGAGGTGGTCGCGCACATCGGCTCGACCAATACCGAACTGCTCGAACGGGCAAGGCACGGCCTGGGCCCGCTGCCGCACGATCCAGCGCTGGCGCCCGACGTGCCGGCACCGGGCCGCCGCCAGGGCGACACCCAGCCCTGCCTGCTGGTGGCCGAGCAACAGACCCACGGCCGTGGTCGCCAGGGCAAGGCCTGGCTGGCGGCCGCCGGCGCGTCGCTGACCTTTTCGCTCTCGCTGCCGCTGGCGCCGCGCGACTGGTCCGGCCTGTCGCTGGCGGTGGGCGTGGCGCTGGCCGACGCGCTCGATCCGCTCGGCGCGGACGAGCCGCCGCGCATCGGGCTGAAGTGGCCGAACGACCTGCTGCTGCTCGACCGCAGCGGCGAGGGCATCGGCCGCAAGCTCGGCGGCATCCTGATCGAGACGGTGTCGGTCGGGGCGCACCGGATGGCCGTCGTCGGCATCGGCCTGAACGTGCAGCCGCAGCCGCTGGCCGGTCTGGCTTGGGGTTATGCCTGCCTGCAGGAGCTCGATGCCCGCTACACCGCGCCGCTGGCGCTGGCCACGCTGGCCGAGCCGCTGGTGCGCACGGTCCTGGCGTTCGAGCACGAAGGCTTCGCACCGCTGCAGCCGCGCTACGCGCGGCGCGACGCGCTGCTCGGCCGCACGGTGGGCACCACGCTGCCCGAGTGGCCCGAAGGCATTGCAGACGGCGTGGCCGAAGACGGGGCCCTGTGGCTGCGCGTCGACGGCCGGCGCCAGCGCCTGGCCAGCGGCGATCTCAGCCTCCGCGCGGGCACCGGCAGCGGCGGAGCCGGCGCATGCTGAGGGCGCTGGCGCTGCTGCTGCTGCTGGCCAATCTGCTGGTGCTGGGGTGGACCCAGGGCCTGTTCGACCGCCTGCGCGGCGGCCGCCCCGAGCCCGAACGGGAGCCCGAGCGCCTGCAGCGCCAGGTCAACGCCGACCAGGTCAAGGTCCTGCCGGCACAGGCGGCCAGTGCGGCGATGGCCGAGGCGGCCAAGGCCGCAGCCGCCAGCGAGGCCGCCGCGGCCAGCGCCGCGCTCGCCGCGGCCGGCACCTGCCTCGAAGCCGGCCCGGTGCCGGCCAGCACCCAGGCCGCGGCCGAGAAGCTGCTGCTGGAGCAGGGCGTGGCCGCCGGCGGCTGGACCCTGGTGCCCGGCGAGCGCAAGGGCAGCTTCATGATCTACATGGGCAAGTACACCGACGACGAGACGCTGGAGCGCAAGGTCGAGGAGCTCAAGCGCCTGAAGATCGAGGCGCAGCCGATGAAGAACGCACCCGAGCTGCAGCCGGGCCTGGTGATCGGCCGCTTCGACGACAAGACCGCCGCCGAAGCCGAGCTCGGCCGCCTGTCGCAGCGTGGTCTGCGCACCGCCCGCGTCGTCACGCTCGTGCCGCCGCTGCCGCTGGTGACGCTGCGGGTGCCGGCGGCCAGCGAATCGCTAGCATCCAAACTGCGCGGCCTGAAACTGCCGAACAACGGCCCCGCGTTCGCGGCCTGCGCCGCCGCGCCGGCGCCGGGCGTGTCGGCCTCCGGGGCGGTGGCCGCGAGCAAGCCCTGATCCGCGCGGCGCGGCGCGCGCCTCAGCGGTAGGCGCCCTCGTTCGGGTTGTGGATGATCCAGATCAGGTTGCCGCCGGTGAAGTCGCCCAGCGAGCCGCCCGCGAAGATCAGCCGGCCCTGGCCCTTGAACACCATCTCGTAGCGGTGGCGGTCGCTGCCGAAGTAGAACGGGATCCAGGCCTTGCCGGTGACATAGGCACCCTGGTCGCTGGGCTGGCCCACCAGGTCGACCGACTGACGCATGGACATGCCGATCTGCAGCTTCGTGAACTTGCTGCCCGGCGCCGGCTTGCCGGTGATCTCGCCCTCCCAGCCGCCCATGCCCTTGAGCGTGGTGCCGCTGCCGGCCTCCACCTTCGAGGAGTCGACCACCTCACCCCGTTCGTTCATGCCGGGCTTGGCCTTCGGTGCGGCCGCAGGCGCCGGCGCGGCGGCGGGCGCCGACGAGGATGACGAATCACTCTTGCCCGGCATCGTCACGCAGCCGGTGGCGAGCACCGCGGTGAACAGGGCGGCAATGGTGGAAGAGGCGGTCAGGCGCATCAATGACTTTCAGGGTGAACGAAGGCACGGACCATAGCGAGCCTGTCGGACAGGCGTCAAGCCGTGATCGCGGTAGACAATCCGCGCTCGTCGCCGCTTGCCCAGCATGAGCTCTTCCGCCGCCACCTACCCGCCGATCTACCACACGATCACCGCCGACGTCTCGGCCAGCCGCGAGGGCCAGGGCAGCATCACGTTCACGGTGATGCGCACCGGCAATACCGGCGTGCCGAGCACGGTGAACTGGTTCGTCGGCGGCACGGTGGATGCAGCCGACTTCGGCGGCAAGCTGCCGACCGGGCGCGTGAGCTTCGCGGCCGGCGAGTTCCTCAAGGCCATCGTGCTCAAGCCGCTGGACGACAACGTCGTCGAGGACGACGAGACGATCACCGTCACGCTGGGCGCGCTGACCGGCAACGGCGCGGTGCTGGGCACGCCGCGGCTGGCCAGCATGACGATCACCGACAACGACCTGCCGCCCACCGTCTCGATCGCCTCGGCCGAAGTGGTCGAGGGCGGTCCCGGCGAGACACGCAGCGTGGTGTTCACGCTCACGCGCAGCGGCAACATCGGCGGACCCACCGACGTGGTCTGGAGCATCCAGCCCTGGGACACCTCGCCCGACGACTTCGCCGGCGGCGTGTACCCGGCTGAAACCCGGGTCAGCTTCGCGCCCGGCGCGGCGACGATGACGATCAGCGTCGCGATCGCCGGCGACGACAGGATCGAGAGCGACGAGGACTTCATCGTCAACATCACCGCGGTGAAGTTCGGGGTCAACGGCGAGACGCGCGCGGTGGGCACGATCCGCTCGGACGACACCGACAACCGCTTCGGCGTGACCGCCAAGGCCGACAGCGTGACCGAGGGCAACAGCGGCACCCAGTGGCTCGAGTTCACGGTGATCCGCAGCGGCAACACCAGCGCCCCGGCGAGCGTGAGCTGGGCGCTGGCCGGCAGCGTGAACGCCGACGACCTGGCGGCCGGCACCGCGTTGAACGGCGCGCTGGACTTCGCGCCCGGCGTCAGCAGCCAGGCGCTGCGCTTCGAGCTCAAGGGCGACGCGCGCACCGAGGTCGACGAGACGCTGACGCTCCAACTCACCGGTGCCAGCGGACTGGGCAGCGGGCTCGAGGCGGTGCACGAAGCCAGCACCACCATCCTCAGTGACGATGCCAAGTACCCGGTGAGCGTCGCCGCCGCGCACCCGACGGTGGCCGAAGGCAACGACGGCACGCAGCAGACCCACGGCTTCACGCTCACCCGCAGCGGCGATCTGGGCGAGGCCGCCCACATCGCCTGGACGCTGGGCGGCAGCGTCGACGCCGCCGACTTCGCGCCGGGCGGCTACGCGGCCAGTGGCACGGCGAGCTTCGCGCCCGGCGTGGCCACCGCGACCGTGAGCTTCACCACCAGCGGCGACACGCTGTACGAGCCGAACGAAACCCTGGTGTTGACGCTGGGCGACGGCGACCTGCTGACGGCCGACGCCCAGCACGGCAGCGCCAGCGTGCAACTGCTCAACGACGACGAGCCCGACGAGTTCCGCCTGAGCGTGCTGACGCCTGTGCTGGCCGAAGGCTCGGTGCCGGGCGCGAAAACCTCGTTCCGCTTCGAGGTCACCCGCGTCGGCCATGTCGACAGCGCGGCCAGCGTGCAGTACGCGGTCAGCGCCAGCGGGTTCAACCCGGTCAACGTGGCCGACTTCGGCGGCCAGTTCCCGGCCGGCACGATGAACTGGTCGCCCGGCGAAACGCGCAGGACGATGTACATCGAGGTGCTGCAGGACACCACACCGGAGTTCGACGAGACCTTCACGCTGAGCCTGAGCGGCGGCGTGCATGCCGGCGTCTCGCCGACCCTGGGCAGCGCGCAGGCCACCGTGCGCTCGGACGAGCTGCCGGCCCCGCGCACCGTGCGCGGCAGCAGCGCCGACAACGAGCGCGTCAGCCTGCCCGGCCCGCGCAGCGGCTACACGCTGAGCCTGGATGCCGCCAGTGGCGGCGTGAAGGTGGTGGACCAGGACCCGGGCCGCTCGGGCACGACGACGCTGATCGGCGTCGACCTGCTGCAGTTCGCGGACCACGCGCAGCTCAAGCTTGCGCCGGACGCGGGCCAGACCACGCTGCTGCAGCTGGGCCAGGCGCTGTTCGGCAGCCCGGGCCTGAACGACAGCCTGTACGCGCAGGGCCTCGATGCACTGCACGCGCTGGGCGCGCCGGCGCTGGCCGGCGAAGCCGTGCAGGCCTTCTACGCCGGCCAGAGCGGCGCGCAGATGGCGGCCGGCGTGCTGGCCAACCTGGGGCTTGATGGCACGCGGCTGGACCCCGCCACGCTGCAGGCCACGCGCGAGCTGCTGACATCGATGTTCAGCGGCAGCGACGCCGCACGCGGCGCCGCCCTGCTGACGGTGGTGCAGGCCTTCGCCGGCCTGGCGGCCGACCCGGTCTACGGTGCCGCGGCCACGGCCTTCAACGGCCGCGTGGCCAGCGAGTGGCTGGGCGAATTCGCCGCCCACCCGGCCACGCTGGCCGGGCTGCCGGACACCTGGGTGGACCTGGCGCCGGCGTGAACCGGCACCCGGGCCCGTCGGCGCTTCAGCGGCCGATCACCTGGGCCATCTCGAGCACCTTGTTCGAGTAGCCCCACTCGTTGTCGTACCAGGCCAC
>CAZXLI010000212.1:0-11736 GCA_964641795.1 uncultured Bordetella sp. | reverse complement strand
TGGCTGAACTACGCAGCCTGGCTGCACATGCGGCTGATGAAGGGCCTGCGCGGCACCGTGGCGTCCTGGTGGGCGCTGGCCGGTCTGGGCGTGACCACCTTCGCCTTCCTGGGCGTGAACATGTTCCTCAGCGGCCTGCACAGCTACGGAACCTTGTAGCCGCCGGGCGGGTCAACCGGTGTAAGAATTGGCCGCCACAGGCGACTGATGCACAACAACAGGAAGATACCGCCATGCTTATCCGCAGCCAGGACCCCGGCTTTGACCACGGCGTGCCCAGCGACATCACGCCGCAGCGCGTTTACCAGAACCGGCGCGAGCTGATCCGGCTGATGGCCGGCGGCGTGGCCGGCGCGGCGCTGGCGGGCTGGGCCGCGCGCGACGCCCACGCCCAAACCACCCGACCGGGTAAGCTGGCCGCGCTGCCCGGCGCCAAATCCGCCGTGGCCGGCGCCACCACGATGGAGAAGCTGACCGACTACAAGGACGCCGCCAGCTACAACAATTTTTACGAGTTCGGCACCGACAAGGCCGACCCGTCGCACAACGCCCACACGCTGAAGACCACGCCGTGGACGGTCAGCGTCGAGGGCCTGGTGAAAAAGCCCGCCAAGTACACGCTGGAAGACCTGCTGAAGCTGTCCGCTCAGGAAGAGCGCGTGTACCGGCTGCGCTGCGTCGAGGGCTGGTCGATGGTGATCCCCTGGGTGGGTTACTCACTGGCCGAGCTGGTGAAAAAGGTGGAGCCGCTGGGCAGCGCCAAGTACGTGGAGTTCGTCACGCTGGCCGACCCCAAGACCATGCCCTTCGTCGGTTCGCGCGTGCTGGACTGGCCTTACGTGGAGGGCCTGCGCATGGACGAGGCCATGCACCCGCTGACGCTGCTGACCTTCGGCATGTACGGCGAGGTGCTGCCGAACCAGAACGGCGCGCCGGTGCGGCTGGTCGTGCCCTGGAAGTACGGCTTCAAGAGCGCCAAGTCGATCGTCAAGATCCGCTTCGTCGAGAAGATGCCCCGCACGGCGTGGGTCAAGGCTGCGGCGCAGGAATACGGCTTCTACTCCAACGTCAATCCGCATGTCGACCATCCGCGCTGGAGCCAGGCGACCGAGCGACCCATCGGCGAAGGCGGCGGCATCTTCGCCAAGCGCAAGCCGACGCTGATGTTCAACGGCTACGAAGCGCAGGTCGGCCAGCTCTATGCAGGACTGGACCTGGCGAAGAACTACTAGCCCCACCGACCGGCCCGCGATGAACAAGTTGCTGCTGCATCCGGCCACCAAGCCGCTGCTGTTCCTGCTGGGACTCGCGCCATTCGCGCACCTGGCCTGGGGCGCGTTCGCGAACACGCTGGGGCCCAACCCGGCCGAGGCGCTGATCCGCGGCAGCGGCGACTGGGTGCTGCGCCTGCTGTGCATCACGCTGGCCGTGACGCCGCTGCGCGAGATCACCGGCTGGAGCGCGCTGGCACGCCTGCGCCGCATGGCCGGGCTCTACGCCTTCTTCTACGGCGCCGTGCACTTCCTGTGTTATGCCTGGCTGGACATGGGACTCGAGCTCGGCGACATCCTGCGCGACATCGCCAAGCGCCCGTTCATCCTGGTCGGCACGGCAGCGCTGCTGCTGATGCTGCCGCTGGCCGCCACCTCGTTCAACCGTGCGATCAAGGCGCTCGGCGCGGCACGCTGGAAGTCGCTGCACAAGCTGGTCTACGGCATCGTGCTGCTGGGCCTGCTGCACTTCTTCTGGATGCGTGCGGCCAAGCACAACTTCGGTGAATGGTCGGTCTACGCGGTGCTCGTCGCGGCGCTGCTGGGCTGGCGCCTGCGCAACTGGAGTCGCAAGGCCTCGGCCGGCCGCAAGGTCACGTTCAGCACCGCGCGCGGCGCGGGCAGGCCCGGGATGGCCGACAGTTCGAACCGCTGAAGCAGCATCGCCGCCACCAGCGTCATCTCGGTGCTGGCGAACAGGCTGCCGATGCACACCCGCGGCCCGGTACCGAAGGGCAGGTAGGCGCCGCGGGGCAGTTCCGCCGCGCCAGGGCCGAAGCGATCGGGCCTGAAGGCCTCCGGCTCCGGAAACCAGCGTGCATCGTGGTGCAGCACCCAGGGCGTGATGCGCAGCATCGCCCCCTTCGGCAGCGGCCAGCCGCCGATCGTCACCGGCTCGATCGCTCGCCGCGTCATCAGACCGGCGGCCGGCGGGTACAGCCGCATCGCCTCCTTCAAGGTCTGGCCAAGGTAGGGCAAGGCCGCGACATCGTCATGGCCGGGCATGCGGCCCTCGAGCACCTGCCGCACTTCGTCCGCCGCCCGTTGCTGGCACTCAGGATGAGCGGCCATCAACCAGCTCCACCAGGTGAGCGCGGTTGCGCTGGTCTCGTGCCCGGCCTGGAAGATCGTGACGCACTGGTCGCGAACCTCGCGCTCGCTCAGCCGCCCGTCGCCGTCGCGCGCCGCGAGCAGATGGGCCAGGATGTCGTCCTGCCCGGCGCCAGCGCCCTGCCGCTGCCGCTGGCGGATGTGGCGCCACACCAGTTCGTCCTGCAGTCGCAGCGCGCGGCGCTTGGCGGCCTTGCCCGGCAGCGGCAGCCAGTCGGGCAAGGTCCAGGGCATGAACATCTCGCGCATCGCGACCCGGGACAGCGTCTGCACCGAGTCGCCCACCACCCGGGCATCGGCCGCCGAGGTGCTGCTGAACAGCGTCTGCATGATCACGTCCATCGTCACACCGGTGAACCAGTGCTCGATGTCCACGGGCTGGCCGCTCGCGTGCTGCGGCAGCGCCTCGAGCGCACGCTGCGCAGCCGCCACCATCATCGCGGCATAGCCGGCCACCCGGCGCGGCGCGAACACCGGCAGCAGCAGGCGCCGCTGCCGTTGCCAGGTCTCGCCTTCGGTGGTCAGCACGCTGCGGCCCTGCGACTGGGCGAACACCTCGATGCCGCGCTCCCAGCGGATGAAGCTGGCGGCCTTGTCCACCAGCACTTCGCGCACCAGTTCCGGCGAAAACACGTCGTAGGTGCGTTCGAAACCCAGCCGCATGCGCACCAGGTCGCCATGGCGGCGCTGCAAGTCCTGCGTGAAACCGAGGTAGTCGGCGGCCATGCGCCGCAGCAGCGGCAGGCCGAACCAGGCCGTGTCGGGGCCGGGGGGTGCGAGCGTCGTCATCGAGCGGAAATCGATCGTTGGCAGAGAAGACCTCAGCGTAGAAGGCCCGCCGGCAAGCGTCTTGAACGATTCCGACACGACAGTTCATCGACAATGCCGGGCGTGCCGACCACTGCGCATCTCGACCTGCCACCCGCCGCGCTGACGCGCTGCATCCGTGCGGTGTTCCGCCGCAGCACGCTGGGCGCCGCGCTGGCGCCCGAGCAGCGCTTCAACCACTTCCCTGCGTCACCGATGTGCGGGCTGACCTGGTTCCTCAGCGGCAGCGCGGTGGCGCTCGACCCGGCACAGGACCCGCCAGCCATGCCGCCCGTCGGCCGGCCGCTGCCGCCCGTCATTTTCGGCGGGCCGCAGCGCGGGCCCACGCTGTGCTGGAACCCGGGCGAGGTGCACAGCTTCACGCTGCTGCTGATGCCTGACGCGCTGGCGGCGATGGCCGGCGTGAACCCCGAGCAGTGGGTGGACCGCATCGTCGATGCGCACGAAGTGCTAGCACCCGAATGGCACGGCCTGCTGCAGCAGGTGGGGCAGGCGCCGGACGACGCGGCGCGCCTGGCCATCGTCTGGCGCGAGTTCGGCGCGCGCTGGGCGGCCTGCCACGAGCGTCCGGCCGAGGGGCTGCTGCGCTACGCCGACTGGGCGCGGCACCTGGCGCTGCGCGCCGCCGGGTCGCGCCTGGGCCGCAGCACGCGCCAGGCCGAGCGACGGCTCAAGGCCTGGGCCGGCCAGCCATTGCGCGGGCTGCTGGGCATCGGCCGCGCCGAGCAATCGTTCCTGCTGGTGCGCGCAGCCCATGCCGAGGGCCGTGTCGACTGGGCCGATGTCGCGTCCATTGCGGGTTATGCCGACCAGGCGCACCTGTGCCGCGAGACCCGCCGCTTCACCGGCTTCAGCCCGCAGGAGCTGCGCCTGCGCATCGAGCAGGACGAGGCCTTCTGGGTCTACCGGCTGTGGCAATAGCCTTCCGCCGGGCGTGAAGCCCGTCACGAACGCCCCCCGGGGATGCGGGGAAGGCAGCGCCGGACGCGCGGCCTAGCATCCGGCCATGAGAGTTCCGCAACGCCCCGCCGCCCCGCTGCCGATCGACCGCGCCGAGCCCGGCCTGCCCAACGGCTTCGCCCGCGAGGCGCTGACGCTGGCGATGCGCACGCTGGAACTGGCCGAACGCCACCCGCAACCCAACGGCATGTGCCTGGCGCTGGCCCAGGTGGCGCGCAGCCTGAAGGCGCTGGGCGCCTTCGGCCCGGCCGAGACCTATCTCGGCCAGGCCCTGCGCTGGGCGGCCATGCTGCCCGGCACCGATTCGCGCGTCGACCTGATCTGCGAACTGGCCGAGGTGTGCTGCGCCGCGGCGGAAGCCGAGCAGGCCGCGAACGAAGACGACCGCCATGCCGGTCACGCCGAACGCGAACGGGCCCGCGACCATGCCTTCGAGGCCGCCGGACTGGCCGGCCAGACGACCGATGCGCACTGGGAGGTCAAGGTGCTGCTGCGGGTGAGCGACGTGCTGGACCGTTGTGGCGACCACGAAGACGCCGCATCGATGCAGAACCGCGCCATCAGCCTGATGGGGCTGTGCCCCGACGGTGACGCCCTGCCCCCGCAGGAAGCCGGGGCCGCGCCCGAGCCGACCGCGATGCTCGCGCCGGGCTCCACCCTGCTGATGTGAGGCGCTACGCCAGGCTGATGCGGTAGCAGGTACTGAAGCCGGCGGGTGCCGGCCGCTGCTCGAAGCGGCCGCCGTGCACCGCGGCCACCTTGTCGATCACCCGGTGGCCCAGGCCCAGGCCCAGCGCATGCTTGTGGCCGATGTCGGCCGTCGGTGTGGCGCCGGCCCCCACGGCAGCGGCGGCAAGGCCTCCGTTGTCGCACACCTGCAGCCAGCGCTCGGCTGCATCGAGCTGCACCTCGACCGCTGTGCCGCGCGGCGTATGGGCCAGCGCGTTGTCGATCAGGTTGCGCAAGGCCAGCTCCATCAGCACCGCATGGCCAACCATCGACCACTGCTCGGGCGCCTCGACACCCAGCTCATGGCCCGCATCGAACGCCGCCTGGGCATAGTCGCCGACCACGCGCCGCGCCAGCGCCGCCAGGTCGAACGGCTGCGCCGTCTCGGCCAGCTCGGCGCGGCTGGCGCGGGCCAGCGTCAGCAGCTGGCTCAGCAGCTGGCCCGCGCGCAGTGCATCCTGCTCGATGCGCTGCAGCGACTGCTCGCGCTCGGCCTCGTCGGCCATCTGCCCGCGCAGCGATCGGGCGTGCAGGCTCAGCGAGGCCAGCGGCGTGCGCAACTCGTGCGCCAACTCGCTGGCCAGCTGCTGCTCGCGCGCCAGCGCCGCGTTGTAGCGCGCCACCAGCGTGTTGATCGCCTCGACCACGGCCTCGAACTCCTGGTGGCGCAGGCGCGGCCGCATCGGCGTGGCGGGCTGGACGTCCAGCGCATGCACTTCGTCGGACAAGGCATGGAGCGGCCGCAGCCCGCGCCGGATCGCCAGGCCCAGCACCAGCGCCACCACCGGCAGGCCCCACAGCCCGGGCTCGGCGACCTGGGTGCCGATGTCCCAGGCCAGGTCGTCGCGCTCGGCCACACGCAGCAGCACCATCACGCGGCGGTCGTGCTGCGGCGCGCGCCAGCGCGCGAAACTGCGCCACGGGGTGGCAGGCTTGCCGAGTTCCAGCGTGGCAAAGCCCTCGGCATAGCCGAAAGGCGGCAGCGGCGCGTCACCGGTGCGGCTGATCAGGTGGCCGCCGGCGTCCCAGACCACCACGCTCAGCGACTGCTGGTAGTCATGCGCACGCAGGTTGTCGCCGTCGCCGGTGGGAAACAGCTGGCGCGGATCGGCGAAATCGTTGGTGGCCTCGCTCAGCAGCAGCGCGGCCACGCTGGCCAGGTGGCCGTCGGTCAGCTCGTCGGCCTCGTGCTGTCCGGTGCGGAAGCCCACCACCACGAAGCCCAGCCACAGGGCGCCCAGCGCGCCCAGTGCCCAGGCCAGCAGGTGGCCCGAGAGCGTGCGCGGGCCGCGCTGCCAGCCCTTCATGGCTCTGCCGGCACGAAGTAGCCCACGCCGCGCAAGGTGCGGATCACGTGCTCGCCCAGCTTGCGCCGCAGGTAGTGCACATGCACCTCGATGGCATTGCTGCCCGGCCCACCATCCCATTCGTACAGCCGCTCTTCCAGCTGCTGGCGTGACAGCACCCGTGGCCGCACCTCGGCCAGCGCCATCAGCAGCGACCATTCGCGCGCCGACAGCTCCACCGGCACCCCGGCGCGCGTGACGCTGCGGGTGGCCGGATCGATCTGGATGTCGCCAATCTGCAACTGCGGCTGCGCGCGGCCCGCCGCACGCCGGCGCACGGCGCGCATGCGGGCGGCCAGTTCGTCGCTGTTGAAGGGCTTGGCGACATAGTCGTCGGCGCCCATGTCGAGCGCCGCAATGCGCGAGGCCACCTCGTCGCGCGCCGTCATGATCAGCACCGGCGTGTGCGGGTCCGGCAGGCGCTGGCCAGACTGGCGGCGCAGGCGCTGCAGCAGGGTGCTGCCATCGCCATCGGGCAGGCCCAGGTCGAGCAGGACCAGGTCGAAGGCCTCGGCCTGCAGCGCGGCCCACGCGGCTGCCAGCGTGCCGGCCAGGTCCACGACGCAACCGTGCTGCCGCAGGTGCGCGCGCAAGCCCTGGGCAATACCCTCATCGTCTTCGACCACCAATACGCGCATGGCCGGATTGTGCGGTGGCGCTCCTTCGAGGTTAAGTGCGGCTTAAGACCTTGAACCTAGGATCGGCGTCGATGCAAGAACAAGACATCCGTGACCGCGTCGTCGTTGGCCTGAACATCGCGCTGCTGATCGCCCTTGCCGCCTGCGAGCTGGGCCGGCTGGACATGCCGCTGGCCCGGCTGTTCGGCGGGCCGGACGGCTTCGCGCTGCGCGAGCACTGGGTGCTGGCCGCCACGCTGCATGGCGGCGGCCGGGTGCTCTCGTGGGCGCTGGTGCTGGTGCTGTGCCTGGGGGTGTGGTGGCCCTTCGGATGGCTGCGGCGGCTGGCGCTGTCACAGCGCCTGCAGCTGGCCGTGGGCACGCTGGCAGCGGTGGTGATCGTGTCGCTGGTCAAGAACCACAACGGCACCAGCTGCCCCTGGGACCTCACCGACTTCGGCGGGCTGATTCCCGCGTCCTCGCACTGGCTGGGCTTTCTGGTGCCCGACGGCGGCAGCGGCCGCTGCTTCCCGGCCGGCCATGCCTCGGCCGGCTTCGCCTTCGTCGCCGGCTACTTCGCGATCCGCGGCGCCGACCCCCGCCTGGCACGGCGCTGGCTGGCCGGTGCCTTGCTCGCCGGCTTCGTGCTCGGGCTCGGGCAGCAGGTCAGGGGCGCTCACTTCATGAGCCATACTTTGTGGTCCGCCGCGTTGTGCTGGTGGGTGGCCCTGGCGTTGGACGCGCTGTGGCGGCCCCTCCAGCGCTTGCAGCAAGGCCTCACCCTGTACCCAGGCAATCCCCGACTGCCATGACCCGGCTCTTCCCGACGCGCCGGCCGGCCGACGGCCCGCGCGCCGTCGGGCATCCCGGTCGCTGGATCCTCTTCGCCAGCCTGTGGATGGCCAGTGTCGGCAACCTGGCGCTGTGGCGGGCGTTGCAGCGCGCGCAGCTGCTCGACGGCTGGCGCGGCGCGGGCTTCGCGCTCGGATTCGGGGTCGCCATCGCCGCGGTGGTGGCGCTGCTGCTGTGCCTGCTGGCGTGGCGGCACAGCTTCAAGCCGGTGCTCACGCTGCTGCTGCTGGCCACGGCCTTTGGCGCTTATTTCATGCTGAGCTACGGCGTGGTGATCGACAGCACGATGATGACCAACGTGCTGCAGACCGACCTGCGCGAAACCCGCGACCTGCTGACCCTGCGCATGCTGATCACCGTGCTGCTGCTGGCCGGCCTGCCCATCGTGCTGCTGTGGCGCCGGCCTCTGGCCTGGCCGAACTGGCCGCGCCAGCTGCGCAACAACCTGCTCGGCCTGGTCGCCGCGCTGGCGGTGCTGGCCACGGCGCTGCTGGCGATCTACCAGCCCCTGGCCGCGAGCATGCGCAACCACCGCGAGCTGCGCTACCTGGTGAACCCGTTGAACTCGCTGTATGCGCTGGGCCAGCTGGCCGCACCGGCGCGGCAGCGGGGTCCGCGCAGCTTGCTGCCGCTGGGCCAGGCGGCCACCCTGGCCCGGACCGCGCCGCCGCGCCCACCGCTGCTGCTGCTGGTGCTGGGCGAGACCGCGCGGGCCGACCATTTCTCGCTCAACGGCTACGAGCGCCCCACGACGCCCCAACTGGCCGCGCTGGACGTCATCAGCCAGCGCAATGCCTGGTCCTGCGGCACCAGCACCGCGGCCTCGGTGCCCTGCATGTTCTCCCACCTCGGGCGGGAAGCGTACGCCCAGCGCGAGCAGGACCACGAGACCCTGGTCGACGTGCTGCAGCACGCCGGGCTGGCGGTGCTGTGGCTGGACAACCAGGCCGGCTGCAAGGGCGTGTGCGACCGCGTGCCCAACATCAACACCAGCGCACTGCAGCACCCCACGCTGTGCCCCGACGGCGAGTGCTACGACGAGATCCTGCTCGAGGGCCTTGATCAGCGCATTGCCGCGCTGCCGGCCGAACGCCGTGCCCGCGGCATCGTGCTGGTGATGCACCTGATGGGCAGCCACGGCCCGGCCTACCACCTGCGCTCGCCGCCGGCCTTCAAGCGCTTCCAGCCCGAATGCCGCAGCGCCGCGCTGCAGGACTGCCAGCGCGAGGAAGTGGTCAACGCCTACGACAACACACTGGCCTACACCGACCATGTGCTGGCCGGCGCGATCCGCTGGCTCGGGACCCGTTCGGCGCAGCAGGACACCGCGCTGCTCTATGTCTCGGACCACGGCGAATCGCTCGGCGAGAACAACCTGTACCTGCACGGCCTGCCATATGCCATCGCACCGGACGCGCAGAAGCGCGTGCCCTGGATCGGCTGGTTCTCGCCCGCCTTCGCGCAGGCCCATGGCCTGGACCTGGCCTGCCTGAAGCAGGGCCTGGACCTGCCGCTGTCGCACGACCAGTACTTCCATTCGGTGCTCGGGCTGATGGGCGTGCAGACCAGCGCCTACCGCGCCGACTGGGACTTCTACCGGCGTTGCCGCAGGCCCTGAGCCGCCTGGTGCACACTCGGCACCTGGTTCACGACCCCACGGAGCGGCCACCATGCAAGCACCGGCCCGGTACCTCGTGATCATCGATTCCGACGGCGCCAGCACCGCGATGCTGTTCACCGCGCAGCGCCAGCGCGTCGCCGATTTCGACGCCGGCACCGAAGAGGTTGCGGTGATGACCATCGGCCTGAGCCCGACGCGCAGCGCAGGCCGCGCCGAATGGGACAAGGCGCTGGCCGGCAGCACGGCAGCGGCCCGCGCCGCCGCCGAGGTCTACGAGCTGGATGTGTGACGCGGCCCGGCCGCCGTGCCATGCCCTATCGCCGGATCATTCGCCTGCAGACCGACGCCGCCAGCTGGCAGCAGGTGGAGCTGCTCGCGCCCCACGAAGACTGGAGCCCGACCTACCGGGTCGAGAGCCCCCGCCTGCTGATTCCCGAGCAGGCCCGGGTCGAGCTGGAGCTCGATGGCCGGCGCATCGCGGCCGACGCGCTGCAGGGCATGTGGCTGCTGCCGGATCAGCCCTACCGCCTACGGCACACGCTGCACAGCCAGCGCAGCAGTGTGCTGGTGGTCCGCGAGGGCGCGGTGTCCTGGCGCCGCAGCGGGCCGGTGCCGCTGGATGCCGACTGGCGCCTGCGCCTGCGGGCAGTGGCCGACCCGGCCCGGCACGCCCGTTCGGGCGACTTGAACGGCCTGCTGAACGAGGCGCTGTCCCGGCCCTGCCTGCCGGCGCCGCATGCCGCGGTCGAACGCGCGCGTGAATTCCTGGCCGCGCGCTTCGCCGAGAACGACAGCCTCGCGGCCATCGGCCGCGCCGCCGCATGTTCGCCCTACCAGCTGGCACGGCTGTTCCGACGCCACACGGGCCGCACCCTGCATGGCTACCGCACGGCACTGCGCCTGGCCGAGGCGCTGCGCCGGCTCGAGCAGGGTGAACATCAGCTGGCCGGGCTGGCGGCCGAGCTGGGCTTCTCTCACCACAGCCACTTCAGCGCGGTGTTCCGGCAGGCCTTTGGCCGGCCGCCGGCTGCAATGCGCACGATCCTGACAGCGCCGGCACTGCACTAGCGCGCACAGTGCGCGGCATCGCGTTCACCTTTCCATGGCTTCGATGCACGACACCCGCCGCTGGATCGGCGTGCTGCTGGGCCTGCTGTCCGCGCTGCTCGGCGGCGTCTGGCAGGTGACCACCCGGCACTCGACCACCACCAGCCTGCCCGCCGACGAGCTGGTGATCCTGCGCTACGTGCTGCCCGCGCTGCTGCTCGCGCCGCTGGGGTGGCGCAGCGGCCTGCTGCCGGCCGGGCTGCCGCGCTGGCGACTGGCGCTGCTGGTGGTGGGCGGCGGCCTGCCCTTCGGCTGGCTGGCGATGAGCGGCTCGCGCCTGGCGCCCTCGGCCCACATGGGCGTGGTGATGGCCGGCGGCTTCCCGCTGTTCACCGCCCTGCTGGCCTGGGCGCTGTGGCGCGAGCGGCCGGACCGCCTGCGCGCCATCGGCCTGCTGCTGATGGCCTGCGGCGTCGCGCTGCTGGGCACGGCCTCGCTGCGCGCCTGGCAGCCGGCACACGCCGCCGGCGATGCGCTGTTCCTGCTGGCCGCGGCCTTGTGGGCCGGTTTTACGCTCACTTTACGCGGTAGCGGCCTCGGGCCCTGGCAGGCTGCGGCGCTGGTCAACACCTGGTCGGCCCTCGGCGTGCTGATCTGGGTGCTGCTGCGCGGCGGCACGCGACTGTTCGAAGCGCCGCTCGCCGACCTGGCCTGGCAGGTGCTGTGGCAGGGCGTGCTGGCCGGGGTCGTCGGCCTGTGGTCGTACACCGCCGCCGTCGCGCGCCTGGGGCCGGCTCCGGCGGCTGCTTTCGGCGCGCTGACGCCGGCCGTCGCCACGCTGGGCGGCTGGCTCTGGCTGGGCGAAGCCGCCGGGCCCCTGGCCTGGGCCGCCGTGGCGGCCACGGTGCTGGGCGTGGCGCTGGCCAGCGGCGTGCTGTCGGCGCGGCGCTCAGTCAGCGCCGGGCCGCTCCACGCTGACTGAGCACCCGCTTGGCGGGTGGCCCCGCGTACCCGCGGGGCCGGGTGAACCCCTCAGCGCGCCAGCACCGGCTTCAGGGCCTGCCCGGTATGCGTCCCCCGCTGCACCAGCAACTCCGGCGGGCCGGCGGCCACCACCGTCCCGCCGGCCGCGCCGCCCTCGGGGCCAAGGTCGATGACCCAGTCGGCCTCGGCGATGACATCGAGGTTGTGCTCGATCACCACCACGCTGTGGCCGCCATCGACCAGGCGGTGCAGCACGCGGATCAGCTTTTCCACATCGGCCATGTGCAGGCCCACCGTGGGTTCATCAAGCACATACAGCGTGTGCGGCGCCTTCTGGCGATCGAGATACCAGGCCTTGACGGCCTCGATCG
>CAZXLI010000211.1:0-11862 GCA_964641795.1 uncultured Bordetella sp. | reverse complement strand
CACCGTCGGCCCGCCCGTCGCGGCAGCGGCGGCCGCGTAGGCGGCGTGGATCTTCACCAGGTCGTGGCCGCCGCGCTTCAGGCGGTCGATCTGCTCGTCGGTCAGGCCCTGGGCCAGGCGCGCCAGCGCGGCGTTCTGGCCGAAGAAGTGCTCGCGGTTGTAGCGGCCGTCCTTGGCGGCAAAGGTCTGGAACCGGCCGTCGACCGTGTGCGCGAAGGCGCGGGCCAGCGCGCCTTCGCTGTCGCGCGCGAACAGGCCGTCCCAGTCCGAACCCCACACCAGCTTGATGACGCGCCAGCCGGCGCCTTCGAACAGCGCTTCCAGCTCGTCGATGATGCGGCCGTTGCCGCGCACCGGGCCGTCCAGCCGCTGCAGGTTGCAGTTCACCACCCACACCAGGTTGTCCAGGTGCTCGCGTGCGGCCAGCGTCAGCGCGCTCATGCTCTCGGGCTCGTCCATCTCGCCGTCGCCGAACACGCCCCAGACCTTGCGGCCCTGCGTGGCCTGCAGGCCACGGTGCTCGAGATAACGCATGAAGCGAGCGTGGTAGATCGAGCTGATCGGGCCGATGCCCATCGAACCGGTGGGGAACTGCCAGAACTGCGGCATCAGCCACGGGTGCGGGTAGCTGCTCAGGCCCTGCGCGCCGGCGGCCCGGGCGCTGAGTTCCTGCCGGTAGTGCGCCAGGTCGTGCTCGCCGAGCCGGCCTTCGAGGAAGGCGCGGGCATAGACGCCGGGCGCCGAATGGGGCTGGAAGAACACCAGGTCGCCGCCGGCCGCATCGCCGCCCGCGCGGAAGAAGTGGTTGAAGCCGACCTCGAACAGATCGGCCGCGCTGGCATAGCTGGCGATGTGGCCGCCGAGCTCGCCATAGGCCTGGTTGGCGCGCACCACCATCGCCAGCGCATTCCAGCGCATCAGCGAGGCCAGGCGTTCCTCGATCGCCAGGTCACCGGGGAAGGGCGGCTGCTGCTCGACCGGGATGGTGTTGACGTAGGGCGTGCCGCGCGCCGGCTGCCAGCCGACCGCGGGGTCGCGCGCCAGTTGCGACAGCATGTCCATCAGCTGGTGCACGCGCTGCGGGCCGGCAGCCTGCAGCACCGCCTGCAGCGCGGCCTGCCATTCGGCGCTTTCCTGCGGGTCGGTGTCGGCGGCGAGATGGGTCTGGATCTGGTGGTTGCTCATCGGGGACTCCTGGCTGCGCACTGTAGGCAGCGGGTCGCGGCATTTGTGGCTGAAATCCCTGCGCCAATGGCTGTTGTGCAGCACAAAATGCCGCCACTGAGGCAGCGGGCAGCAATCCCATGGAACTCGACGCGGTGGACCTGCGCATCCTGCGCGAACTGCAGGCCGACGGCAGCCTGTCCAATGTCGAGCTGGCGCGGCGGGTGCACCTGTCGCCTTCGCCCTGCCTGGCGCGGGTGAAGGCGCTGCAAGCCGGCGGCGTGATCCGCCAGTACGTGGCGCTGCTCGATGCCCAGCACCTGGGCCTGCACCTCAACGTGTTCATCTCCATCAGCCTGAAGCGGCAGACCCGCGCCGCGCTGGCCAGCTTCGAGGCCAAGATCGCCGCGCGCGAGGAGGTGATGGAGTGCTACCTGATGTCCGGCAACGAGGACTACCTGATCCGCGTCGCGGTGCCGGACATCGCGGCCCTGGAGCGCTTCATCCTCGAGCAGCTGTCGCCGCTGGACGAGGTGGAGAAGATCCGCTCGAGCTTTGCGCTCAAGCAGGTGCGCTACAAGACCGCGTTGCCCTTGCGCGGCGGCCTATAGTGCCGCCATGCCCGGCGAAGAGCGCACGATCCGCCTGCCCGACCCGCCGGACGCCACGCGGCTGGGCCCCTACGAATTGCGGCGCCAGGTCGGCAGCGGCGCCATGGGCCGGGTGCACGCGGCGCACGATGTCGATCTGGACCGGCCGGTGGCCATCAAGCTGCTGCATGCCGGCGCCGCGGCCGATCCTCGGCTGGTCGAGCGCTTCCTGCGCGAGGCGCGTTCTGCCGCGCAGCTGATCCACCCCAACGTCGCGCTGATCTTCCAGGTCGGCCACCACGCCGGGCAGACCTTCATCGCGATGGAGTGGCTGGAGGGCGGTGACCTGTCGCAGGCCGTCAAGCAGCACGGCCCGCTGCCCTGGCGGGAGGCGGTGGCCGCGCTGCGCGATGCAGCGGCCGGCCTGGCCGCCGCGCACGCCGCCGGCCTGGTGCACCGCGACATCAAGCCCTCGAACCTGATGCGCAGCGGCAGCGGCCAGGTCAAGCTGGTCGACTTCGGCCTCGCGCGGCTGCATGACGCGCCCTCCGACCTGACGCTCACCGGCAGCCTGCTCGGCACGCCGGCCTACCTGTCGCCCGAGCAATGCCGGGGCGATGCGGCCACGCCGCTGTCCGACCTGTATGCGCTGGCCTGCACCGGTTTCCACCTGCTGACCGGGCGGCCGCCATTCGCCGGTCCGCACCTGGCCGCGGTGCTGCAGGGCCACTTGAACGAACCGATGCCCGATGCGCGCACGCTGGTGCCCGATCTGCCCGAGGCGCTGGCCCGCCTGCTGCAGCGTGCCGGTGCCAAGCAGCCATCCGATCGCCATGCCAGCGCCTTGGCGCTGCAGGCCGACCTGCAGGCCTTGCTGGACGGTGGCGCGCCGGCGCCCGCGCTGGACCTGCTGATCCCCGAGTCCGGACCCGCGCCCGGCAACCTGGGCCTGGAAGCCAATGCCTTCATCGGCCGCGAGCAGGAGATCGCGCAACTGGCCACGCTGCTGCAACGCGCCCGCCTGGTGACGCTGACGGGCCCCGGCGGCACCGGCAAGACGCGGCTGGCGCTGCATGTGGCACGCCGGATGGCCGACGGCCTGGCCGGCGGCGCCTGGGTCGTCGAGCTGGCGCCGCTGCCGGCCGAGGCCGCCGGCGGCACGGCGGCCGAGCAGGCGGTGGTGGGTGCGCTGAGTGCGCTGTTCGGCCTGCGCGATGAAGCCGGCAGACCCGCCGAGGAGCAGCTGATCCAGCACCTGCAGGCAAGGCCGCAGCTGCTGGTGCTGGACAACTGCGAGCACCTGATCGGCGCGGCGGCCGCGCTGGCCCAGCGCCTGCTGCAGCGCTGCGCCCCGTTGCAGCTGCTGGCCACCAGCCGGCAGCCGCTGGGCGTGCCGGGCGAGCTGACGCTGGGCGTGCCGCCGCTGGCCACCGGCGAAGCCGACGCCACGCCGGCCGAACTGGAACAGGTCGAGGCCGTGCGCCTGTTCGTCGACCGTGCGACGGCCGCGCGCCAGGGCTTCCGGCTCGGTGCCGACAACGCCGCCGAAGTGGCGCGCATCTGCCGCCGGCTCGACGGCATTCCGCTGGCCATCGAGCTCGCGGCGGCCCGCGTGAAGGTGCTGACCCCGCTGCAGATCGCCGCACGGCTGGACGACGTGTTCAGGCTGCTGACCGGCGGCCAGCGCAGCCTGCTGCCGCGCCAGCAGACCCCAGGACAGCGTCGGCCAGGCCAAGGCCCTGCACAACATCGGCGTGGTCTCCGCCAACCTGGGCGACACCGAGTCGGCCCGCCGCAACCTCACGGCCGCGCTGGCGCTGCACCGCGCGTCGAAGCACCAGGGCAATCTGGCCAACGGGCTGATGAGCCTGGGCGACCTGGAGTACGCCGCCGGGCAGGCGGCACAGGCGCAGTCGCTGTACCAGTCGTCGCTGGCCCTGTTCGTCTCGCTCGGCGACGACTGGGCGGCCGCCTATGCGCGCGAAGGGCTCGGCCGCTGCGCCTTCGATGCCGGCGACCTGGCGACGGCCCGCGCCCAGTTCGAGCAGGCCTTGCAGGTCGTGCGGCGCCTGGGTGACCAGTCGGCCATCGCGGACCAGCTGAACGCCCTGGCGCTGGTGCTGCACCAGCAGGGCGACACGGCCCAGGCCCTGCAGCTGGCAGACGAGGCGCTGACGCTGCGGCTGGCGCAGGACAACCCCGCGGCGCTGGCTGCGTCGCTGGAGACCCACGCCGCGCTGCGCGCCCAGGGCGACCCCGAGCGCAGCGCCCGCCTGCTGGGCGCCATCAGTCGCCTGCTGGATGGCACGCAGGCCAGCATGCCGTCGGCGCGCCAGACCCGACAGCGCGCGTTGGCCCAGTCGCTGCAGCAGCGCCTGGGGCCGGCGGCGTTCGAACGGCTGTGGGCAGATGGCGCGCGGGCCGATCCAGCGCAGTTGGCACGCGGCTAGACGGTACCGCGCACAGGCTCAGGGGCTGTAGGCGAGCCCGGTCTGCATCAGGCCCGCCACGGCGAGGCGGGACTCAGCGCGACGAGCGCAGGCGAGGTGGTGTCGGCCATGAGGCCCCCTTGGGGCGACGGGATTGCGCGCCCGGCTGGCGGAAGCGGTGAGATTCGAACTCACGGAGGGGATGAACCCTCGCCGGTTTTCAAGACCGGTGCCTTAAACCGCTCGGCCACGCTTCCTGCGGGAAGGCCCGCATTCTCGCAGAACGCGGGCGTGCCTCAGATGAAAGCGATGCCGGTCTCCACGAGCCCGGCCAGGCCGATGTTGTCGGCGTTCAGGTCGGTCTCGGCGGCCAGCACGCCGAGGCTGGCCTGCGTGAAGGCGCCGCTGGTGATCAGGCCGACGAAGTAGTCGCGATCGGACGCGCTGGGCTGCACGCCGACGATGTTGGCGTACAGCAGGTTCACCACCGAGGCGTTGCTCGGGCTGGCGCCGAGGCGGGCTTCGAGGGCCAGCTGCATCAGGCTCTCGTAGCTCATGCCGCCATCGAGCAGCTCGAGGCCGATGCCGACATAGTTGGCGTTGCCGACGGCGGCCTTGCCGAACACGGCGCCGAGTATCTTGGCCGTTATGCCGGCATTGCCGTCGATGTCCAGCGCCACATGGGCGTCGGCGAAGTCGACGCGCTCCACCCCGTACAGCAGGTCGCGGCCTTCATTGCCGCTCTTGGCAGCGATGGCCCAGCCGCCTTCGACCGCGCCGATGGTGTAGGCCGACTTGCTGCCGCTGAAGACGGCGGTGTCGAGCCCGGCGTCGCCTTCGAGGATGTCGTCGCCGGCGCCGGCCTTCAGCGTGTCGTTGCCGTTGCCGCCGACCAGCGTGTCGCGGCCGCCGGTGCCGGTCAGCGTGTCGCCGGCGTTGGTGCCGGGGATCACCGTGCGGGTGAAGGCCGAGACCTCGTAGCGGCCGGCGCCGATGTCGAAGTCCGAGGCCGCCAGGTAGTAGTTGCCGCTCGTCGGCGCGGTGAAGGTGATCTCGGCGTTCAGGTTGCCGCCGGTGTCGTCGTCATAGTCCAGCGCCTTGCCGCTGGCATCCAGCAGCACGAGGTAAGGATCGCTCAGTGCGGTCGATCCGGTGCCCACGCTCTTGAGGTCGAAGGTGTACTGCCAGCCCGCCGTGAGCGAGACGCGGAACATGTCGATGTCGCTCGGCACGTTGATCGTGCCGCCGGTGGCGGCCTGGTTGATCGTCACCGTGCCGGCGGTGGTGGTGGCACCGAGGAAATCGTCGGTCTCGACGGTCGCCTGCAGCGTGTAGCTGCCGGTGGCCTCGGCATAGTCGAACGCGGCGAGGTAGTACTCGCCATTGGCCGACGGCGTGAAGTACAGGCGTGCGTCGTACGGCATCGGGCCGCTGTCGTCGTCGGAGCCGATCAGCGCCACCTCGGGCTTCATGCCGTAGAGGGCCAGGAACGGGTCCACCGCCTCGCTCTGCGGTGCCACCATGTCGAAGCGGTAGGTCACGCCGGCGGCCAGCGTCACCTTGAACAGGTCGCCGTCGTTGGGCCGGTCGATGCGGCCCGTCACCAGCGGACCATTCGGCAGCACCACGCCGGTGGTGGTGGTGGACATCGGGTAGTCGTCGGTCACCTGCACCACGGCCGTGGTGAAGTTCCACGCCGTGTTGTTGCTGATGCCGGCGTAGTCGTTGCCCGAGGCGTCGTGGAAGGCGTCGGCGTCGATGTGCACGACGATCGCGGTGCCGTCCGGCAGGTTTGCGCCGGGGTTCAGCGTCACGGTGCTGCCGTTGATGGTCACCGCGCTGGTGTCGCTGGCGCGGATCTCGCGGATCACCTGGTTGCTGGCGTTGAGCAGCTGGATGCGGCCGTTGCCGGCGAACACCGGCTCGCTGAAGGTCATCACCAGGTCGGCGGCCGCATTCACCTGCGTGGTGTCGTCGGCCGGCGAGCGCGAGAGCAGCGTCGGCGCCTGCGCGTCCAGCGTGCTGGCCGAGAGGGTGTAGCCGCCGCTGCCGACGTCGGAGTAGTCGAGCGCAGCCAGGTAGTGCGTGCCGGTGGTCGCGGCGGTGAAGCTGATGCGCGAATTGCCGCTGCCGGCGCTGTCGTCGTCGTCGGCCACGATGGCCAGCGCCGGATTGAACAGCACCAGGTACGGGTCGGACAGGCCGCCGGGTGTGCGCTGCAGGGTGAAGGTGTAGTGCACGCCCGCGATCAGGTCGACCTTGAACAGATCCTCGTCACCGGCGACCTCGATGCGCCCGCTCAGCGCCGGGCCGTTGACGACCACGATGCCTGGCGTCGAGGGGTCCAGCGGGAAGTCGTCGGTGCCGGCGGCCGCGGTGGTAAAGGTCCAGGCGGTGTTGCTCAGCAGGCCGGCGAAGTTGTTGCCCGCGGTGTCGCGGAAGGCGCCGGCGTCCACCGTGACGCTGTAGCCGATGTTCGCGGCCAGGTCGCTGCCCGGGTTGATGCGGACCTGGCTGCCGTCGACCGTGACCTGCGTGGTGTCGCCCACCGCGATGGTGCGCACCACCTGGTTGCCCGAGCGGATCACGATGTTGCCGCTGCCGGCGACGACGTTCTCATTGAACGTCAGCACCAGGTCGGCGCCGATGGCCACGCCGGTGGCGTCGTCGGACGGCGACAGCGCCACCAGCTGCGGCGCAGTGGTGTCGCTGGTGGCGGTGGTGAAGTTCCACACGCTGTTGCTGGCCAGCCCGGCGTAGGCGTTGCCGGCCAGGTCGACCAGCGCGCCGGCATCGACGGTGACGTAGTAGCCCCGGCCTGCCGTCAGGTTGACGCTGGGGTCCACCGTGGCGGTGTTGCCGCTGAAGCGCACCTGTGTCGTGTCGCCGGCCGAGATGCTGCGGAACAGCGTGCCGTCGCTGTTGAAGATGCTGATGCTGCCGCTGCCGGCCTTCACCGGCTCGTTGAAGGTGAGCACCAGGTTCGCGCCGATCGGCGCATTGCCGCTGTTGTCGGCCGGGTTCAGCGACTGCAGCAGCGGTGGGCTGCTGTCGGTGCCGGGCGCGAGCTGGCCGATGGTGCGGGTGGTGTCGGCGAACTGGAAGGTCTCGACGCCGGTCACGGTGTCGGTGCCGCTGGCGGCGCCGGTGAAGGTGATGCTGCCGCCGTTGATGGTGATCGTGTAGCTGGCGAAGCTGCCTTCGAACACCGCGGTGTCGTTGCCGTCGCCGCCGTCGAGGTTGTCGTTGCCGGGGCCGCCCACCAGCGTGTCGTCGCCGGCGCTGCCGTTGAGTTCGTCGTTGCCGCCGCCGCCTTCGAGCCGGTTGGCGCCGTCGTTGCCGATGATCACGTCGGCGCCGCCGCCGCCGATGGCGTTCTCGATCGTCGTGTTGTAGGCGATCGCGAGGTTGTTGGTCATGTTGTTGACCGACGAGAACGCGCCCGCATGCAGGTCGATGCGGCTGCCGCTGGACCAGCCGCTGACGTCCAGCGTGTCGATGCCACCCGAGTCGAAGATCGTCAGGATCGGGTTGCGGTTGACCGTGAAGTCGTAGATCTGCCCGGTGGCGCCGCCGATGGTCGACGAGAAGCCGTACACCGTGTTGTCCAGCCGGGTGGTGGTGGAGGTGCCGTAGATGGCCTGGATGGCCATGATGTCGTTGAGCATCGGCGTCTGCGGCGAGTGCGTGACACCGTTGGCGTCCACCCAGTCGGCCTGCATCACCTCGGCCGAGTAGTTCGGCGCGGCATAGCGCGGGCCGAAGTAGGACATGATCGACAGCACCACGCTGTCCTGGTAGGACGAGGGCGACCAGTTGCCGTCGCCGTTGTAGTCGCCCATGTGGTTCAGGCCCAGGGCGTGGCCGATCTCGTGGATGAAGGTCTGGAAGCCGTACTCGCCCAGGGAGGTGCGCACCAGCGTGTCTTCGGTGGCGTTGAACCACGCGCTGCCGGTGGTGGGGTAGTAGGCGTGGGCGTAGCCGATGCTGGTGCTGGTGTAGCCGAACTCGATGTTGGTCTGCCCCGGCGTGCCGGCGACCATCGATGGCGGGATCAGGTCGTCCCAGGTGGCCAGCGCCAGCGTCATCCATTGCTGCTGCTCGGCATTCACCGCGCGGAAGCCGGTGGCCTCGCCCTGCGAGAACAGGCCGCTGGCCGTGCCCGGGAACGAGTACGTGATGGTGTTGCCGGACCATTTCTGGCCGCTGTTGAGCTGGTTGAGAACCTGGGTCTGGGTCCAGTTGGCGGCCATGGCAGGGTGCTCCGACGGGTGTAAGGGCGTGTGTGGATGGCCTCGAATTCAATCACTCGGGCGCGTTGGCGCAAAGGCCCAAAAGAGCCATGCGGAGCCAGCGGCCGGGGTGATCAGCCGGGCGACTGGCTCTGCGGGCAATCGACCTGCACCAGCTCGCGCCGGCCGCCGTCCACCCGCACCGCGCTGAGCCGGCCACCCCAGACGCAGCCGGTGTCCAGCGCCAGCAGCGTGGGTTCGAGCCGCAGGCCCAGTGTCGACCAATGGCCGAACGCGATCGGCGTGCCGGCCGTGCGGCGGCCGGGCGCGTCGAACCAGGCGAAGTGGCCCGGCGGCGCGGCATCGGCGCCGTCCTTGGTCTTGAAGTCGAGCCGTCCATCGGCATCGCAGAAGCGGATGCGCGTGAGCACGTTGATCACGAAGCGCCAGCGCTCGGCGCCCTGCAGCGCGGGGTCCCAGCGCGAGGGCTCGTTGCCGTACATCACGCGCAGGAAGCCGGCCAGGTCGGGGCCGGCCAGCAGCGCGTGCACCTCGTCGGCCAGCGCCAGGGTCTGCGCGGCGTCCCATTGCGGCACCACGCCGGCATGCACCAGCAGCCAGCCGTGCGCCGTGTCGGCCAGCTTGCAGCGCTGGCGCAGCCAATCGAGCCAGGCTTCGCGCTCGGGGCTGGCCAGGATCTCGCCGAGGGTGTCGCTGCGGTGCGGCGGCCGGATGCCTTCGGCCACGGCCAGCAGGTGCAGGTCGTGGTTGCCGAGCAGGCAGCTGGCCGCATTGCCCAGCGCCCGCAGGCGCTGCAGGGTGCGCAGCGAGGCCGGGCCGCGGTTGACCAGGTCGCCCAGCACATGCAGGCTGTCGCGCGAGGGCGAGAAGCCAATTTCGGCCAGCAGGCGGTCGAAGGCATCGCAGCAGCCTTGCAGGTCGCCGACAAGAAAATGCATCTGGGGAGCCCGGGGCTGAAGGTGCGGCGATTCTGCTACGCTCGCCGCCTCGTTATTCGCAGGGGGCGCAGCCTACGCGCGCCGCCACATGGACGTCGCGCTTCTGTTCTTCCTGATTGTCGTCAACGGGCTGTTCGCCATGTCCGAAATGGCCCTGACGGCCGCCCGCAAGGCCCGCCTGGCGGTGATGGTGGAGGCCGGCGAAGCCGGGGCCAGCGTGGCAATGGACCTGCACGAGCATCCCACCAAGTTCCTGTCGACGGTGCAGATCGGCATCACCTCGATCGGCGTGCTCAACGGCATCGTCGGCGATGCGGCGTTCTCGCAGCCGCTGGCGGGCTGGCTGCTGGAGACCTTCCACCTGCACGAGCGCGCGGCCCACATCACCGCCACCGCGCTGGTGGTGGTGATCATCACTTTCCTGACCATCATCTTCGGCGAGCTGGTGCCCAAGCGCCTGGGGCAGATGTACCCGGAGAACGTGGCGCGGCTGGTGGCCCGGCCGATGGAATGGCTCTCGGCGGCCACGCGACCCTTCGTCTGGCTGCTGTCGGCCTGCACCGAGGCCACGCTGCGGCTGCTGGGCATCCGCGAGGCGCCTTCGCGCAGCGTGACCGAGGAGGAGATCGCCGCCAGCCTGGAAGAGGGCGTCGATGCCGGCGTGATCGAGGCGCAGGAGCACCAGATGGTGCGCAACGTGTTCCGGCTGGACGACCGCCAGATCGGCTCGATGATGATTCCCCGCGCCGAGATCGTCTGGCTCGACCTGAACGCGCCGCTGCCCGAACTGCTGCAGCAGATGGCCGAGCAGGGCCGCTCGCGCTACCCGGTGTGCCGCGGCGGGCTCGACGACGTGGTCGGCGTGGTCGAGGCGCAGACCATGCTGCAGGCGCTGGCCCGCGGCGGCCAGCCCGACATCGCCGCGCTGATGCTGCCGCCGGTGTTCGTGCCCGAGACCTTGTCGGGCATGGAGCTGCTCGACCACTTCCGCGCCACCAGTGCCGAGCTGGTCTTCGTCGTCGACGAGTACGGCGCGGTGCAGGGCGTGATCACGGTGCGCGATGTGCTCGAGGCCATCACCGGCGAATTCAGCCCGCCCAGCGCCGACGACGCCTGGGCCGTGCGCCGCACCGACGGCAGCTGGCTGATGGACGGCCTGATCCCGGTGCCCGAGCTGAAGGACCGGCTGGAACTGAAGGCGCTGCCCGAGGAAGACCGCGGCCGCTACAACACGCTGGCCGGCATGGTGATGCTGCTGCTGGGGCGGCTGCCGCGAACGGCCGATGTGGTGGAATGGGAGGCTTGGCGTTTCGAGGTGGTGGACCTCGACGGCAAACGTGTCGACAAGGTGCTGGTCTCCCGCATCCCGACTTCCGAATCTGAAAGACAAGACCCATGATCAACGAAAGCCTGCACAAGAAGCCCGTCGCGCTGGACCGCCAGCAGCATCGCGACCTGAGGCTCGACCGCAACGCGCGCGACATGACGCGCAACAAGGCGCTGAACGCCTTCTTCATTGCCGCCGGCGAGTTCGCCGACGCCTGCAAGGACTTTCCGGTGGTGTGGGTGCCGGCCGGCCAGGACGACAAGGGCAACCCCCAGGTGGCGTCGATCGCGGTGTTCGGCCTGCAGCAGGGCATCAACCTGTGCATCGACGCGGCCGACCGCTGGCGCGTGCGCTATGTGCCGGTGATGCTGCGCACCTACCCGTTCGCGATGGCCCGCACCTCGGCCACCGAGCTGGTGCTGTGCGTCGACGAAGACTGGGTCGGCTTCTCGAAGGAGACCGGCGAGCGCCTGTTCAACGACGACGGCACGCCCACCGAACTGACGCTGGGCGTGCAGCGCCAGCTCGAGCAGCTGGAGATGGATGTCGAGCGCAGCCGCCTGTACGGCGCCAAGCTGCTGGAGCTGAAGCTGCTGCGCGACATGCAGTTCGAGGCCACCCTGCCCGATGGCAGCAAGGTCCAGGTCACCGGCTTCCTGACGGTGGACGAAGAGCGGCTGAACGCGCTGTCCGATGCCGAGATGCTGGACCTGGCGCGCAGCGGCCTGCTGGGGCTGATCCATGCCCACCAGATCTCGCTGTCGAACATGTCGCGGCTGGCCGAGTGGCATGCCGAACGGGTGGCCGCGATGGGGGCCGCAGCCAACAGCTGAGCGCAGGTCGCAGGCGGGCCCCGACGGGCCTGCCACCCAGGTGACGGGGCCCCAAGGGGCCCCGTCGGCATTTCTGGCGGGCCCTGGTGCCACGCGAATCTCGGGTTAACCCTTGGGTTGAAGGATGTGCCGGCCGATAAGAATACGGGCTGTATACATTAGATCGCTTGGAGTCACCCGATGGCCACCTTTCCGTTGAACGCCTGGTATGCCGCCGCCTACGATGTGGAGCTCGGCCGCAGCCTGCTGCCGCGCACCATCTGCAACCAGAAGATCGTCTTCTACCGCAGGGAGGATGGCGCGCCGGTGGCGCTGGAGGATGCCTGCT
>CAZXLI010000210.1:0-11912 GCA_964641795.1 uncultured Bordetella sp. | reverse complement strand
GGCACCATGCACGGGAAGTTGAACGGCGTGATGCCGGCCACCACGCCCAGCGGCTGGCGCATCGTCCAGTTGTCGATGGCGGTGGAGACCTGCTCGGTGTAGTCGCCCTTCAGCAGCTGCGGCGCGCCGCAGGCGAACTCGACGATGTCGATGCCGCGCGTGACCTCGCCCTGGGCGTCGGTGAAGACCTTGCCGTGCTCGGCGCTGATCATCGCGGCCAGGGTGTCGCGGTGCTGGTTCAGCAGCTGCAGGAAGTTGTTCAGCACGCGCGCACGGCGGATCGGCGGCGTCTCGGCCCAGGCCGGGAACGCGGCCTTCGCGCTGGCCACCGCGGCGGCGACTTCGTCGGTCGAGGCCAACGTCAGCTGGCGCGCGACGCGTCCGGTGCTGGGGTTGTAGACGGCCTGCTGGCGCCCGCTGGTGCCGGCCACGAGGCGGCCGCCGATGAAGTGGCCCACGTCCTGCGTGGCGGTGAAGGCTTCGGGTGCACCCATGGCGGTCTCCTGTCGATGTCCCATGCGGGGAAGCAGGCAGTCTAGGACCGCGCACCGCGCGCGCCAAGTCGTCGCGGGCTGGATTCATTGTTCAGGATGGCGAACAATCTGCCGTCAAATCACGGAACAGAGCAGATGGACAGCCGCCGCGTCGAAACCCTCTGGGCCCATGTGCACTGGCTCACGGTGCTGGGTCAGCTTGGCAGCTTCACCGCGGCGGCGCAGCGGTTGTCGGTCAGCAAGGCGGCGATGAGCGCGCACATCGCCGAGCTCGAACGCGCGGCAGGGGTGCCGCTGGTGCACCGCACGACGCGCAGCGTGCGGTTGACAGAGGCGGGCCAGCAGCTGGCCGACGCCACCGGCGGTGCGTTCGAGGCCATCGCCACCGCCTTCGCCGGCATCAAGGACCTGGCGGCGGCGCCGCGCGGGCTGCTGCGCATCACGGCGCCGGTGGCGCTGGCGCGGCAGCAGCTGGTGCCGCGGCTGCCGGCCTTCCTGCGGGCGCATCCGGAGGTCCGCATCGAACTGGACCTCTCGGACCGGCTGGTGCCCCTGGCGCAGGAGGGTTTCGACCTGGCGATCCGCCACACGCCCGCACCGCCCGAGACGCATGTGGCCTGGACCCTGTGCGCCACCGAGTCCGTTCTGGTGGCCAGCCGCGGCTACCTGCGCCGCCGCGGCACGCCGCGCACGCCGGCAGATCTGGCAGGCCACGAATGCCTTCACTACCTGCGGCCGGGCGACACGCCCACCTGGCAGTTGCTGCCGCGCAGCGGGTCGGCCGCCGCCAAGGTCACGCTGCCGGTGGCCGGTTGCTTCGTGGCCAACAACAGCGAGGCGCTGCGCGAGGCGGCGCTGGCCGGGCTGGGCATCGCGCTGCTGCCCGACTTCAGCGCCCAGGCAGCGCTGGCGGCGGGCAAGCTGCAGCGTGTGCTGCCGCTCTGGCGGCCGGTGGGCAGCTTCGGCGAGCACCTGTATGCGCTGCGGCCTTACACGCCTTATGTGCCGCGGGCGGTGCAGGCCTTCGTCGCCTTTGTGCGCGAAGCCTTCAAGCCGGGTTTCGCGGTCGCCTGAACTTCAGCGCGCCGCGGCGGCAGACTCGTACGCGATCAGGTTGCCATCGGGGTCGCGCACGACGAACCAGCGCGTGCCCCAGTGCGTGGCTTCCGGCGCCACCACCACCGCACTGTGCTCGGGCAGCGCGGCGAACCGGGCGTCGAGGTCGTCCACCCGCAGGTGCAGCGTGGGCCGATGGCCGGCGATGCCGTGGCTCTTGCTGTGGTCGTCGGTCGGGTGGTCTTCGGCGATCACCAGCCGCACGCCGCCGCCATTGAGCTGCGCGCCGCGTGGTCCGCCGCCTTCGCCCCAGGCGTAGTCGAGGCGCCAGCCGAGCGTGTCACGGTAGAAGGCGAGCGTGGCGTCGAAAGACGCAGGCTCGATGAACAGGTGGTCGAAGCGGTCGTCCATGGCTCCTCCGGGTCAAAAAAAAGCCCACCGATTGCTCGGCGGGCTTTGGAAGTCCTCAATGAAAGGACGTCGTTGGGACTGCTGCAGGTGTGCGGATGAAGGGCTCACGGCACAACTGCCTGTCGGAGACGACGACCCGTGCCGGGCGACATCTCGACAACCGGGCAGACTGTGCCCAAGCGCCCTGGCAGCGGCCATCCCTAGAAAGAAGTCCACAAGCGCTCAGGCTTGTGCTTCATCGGCCACGCAGCGGGCCGCGGCCAGGTCCCACAGCGCCGAGCCGCAGCTCTTGAACAGCACCGGCCCCCCGTCCTGCCGTGCCGGGCGCTCGGCCAGCGTCTGAACCGCCGACAGGTCGATGCCGGCGGCCAGCAGGTCGCCGCCTTCATGGCGTGCGGCGCTGCTGTCGATCACCACCTGGCCGCGCTGCGCGATGTCGCGGGTGAGCGACGGATCGAGCTCCATCATCTGCGGCGTGAAGGCGCCGATCGCGGCGACGAAGGCATCGTCCCGCACCGTGCCCTGCAGGCAGACGGCTTGTGCGGGCGTCGCGGTGACGATCAGCGGGCAACGCTCGAGTGCCTTGTCGAGGTCAGTGGCCACTTCGGCGTAAATGCCCCGTTGGTGCAGGGTCTGCGCAAAGGCCAGGCCCGAAGCGGGCGTGCGGCCGCGGACCCAGACTTCGTCGATGCCCAGGGCTTCGGTGAAGCCGGCCACATGCGTGAGCGCCTGGACGCCGGTGCCGATCACCAGCAGCGGCCCCACCGGCTGCGGCGCCAGCTGGCGCGCGGCATGCAAGGTGACCGCGGTGGTCCGGCGCGCGGTGACGGTCGGGCCGTCGAGCAGCGCGAGGCGCTCGCCGGTGCTGGCGCGCAGCACCAGCACATCGCCGAGGATCGCGGGCAGGCCGCGCTCGGGGTTGTCGCTGGCATAGGTGATCAGCTTCATCGCGGCCAGATCGCCGCCGGCCGCGTTCAGCCAGGCCGGCATCACGAACCAGTGGGTGGACGGGGCCAGCGGCAGCACCCAGCGCTCGGGCAACTGCACCCGGCCGGCCGCCAGGTCGGTCAGCGTCTGGTCGATGGCCCGTACCAGGGGAGCCCAGCCCAGGGCTTGTGCGGTGGCGGCGGCGTCGTAGATCTTCATCGGGGGCGATTCTTGGCGTTGCAGCGCAAGGCAAGCGATATGCCGATGATAGGCAGGCGACAATCCCGGCATGAGTTCTGCAGCGCTGCCCCGCCCCGCCCCGTCCGCGCTGAGCGAGGCCGAACTCGAGGAACTGCAGACGCTGCTGGACAGCCTGCCGCCCGGTCACGAACCCCTGGACGTGGTGATGCTCGACGGCTACCTCTGCGGCGTGCTGCTGCAGCCCAAGCCGGTGCCGGAAGCGCAGTGGCTGGCGCATGTCACCGATGTCGACGGCAAGACCCCGCCAGCGGGATTCCCGCGGGAACGCCTGCGCGCGCTGGTGCAGCGGCGCCATGCCGAGCTGAATCGGGCGATCGAGCGTCGCGAGTGGTTCGACCCCTGGGTCTACCAGCTCGACGACGAGGCCAGCCCGTCGGAAACGGTGCTGCCCTGGGTGGCCGGCTTCGCGACCGCGATGGATGCCTTCACGCTGCTGATGGACCGGCACGAGGCGGCGATCCTCGAGCCGCTGGCCACGCTGTACCGGCATTTCGACCCCGACGACCTGGAAGATGCCGACGAACTGCTGGCCGAGATCGAGACGCTCGAGCTGCCCGCCGATCTCCCCGAGGCGGTGGAAGACCTCGTCCGCAGCGTGCTGCTGATGGCCGATGTGTCGCGGCCCCGGACCACCGGTCAGCCCGGCCGCCCGGGGCAGCGGCGCGGGCCGCCACGGCCGGGGATGGGCGGGCCCGGCGCCAAGGCTGCGCGTCCGCCGCGGGGAACCGGCGGGCCGCGGCGCTGATCAGGCGCTGCCGAACACCCGCGCCGCGTGCACGCCCAGGCCCTGGGCCACACTGGCGAAGCGGTCGCCGCGCATCGGTCGGGCACTGGGGAAGCGTGCGGCAATGCGGTCGGCCAGCGGCTTGAAGCCGGTGGAGCCACCGGTGAAATACAGCGCGCTCACCCGCTCGGGCGCCAGGCCGGCCTGTGCCACCGTGTCGGTCGCCGCGTCGATGATTCGCGCCAGGTCGGCTTCGAGCGCTTGTACCGCACCGGCTTCGTCGATGCCGGCCTTCAGCCCGGGTTCGATCAGCGACAGGTCGATCTCGCAGTGACCGCCTTCGGCGACGGCGATCTTCGCCGCCTCGGCGCGACCGATCAGCGCATGGCCGAGCCGGGCGTCGATCACCGCCATCAGGCGCTGGTGCTGGCGCAGTTCGGCGTAGAAGCTCTTCATCCGGCGCAGTTCGGCCACGCGTGCCGGTGCGTACACGGTGTTGATCAGGTGCCAGGTCGCGAGGTCGAAGTACACCTTGCTGGGTACCTCGCGGCCGGTCGGCCCGAGGCCGCGGTAGCCACAGGCCGGCAGGATGCGAGCCAGCTCGATATGGCGGTCGAAGTCCGTGCCGGCGATGTGCACCCCGTGGTTGGCCAGGATGTCCGCCTTGCGATCGACACGCTGCCGCCGCTCGGGGCCCACGCGGACCAGCGAGAAGTCGGACGTGCCACCGCCGATGTCGGCCACCAGCACCAGCTGTTCCTCGGCGATCGTCGTCTCGTAGTCCAGCGCCGCGGCAATCGGTTCGAACTGGAAGCTGATGTCGCGGAAACCCACCTGACGCGCAGCACGCTCCAGCGCGGCCTGTGCGGCGGCGTCGCGCTCGGGTTCATCGTCGACGAAGAACACCGGCCGGCCCAGTACCACCCGCTCCAGTCCGTGCCCGGCCTGGTGCTCTGCCAAGGTCTTCAGGTGCCGCAGGTAGCCCGACACCACGTCGAGGTAGCGCACCGAGCGGCCCGCGCCGACATCGGTGGCCTGGTCGGCCAGGGTTGAACCGAGGATGCTCTTCATCGATCGCATCAACCGCCCTTCCTGGCCCTCGATGTACGCGGCCACCGCCGCCCGCCCGTAGTGGCGGTGCGGGTCCTCGTGCGGCTCCAGGCCTTCGACGGCATAGAACACCGCGGTGGGCATGGTGCGAAAGCCGGGTTCCAGTTCGACCAGCGCCACACCGGCTGCCGTTGGCAGGGCAATGGCGGAGTTCGAGGTGCCGAAGTCGATGGCGCAAACGTGGGGCAGGGCGCTGGGCATGGCGCAATGGCAACAGCCCGGGGCTGCGAGGCGCCGGGTCGTCGAGGGCTTGGGTTGCGGGGGGCGGGATTCTAGGGCTGTCGCGGCTGCGATGCGAAACCCGCCGCGGGGCCGCCTGCCGCGGCTCGAACCGTCGACGCCGTGCCCGAAGGACAGCACTATTGCACGCCGGCTCGCTGCGTCGGCCGCGTTGTCAGCAGGTGCATCACTTAGTATCGCCCGCGTGAAAGACCGCCCATTCGTGATTCCCGCCGTGCGGCGGGCCAGAGTCCTGTTGTCGCAACGCTGGCTTGCCGGCATGGTGCTCGCATTGGCTGCCTCGCAATCGCCGGCCGCCAGCGATCCCAAGGCCGCCAAGTACTACGAAGATGCGCTGACGCGCTACGAGAAGCGGGATATCCCGGGCGCGATCGTGCAGCTGAAGAATGCACTGCAGATCGACAACTCGATGCTGTCGGTCCATGTGCTGCTCGGCAAGGCGCTGCTGGCCGACGGCGATGCCGGGGCGGCCGAGGTGGCCTTCACCGAGGCGTTGCGCCTGGGCGTCAATCGCGCCGAAGTGATCGTGCCGCTGGCCAGGTCGATCATCGCGCAAGGCAAGCAGCAGCAGCTGATCGAGCAGCAGCGCTTCGGCCTGGGGGGCCTGCCACCGGGCACCCAGCTCAGCGTTCAGTTGCTGCGCGCCGCCGCCTATGCCGATCTGGGCGACACGCGCTCGGCGCTGAAAGCCATCGACGAAGCCCGCGCCTTGAACCCGTCGTCCGCCGACGCTTGGCTCGCCGAGGTGCCGGTGCGTATCCGGGCGCACCAGTTCCGTGAAGCGCAGGCGGCCGCCGACAAGGCCCTGTCGCTCGAGCCAAGGTCGGCCGAGGTGCTTTACCAGCGCGGCACGATCGCCCACGTCCAGAGCGATCAGGCTCGGGCGATGGCCGACTACAACAAGGCCCTGGAAGCCAATCCGAATCACCTGGAAGCGCTGATCGCGCGGGCGGGTCTGCTGATCGACCAGGGCAAGTCGGCCGATGCGCGACGGGATGTCGACACGGCCTTGCGCACCTCGCCGCAGGACCCGCGCGGGGCTTACCTGAAGTCATTGCTGGACGAACGAGAGGGCAACATCGCAGCGGCCCGCGAGGCGCTGGGTCGGGTGACCGCGTTGCTGGACCCGGTGCCGATCGAGTACTTCCGGTATCGGCCGCAGGCGCTGATGCTCGGCGGCCTGGCGCACTATGCGCTGAACGAGCGCGAAAAGGCCAAGCCCTATCTGGAGGCCGTGCAGCGGCAGCAGCCGAACGGGCCAGTGTCAAAGCTGTTGGCACAGATCTACCTGGCCGAGAAGAACATCGACCGGGCCATCGAGTCGCTCGATGCCTACCTGAAAGGCAAGCCCGACGATGCGCAGGCGGTGCTGCTGCTGGCTTCGGCGCACTTCTCGCAGGGTCGGCACACGCGGGCGGCGCAGCTGATGCAGGACGCGCTGAAGACCCAGGACGTTCCGGCCATGCGCACCATGCTCGGCCTGAGCCTGGTGGGTGGCGGCAAGTTTGCTGATGCGGCGAAGGAGCTGGAGGCCGCCTTTGCGAAGGACCCGGGCCAGTTGCAGGCCGGCATGGCTCTCGCCTCGCTCTACATGCAGAGCTCGCTCACCGCCAAGGCCGTCGCGGTGGCGAAGCAGCTGGCGCAGAAGCATCCTCGAAACCCTGGCGTCCAGAACCTGCTCGGCAGCGCCCTGGCGCGCAACGGTGACCTGGCCGCCGCCAAGCCGGCGTTCGAGGCGGCCTTGAAGATCGATCCGGGTTTCGCGGCGGCCGAGGTGAACCTGGCCCGACTGGACGCGCGGGCAGGGGCGCTCGATGCCGCATCGGGCCGGTTGAACAACGTGCTCAAGGCGGATGCCAAGAACATCGACGCGCTGATGGAACTCGCAGCGCTGCAGGAAAAACGCGGCCAGCTGGCGGATGCGCAGCGCCTGCTCGAGAAGGCGGCCGACGTCAGTGGCCAGAGCGAGCTGTCGCCTGGCCTGGCGTTGATCGACTTCCACCTGCGCAACAACCATCCCGAGTTGGCGCGCGAGGCCACGGGGCGCGTGACCTCGAAGGCGCCGGACGCGATGTTGGTGCTGTTGGCACTGGCACGGGTGAACTTGGCCAATGGCGACCAGGAAGCCGCCCGCACGGCGCTGACCCGCGCCGCGCGGTCGGCGAACTACGATGCCCCCGTCCTGCTGCAGATCGCGACACTGCAAATGGCCGCCGGCAGCCTGCCTGGTGCCGCCTACAGCCTGGAAAAGGCCTTGTCGGAGCGGCCTGACTTCCTGCCGGCTCAGGCGCTGATGACCGAGGTCGAACTGCGGCAGGGCGATGCCGCCAAAGCCGAGAGTCGGGCGCGCCAGATCATTGCGAAGTTCCCCAAGTCGGGGGCGGGCCATGCCTTGCTGGGGGATATCAGCGCTGCCCGAGGGCAGGCCACGGCGGCCATCGATGCCTACCGACGTGCCCATCAGATCGAGCAGACGAGCGAGAGCCTGCTGCGCATCTTTCGGGTCTTGGCCAGCAGCGATCCGCCGGCATCGATCCAGCTGGCCGAGCAATGGCTGAAGGGGCACCCGCGAGACCTTCCGGTGCGCCGGGCGGTTGCCGATGCGCATGCCCGCGCGGGCAACCTCGCCGCGGCGCGCAGTGGCTATGAGGCGATCGTCAAGGCCAACCCCGACGACGCCGACGCGCTGAACAACCTCGCCAACGTGATGCTGATGCAGCAGGACCCTGGCGCGATGAAAGTGGCCGAGGAGGCCCTTCGCAAGCGCCCCGGGGCACCGCAGATCATCGGCACGAACGGTTGGGCGGCTTTTCGCGCCGGGCAGACGGATCGGGCGCTGCAGCTGTTGCGTGATGCCCGCCTGCGCGACCCGAACAACCCGGACACCCGCTACTTCCTCGGTGCCGTGCTGGCGAGCATCGGCCGCAAAGGGGAGGCGCGCGACGAACTCGAAGGTGCCCTGCGCGGCGGCCGCAGCTTCGCCAGTGCGAAGGAAGCCGAGAAACTGCTGGCCACCCTCAAGTAGGCGGTGCAAGCCTTCGTCGGAGATCCTTACACTTGGTTCCATGAGTTCTGCCGGTGTCACTGTAAGTCGTTGATTTAGTTGGTGAATTCTTAGTGGCACACGGGTTGCTTGATAGCTTGAGATGGCCGACGAGGTCGGCCGCGAACGATCAAAAGAGGGATTTGCCCATGAAGAATGCGTTTCTAAGCGTCTTGGCGACGGCGGCGGCTGTGCTTGGCGCAGCCATGCCGGGCGTTGCGTCGGCGCAGTCGACCTGGAATCTGTACAGCAACAGCACCGACGGCTGCACGCAAAACGCGACCAACTCGGGCAACTTCGGCAATAGCTGGTTGTGCAACAAGGGCACCGGCAATGCAGGGACATCGCTGACGGCCAGTGCGTGGTCCTCGCAGGTCGGTTCGGGCAGCACGCTGCAGACCATCAGCGGCAGCTACTACGCCAATGCCTACATGTCCTCGTGGGGCAACAGCGGTTTCGGTGCGGCCAACCGCACCGAGGGGCTGGGTGCCAGCGCGCCCAATCATGCGGTCGACAACATTCCGACCGGCCAGTTCGACGGCATCCTGCTGAACTTCGGCAACGCCAACACCGTGCTGACGAAGCTCGGCATCGGCTGGGGTGACAACGATGGCTCCGGCCAACAGCCGGTCGACATCACCGTGCTGCGCTGGACCGGCAGTGGCAGCCCGACCAGCGCCAACAGCACCGTGACCACCGGCGGCAACGGTACGCTGGCCATGTCGGGATGGACCTTGGTTGGCAGCTATGCGGACGTGACGTCCGACAGCGTGACGCCCTTCGGCGGCACTGCGTTGTCCACGGGCGCGAGCAACACGTCCACGTCGAGCTGGTGGCTGATCACGGCCTTCAACAAGGCATTGAACGGAGGCGTCAACAGCTGCAAGACGACTGCCGGCGCGTCCGGGGCAACTTGCGACGAAGGCGACGATGCTTTCAAGCTGAACTACGTGCAGGCCAAGATCGGCGGCTCCTCCGGTGGTGGCTCGGCGCCTGAGCCGGCATCGCTCGCGCTGGTCGCGATGGGCTTGGCGGGTGCGCTCGGCGTGCGCCGTCGGCGCGGCAAGGTCTGAGTCGCACGCGCGTACCGCGAATCAAGAACGAAGCCGGCACCTGCCGGCTTATTTTGTTGCCTCGTGATCCCGCATGGCCGCAGCAACTCGGGAATCGAACTGATCGGCAAAAGCGCCACTTATCGCCGAACGGGGCCCTGCATGTCTCACCCACACTGCCGATAACGAGGCGTTGTTGGAGAAGTGCCATGCCGGAAGCTCTGAATCCGCTGCTGCTGATGCGGCTGGCGCGCGCCCGGCGCGCGCCGCGCGCGCCCGATCCCGCCGACATGGGGACGGCATTCGGTCTCGACTACATCCTGGACGAGGCAGCGGTCGATGCTGCCGGCGAGTCCTCTGCAGCGGCCCAGCGGCCTACCGAATGGCTGCGTCGGTGGCTGCCCGCGAAGCCCTCGCGCTGAGGCCCTTCGCCCAACACGAACCGGCGGTACTTGTCAGTCGCATCATGACTGATCTGGGCAAACGGGCTCGGCCAGGGCCTAGAATGTCGTGGTGTCCCGCCTGAGCTTTCGCGCCAAAGTCCTGCAAGCCCGCGAGGAAGCCATTGTCGAGGTCGTGAAGCGCCTGCTGGCCAGCAAGGGCTACGACCTCATGACCGTTGATGAAGTCGCGGGCGAGGTGGGCATTGCCAAGGCCAGCCTCTACAAGCACTTCCCGTCGAAGGAGGCGCTGGCCGCTGCGGCGATGGTGCAGACCATGGATCGCGCGCTGGGTCATGTGGCCGATGTCCGGCAGCGGGCCGGTCTGAGCAGCCTGGAGCGTCTGAAGGCGGTGACGCGCTGGACCCTGGAGGTGCAGCTGGCAGGCGAGATGCCGACACTGCCCGCGCAGAATTCTGCATTGCGCCAGGCCTTGATCTCCGATCGCGGCTACATGGACCGGCTGATGGCGCTGAGCGATGAGCTTGGCGAGTGGATCATGCAAGCTCGGTCGGCGGGCGCACTGGACACCCGATTGCCCCCCGAAGCAGTGCTGTACACCTTGTTCGCCCGAGCCTGCGACCCGGTGCTCGGGTTCCTGAAGGCGGGGGGGCAATACAGCGACGACCAGATCATCGACTGGGTGATGGCCACCTGCTTCGAGGGCCTCGTCGCACGCACCGGCTGACCGGCGGACAGGCCGTTCGTCAAAGCTCGATGAGCTTCAGCGGGTCGAAGCCTCGTGCCTCTCCCTTGCGCGCCAGGCCGGTGGCCTGGCAGACCACACGCGTCGCCGGGCGGCCGCGACGCTCCACGCGATAGTCGTGACGGCAATGCAGGTGGCCATGCAGCCACAGGTCTGCCAGCGGAATCAGGTCGTCGTCGGCATTGCAGAAGCTGGCGGTGCCAGGCTGCGAGCCAAAGCGGGGGTCCGCACTGCGAAGGCTGGGGGCAAAGTGGGTGATGACCACGGTGCCGTCCCAGCGACCTTGGGATGGTTCGGCCAAGGATTGGGCCAGCCAACGGCGGCAGCACAGCCCCTCTTCGCGTACCGCCTTGGCGTCGAAGGGCAGCCCACCTCGCGTAGCGCCCATCACGCGTTGAAAGTAGCCGCCGGCGCGCACCGCCTGCTCATGCCGCGCGGGACCGAACAGATCAAAATCGGTCCAGCGCACCGTACCCAGAAAGCGGAGGCGTCGCCCGTCAGGCGCAGTCCAGACGAACGCGTCGCGCTCGAGCAGGCGGATGCCCAGGCCTTCGCAGCGCGAGCGCAGGGCGGGCCAGGCGGTGTCGAGCTCGCGCTGGTCGAACTCGTGGTTGCCGGCCACCATCACCACCGGAACCGGCCAATCCGCGAACAAGTCCAGCCCTTGCCAAGTGGCATCGATGTCGCCGGCCAGCACGAGCAGATCAGCACCTGGCACCGGCCGAGGCTCGAAGGCCTCGGTCTCGAGGTGCAGGTCGGAAAGGAGTTGCAGCCGCATCAGCGGCTGCAGTCTATCTGGCGGGGCCGGTCACGCCCCCCAGCACTCAGGCGGAGAGCTTCTGCTCGAGCTGCCGCCGGATCGCCGGCAGTTCGGACGGCAGGCGGTCGGCCAGCAGTGTGAACAGTTCGTCGTGCAACTTCAGCTCCTGCTGCCAGTCGGCGTGGGCCAGGTGCGTGACGGTGCCGAACTGCTCCCGGCTGAATTCGAGCCCGTTCCAGCTCAAGTCCTCGTAGCGCGGGCTGATCCCGAACAGGTTCTCGCTGCCGCCAGCCTGGCCCTCGGCCCGTTCCACGATCCACTTCAGCACCCGCATGTTGTCGCCGTAGCCGGGCCAGACGAACTTGCCATCGGCGCCCTTGCGGAACCAGTTGACGCAGTAGATGCGCGGCAGCGGTGTGCCGGCGTTGGCCAGCTTCGCACCCAACCCGAGCCAGTGGGCGAAATGATCGCCCATGTGGTAACCCATGAAGGGCAGCATCGCGAAGGGGTCGCGGCGCACCGTGCCGTTGCCGCCAGCCATCGCCGCGGTGGTCTCGGAACCCATCGTCGCGGCCATGTAGACACCCTCGGCCCAGTTGCGCGCGTCGGTCACCAGCGGCACCGTGGGGGAGCGGCGGCCACCGGAGATGAAGGCGGCGATCGCGACCCCGGTGGTCGAATCCCAGTG
>CAZXLI010000209.1:0-11916 GCA_964641795.1 uncultured Bordetella sp. | reverse complement strand
GGGTGTTGGTGAACCGGGGCGGCGCCATCGGGGCCGAGGTCGTCAGCCTGGCCAAGGCCATCGAGGAAAGCGTCTATGGCCGCTTCGGCCTCCGGCTGGAGCCGGAGCCGGTGGTGGTGTAGGCGCCCGAGCGCGCCTGTGCGGCCGGCCAGGCCGCCTCATTCACCCATCAGCCCCTCGGCCGCGCACAGGCTGCGCGTGGCGGCGACCAGCTCTTCGTAGCGTTGCACCGCGAGCGCCAGCTGCGCGGCGCTGAGCGTGCCGCCTTCGCGGCTGAGCGTGGCGGCGGCATCGGCCAGCGCCGGCAGGCCGAGGTTCAGCGCGGCGCCTTTCACCGCATGGGCCGCGCGCTTGAGGCTTTCGGTGTCGGCCTCGCGCATCGCCTCGCGCATGCGGTGGGCGGTGTCGGCGGCCTGCTCGAAGAAGCCGCCGTACAGCGCCGGCGAGCGGCCGCTGCCCATCAACTCGGCCACCTCGGCCAGCGCGGCATGGTCGATCAGCGCATGCTCGCGCGGCGGGCTGGGTGGCGCGCCGGGCTCGGCCGGCGTGGGCAGGGCCGGCACCGGCGGCGCGGTGGCCGGGGTGCCGAACTGGCGCGACAGCAGCGCCGTCAGCGCCTGCAGGCTCACCGGCTTGGTGATGACCTCGTCGATGCCGGCGCGCAGGCAGCGCTCGCGCGTGTCGGCGAACACGTCGGCGGTGAGCGCGATGATGCGCACCTGCGAGGCCGGCGGCGGCAGCTGGCGGATGGCCTCGGTCGCGGCCACGCCGTCCATCACCGGCATGTGCACGTCCATCAGCACCAGGTCGAAGGGCTGTTCGCGCATCGCCTGCACCGCTTCCAGCCCGTTGGTGACATGGTGGCCCTGGTGGCCCAGGCGTTCGAGCAGCGCGGCCAGGTACATGCGGTTCACCGGGTGGTCTTCAGCCACCAGCACGCGCAGCACCTGCGGCGTGGCGCCGGCGCCGGCCTGGGCCGGCGCCGCGCTGGTCGGCGGCTCGGCCGCCGGTACCAGCGCGCAGCGGAAGCTGAACACGCTGCCGGCGCCGGGCGTGGAGCGCACGACGATCTCGCCGCCCATCAGCCGCGCCAGGTTGCGTGAGATCGCCAGGCCGAGCCCGGTGCCGCCCTGCCGCCGGGCGCGCGGGTCGTCGGCCCGTGCAAAGCGCTGGAACAGGCGCGAGACGGTCTGCGGGTCCATGCCGATGCCGGTGTCGCTGACGTCGAATTCCAGCTGGGTTCCGCCGTCGACCCCGACGACCTTGCTGCAGCGCAGGATCACGCTGCCGGCGTCCGAGAACTTGATGGCGTTGTTCAGCAGGTTGTAGAGCACCTGGCGCGTGCGGGTCGGGTCCAGCCGCACATGCGCCGGCAGGCTGTCGTCGCAGCGGGCTTCGAGCACCAGCCCCTTGGCACTGGCCTGCGGTTGCATCAGCGCCTGCACCTCGTTGACCAGCGCACGCAGCGCAACGGTCTGCGGCTCGAGCACCAGCGCGCCGGATTCGAGCTTCGAGAGGTCGAGGATATCGTCGAGCAGGCTCAGCAGGTGCGTGGCCGACTCGTCGGCGGTGCGCAGCCACTCGCCGGCCTGCGCATCGCGCGGCGCTTCCTTCAGCAGCGAGAGCATGCCCAGCAGGCCGTGCAGCGGGGTGCGCAGCTCGTGGCTCATGTCGGCGAGGAATTCGCTCTTGGCATTGCTCGCCGATTCGGCCTCGATGCGCGCATCACGCAACTGGTCGGCCAGCGTCTCCAGGTGCTGGCGGCGCTGCTCGAGCTTGCGCATCTGGCGCAGCGCGATCAGCGCGAACACCAGCACCATGGCCGAGAGGAAGCCGGTGAGGCCCAGGCCGATCTCGTTGTGCTGGCGCACCTGGTCCTGCCGCGCGGTGAGCTGCGAGGCGACCTGGTGCGAGGCATCGAGCAGCAGCTGGTGGATCGGGTCGCTCAACGCGACGAGGTCGGCCAGCAGCGCACGGGCGGCCTGCGGGCTCAGGGGGCCGCGCGGCTCGGGGCTCAGGTACAGGTCGCCGCGGCTGCTGAAGCTGTCGATCTGGCGCAGCACCTGCTGGGCATTGGGCACCTGCTGCAACAGCTTCTGCGCACGCTCGCTGCGCAGCAGCGCCACGCGGCTGAGGAAGATGTCGTAGCGCAGCTGCAGCGCGGCCGGCTGCGTCGCCGCGGTATCGAGATCCTGGCGCCATTGCTCGCGCAGGCGCAGGTACTCGGTTTCCAGCTGGTACAGGCTGAGCACCAGGTAGTCGTTCTGGCCCTGCACCGTGAGGTTCAGCAGCGCGTACTGCCGTACCTGCACGAAGGCCGCGGCCAGCAGGGTGGCCACCAGCAGCAGCCCGGTGACGCCGAACCACGGCGACACCCGCTGGTTCATGCCTGTGCCTCCAGGTGGCGCGGGGTCATAGGATTTCGATGGCCTTCAACTGCCAGGCGCAGCGGGTGTAGTACAGCGCCCGGCGCAGCGCGCTGTTGCTGTCGAACGGGTAGATGATGAACAGCGGCCCCTTGTCGCGCACCGACATCGGCTTGTCGTCGAGCAGGCGAGCCAGCAGCACGTCATAGCGCTGCACGTCGTCGAACGGGATGTCGACGCGGTAGTCGTTCAGCGCCGTGGCCTTCAGCGACTGGCCCTGCGCCATGGCCAGCGACAGCACGTCGCGCAGCAGCGGGCCGGTGAACTTGCGCGGCTGGCTGTACCAGGGCGTGCGGGTGGTGAAGCTCTGCTGCGGCAGGCGCTCGAGCATGCCCATGTCGAACTGCGCCTGGGGCTCGCCCTGGACCTGGTGATTGGGCGATCGGATCCGCCCGGTCAGCGTGAGCACCACCGCGCCCTCGGGCGCATCGAGTGCCTGCGCGGGCCTGGCGGCCATCGTGCCGAGGGCTGCCAGGCACAACAGGTGGCGGCGTTGCATCGTGGCGCTTAGGGCCTGTTCGGGCGGAAAGTGACTATGGTAACCGGCACTTAGCACGCTCCCCGTGAGTCAGTTCACCAGATTGAGGTCCGCCCCGCTGGGACGGCGCGATGCCGTGGGTTAAGCTTTTGAATTATGTCCAGCGCCGGCACCTTTACCACCGAAGGGCACTCGAATGCCCTGCCGCCGGGCACTCGGCTGGGTGAATTCGAGATCCGGCGGGTCATCGGCGTCGGCGGTTTCGGCATCGTCTACCTGGCCTTCGACCATGGGCTCGAGCGCGAGGTGGCGATCAAGGAATACATGCCGTCTTCGCTGGCCGCGCGCACGGCCACGCTGCATGTCTCTCTGACCTCGCCCAACAATGAAGAGACCTTCAAGCTCGGGCTGCGCAGCTTCGTCAACGAGGCCAAGCTGCTGGCGCGCTTCGATCACCGCTCGTTGATCAAGGTGCACCGGTTCTGGGAAGAGCGCGGCACCGCCTACATGGTGATGCCGCTGCTGCGCGGCCGCACGCTGCGCGAGGCCCGGCGCGTGCTGGGCCCGCCGGACGAGACCTGGCTGCGCGGCGTGCTCGAACCGGTGCTGGGCGCGCTGGAGGTGCTGCACCGCGAGGATGTCTTTCACCGCGACATCGCACCGGACAACATCCTGATCGGCGAAGACGGCGTGCCGATGCTGCTGGACTTCGGCGCCGCACGACATGTGATCCAGGGGCGCAGCCAGACGCTCACCGCCATCCTGAAACCGAGCTACGCGCCGATCGAGCAGTACGGCGAGGCCACCAACCTGCGCCAGGGGGCCTGGACCGACCTGTATGCGCTGGGCGCCACCTTCCACTTCCTGATCACCGAATCTCCGCCGCTGCCGGCCACGGTGCGCACCGTCAGCGACGACGCGGCGCCGCTGGCCAGCGTGCAGCGGCCGGGCATTTCCGAGCGCTTCCTGCGCACGGTGGACTGGATGCTGGCGCCGCGGCCGGCCGATCGGCCGCAATCGGTGAACGATCTGCGCGAGGTACTGAGCGGCCGTGTCGAGGTGCCGGTGCGCGTGGTGCTGCCGCCGTCGCCCACCGCCTGGCAGCGCACCGAAGTGCAGCCCGATCGCGCCGCCGACATCCCGTTGGGCCTGGACGAGCCTTCGGTGCCGTCTTCGCCGTTGGGCGTCAATGCGCAGGGCCCGGTCTCGGTGCCCCCTTCGATGCCGCCTCCGGCGCCGCCGCAGCCGCGTTCGGCGGTGGTGCATGCCGGCCCGCCGGCGACGCCCGCGCCCTTGCCGGTCGAGGCCGAGGAATGGTCGGCCACGGCCGACCGCGTGCTGCCGCCGCAGCCGGCCGGCTTGCCGCAGAAGTCGGTGGGGCCGATGCTGGCGGTCGGCGCCGCCGTGGTGATCGCGGGCGGCGCACTGTGGTGGCTCCTGCAGCGGCCGGGCCCCGCGCCCTCGCCGGTGGTGCAGGCCCCGGCGGCTTCTGCCGTGGCGGCCTCCGCCGCGGCGTCGGTGGCCGTCGCGGCTTCGGCCCCGGTGCTCGAGCCGCTCGCCGCCTCGGCCCCCGCCAGTGCGGTGGCGGCGGCTCCGCCGCCAGCGTCAGCAGTGGCGGTTGCCCCGGTGCCCGCCTCTGCCCCGGCGCGCGTGGCCGCCCCCGTGCGCACCACGCCCACCGCGACGACGACGGGCCCGTCCGGCATGACCGTGGACAGCGCGGCCTTGCGGCCCCTGCCCGCATCGGCACCCGAGGGCAGCGGCCAGCGCAAGACCGGCGCAGGCAATGGCAGCAACCGGAATACCGCCACGGCCAACCCCTCGCCCAGTACGCCCCCGGAGCGCCGTCCGCCGGTGTTGCCGCCGAACGTCGAGACCACGCCACCGGTGCGCAACACCACCCCCGGCGATCCGCCGGTGGCCACGCGGCCCAGCCCCGATGGTGCGCTGACGCCGATGCCGGCCAGCCGCAATGCCGACCCGCGCGAGAACTGTGGCGGCCGCATGCTGCTGGCGCTGCACAAGTGCCTGGTGCGCGAGTGCGCCAAGCCGCAGTTCTACGACCATGCCGAGTGCGTGCAGGTGCGCGCGATCGAGGAGCGCGCGCGGGCGCGGCTCGGCGGCGGCTGAGCGCTCGTTTACAGGGCGCGCGGGCCGCGCCGTGACAAGCGTCCCGCACGGGACATTCCGCGGGTTCGCCGCGTTGCCGCAGCCGCCGCGCATGGGCTACACCGGGGCCTGGTTCCAACCACTCTGCCCTGCGTGCCATGCCCCTGCCCATCACCCGCCCGCACCATGCCATCTGGCCTGCGCGACTGCCGCGTGCGCTGGTGCTGCCCGAGACCAGCCTGTGGTTCAACCTGGTGGTCTCGGCCACCCGCTTTCCCAACCGGCCGGCCTACCTGTTCTTCGGCCAGCCTATCACCTATGCCGAGCTCCTGCGCCAGGCCGAAAGCCTGGCCGGCTGGCTGCAGGCCCAGGGCGTGAAGAAGGGCGACCGCGTCATCGTCTTCATGCAGAACTGCCCGCAGTACGTGGTGGCGGTGCAAGGCGTGCTGCGCGCCGATGCGGTGGTCGTGCCGGTGAACCCGATGAACAAGGCCGACGAGTTCGGCCACTACATCGCCGACTCCGGCGCGCGCATCGTGTTGACGACGGCCGACCTGGCCGGCATCGTGGCCCAGGCCAGTGCCGAACTGCCGGCCGAGCAACGGCTGCAGCAGGTCGTGGCCACCCGCTTTGCCGAGGCGATGCCGGCCGGGCCGCTCGATCCGGCCGAGAGGCCCAGCGAGGCCATCCTGCAATGGCTGCTGGCCGACCCGCCGCTGCCGCCCGGCACGCTGCGCTGGGCCGAGGTGCTGGCCGCGGGCCATCAACCCGCGCCGCACACCGCCGGGCCCGACGACATGGCGCTGCTGCCCTACACCTCGGGCACCACCGGCAAGCCCAAGGGCTGCATCCACACCCATCGCACGCTGATGCACAACGCCATCGGCGGCGGGCAGTGGGGCCATGCCGGCCCCGAGACCGTGAGCCTGGGCGTGGTGCCGATGTTCCACATCACCGGCTTCATCTATGGCGTGCTCGGCTCGGTGGCCGGCGGCGGCACCACGGTGATCCTGCCGCGCTGGGACCGCGAACTGGCGGGCCGATTGATCGCGCGGCACCAGGTCTCGCACTGGACCTGCATCCCGACGATGATCATCGACCTGTTCGGCAGCCCGAACTACGCCAGCTTCGACCTCTCGAGCCTGCGCTACCTGTCCGGCGGCGGCGCGGCGATGCCGCAGGCGGTGGCCGAGCGGCTGCAGCGCGAGTTCGGCATCACCTTTGCCGAAGGCTACGGGCTCACCGAGACGGCGGCGCCCACGCATGCCAACCTGCCCGAGCGTGCCAAGCTGCAGTGCCTGGGCATCCCGATCTTCGGCACCGACTCGCGCATCATCGACCCCGACACGCTGAAGGAACTGCCGCCCGGCGAAACCGGCGAGATCGTCTCCAGCGGGCCGCAGATCTTCAAGGGCTACTGGGGCCACCCGCAGGCCACGCGCGAGGCTTTCATCGAGCTCGACGGCAAGACCTTCTTCCGCACCGGCGACCTCGGCCACATGGACAGCGAGGGCTACTTCTTCATCACCGACCGGCTCAAGCGGATGATCAATGCCAGCGGCTTCAAGGTCTGGCCCAGCGAGGTGGAACTGCTGCTGTTCAAGTGCCCCGCGGTGCAGGAGGCCTGTGTGATCAGCAGTCGCGACGCCTACCGCGGCGAGACCGTGAAAGCGGTGGTGGTGCTGCGTGCCGAGGCACGCGGAAAGACCAGCGAGCAGGACATCATCGACTGGGCGCGCGAGCACATGTCCGCCTACAAGGTGCCCCGGCTGGTGGAGTTTGTGGAGGCGCTGCCGAAGTCCGGCTCGGGCAAGGTGATGTGGCGCCTGCTGCAGGAGAAGGAAGCCGCGGGCTGAGGCGCCCACCCCCGGAGCGCCTGCGGCGCCTCCCCCTCCAGGGGGCCACGCCAGCGGACCGGCGCAGCCGGATCCGCGGCGTGCGCTGGGAGGGGCCACCTTCACATGCTTTTACCTCGCGCGGCGTCATCGGCATTGCAGCGGGGGCCGTTGCTGGGCATCCTCGGCTTTTCTCTGACCGGAGTCGTCCATGTTCATGAAGATCCCCGCCGCCTTGTTGCTGGCCCTGGCGGCCACGGCCACCATGCCCTCTGCCTTCGCCGCCGAGCGTGGCCGCATCACCGAAGCGTGCAAGGCCGACATCAAGAAGCTGTGCCCGGGCGTGAAGCCCGGCGGCGGCCGCATCGCCGAATGCCTGAAGGACAAGAAGGATCAGATGTCCGACGAGTGCAAGGCCGACCTGGCCAAGGAGGCCGCGGCGAAGAAGGGCGGCTCGTCCTGATTCCCAGCCTCAGCGGCCCGCCGGCTGCGTGAACAGCGCGGTGTAGCGGCGCTGCATCTCCTCGGGCGTGAGCTTCTCGATCTCATGCCCCAGCAGCCACTGGTGGCCGAAGGGGTCGCGCACGCGGCAGCTGCGTTCGCCGTAGAACTGGTCGGTCGGCGCCATCTCCATCGTGGCGCCGGCCGCCACCGCGCGTGCCGCGCAGGCGTCGCAATCGTCGACATGCAGGTGGATCGACGCGCCCAGCGACTGGTCGGGCTTCGGGGCGAGCAACCCGTACTCGGGGTACTCCTCGCTGATCATCAGCACGATCGGTCCCAGTTGCAGTTCGGCGTGGCCGATGCGGCCGTCGGGTTCGGCCAGCCGGTAGCGCTCCACCGCGCCGAAGACCTGCACGTAGAACGCGATGGCCTGCGCCGCGCCCTTGACGCGCAGGTACGGAAAGACTTCGTGGATCACCGGGGCGGGGGGCAGCGTCATCGTCGGCTCCTGGATCTGCGGATGGCGCAGCTTACGGGCGCCCGGTCCTCGCCGGCTTGAAGATTTTTTCGCTAGCGGCAGGCCACGTGCGTCGCGAACGCGGTGGCATGGCGCAAGTAGTCGCTGGGGCCAAGACCGGCAAAGCGGCGGAACTCGCGCACCAGGTGGGCCTGGTCGGCATAACCTGCATCTGCAGCGGCCATGGCCCACGCGCCGGCGCGCGGCGCGCTCGACAGCAGCGTGTGGAATCGCATCAGCTCGGCATGGCGCTTCGGTGCCACGCCGCAGGCCGCACGGTAGCGGGCGATGAAGCGTGCCGGCGAGCAGCCGCTGGCGCGCTGCACCTCGCCGATGCGCTGCCGGCCATCGGACAGGCGCGCCACGGCCCACTGCACCATCGGGTCCTGCAGCGCCGTCGGTTCGGCCACCCGGCGCAGGCGCGACATCAGCGCGGCTTCCAGCGCCAGCAGCCGGGCGGCCGGCGCGGCCAGCCCACGCGGGCCGTTCAAGCGCTCGCGCAGCGCCGGGCCGAAGCCGGGCCACAGGTCGGCCAGTGCCACGGTCTGGTCGGTGAAGTGATCGGCCGGCGCATCGAAGAACGCAACCAGGCCGCCGGGTCGGAAATGCACACCGACGACGCACAGCGCGCCGGAGGTGTCGCGCAAGGTCGGCCCTTGCTGCACGCCCTGCAGCAGCCCTTCGGCGACATGCCGGCCGCTGCGATCGGCGGCACCGTCGTAGCGCAGCAGCCGGTCCTGCGTCAGCGGCACCACCAGGTCGGCGCAGCCGTTCGGCAAGCCCCATTCGCGGCCATGCGGCAGCGGCCCGGCGCGTTGGCTGGTCCACAGCGTGTCGATGAACAGGTCCAGCGGCGGTGCGGGTCGCCGGCTGAGCCAGGGCGTGTCCAGGCTGCTCACGGGCGGGTCAGAAGCCCGAGCCGGGCGTCTGCAGGAAGGCGAGTTCTTCGGCCGTGCTCGCGCGGCCCAGCGCCGCATTGCGATGCGGGAAGCGGCCGAAGCGGGCGACGATGTCGTGGTGCCGCTGCGCCCAGCCGAGCAGGCCGGCCAGCGCCGGCTCGTCGCGCTCGAGCTGGCCGAAGAGTTCGAGTGCGCGCCGTTGCTGCGACAGGTCTTCGGCATGCTCGAAAGGCAGGTAGACGAACTGGCGTTGCACGCCCGTCAGCCCGCGGTCCAGGCCGCGCGCGACCATCGCCTGCGCGGCGGCCAGCGCGCGGGCATCGCCGGCGAAGGCCCGCGCGGTGTCGCGGAAGGCGTTGCGGGTGAACTGGTCGAGCACGATCACCTCGGCCAGCGCACCGTGCGCATCAGCGGCCCAGTGGCTCAAGGCACCGGCCAGCGCGTCTTCGAGCAGGGCGCCGAACCGCGTGCGAATGCGTTCGTCGAAGGCGGCGTCCTTGCGAAACCACGCCGGCCGCTGCGCTGCATGCTGGGGGTCGTCGGGCGGGCCGAACCAGAAGTCCAGCACGGCCTGGGCGTCGGCGGGTATCGGTGGGGTGGAGGACATGGTCAGCGTGCCAATTGCTGCCACAGGAACGCATAGCCCAGCGCCAGCAGGTCTGCGCGTTGCGTGCTGTCGGCAGCGCCGGCGTGGCCGCCTTCGATGTTCTCGTAGTACAGCGGCGTGTAGCCCTGCTCGAGCATGCGCGCGGCCATCTTGCGCGCGTGGCCGGGGTGCACGCGGTCGTCGCGGGTCGAGGTGGTGAACAGCACCGGCGGCAGCTGCTGCCCCGGTCGGAGGTTCTGGTACGGGCTGTAGGCCGAGATCCAGGCCCATTCCTCGGGCTTGTCGGGGTTGCCGTACTCGCTCATCCACGAGGCGCCGGCCAGCAGCCGGTGGTAGCGCTTCATGTCCAGCAGCGGCACGCGGCAGACCACCGCGTTGAAGAGCTCGGGCCGCTGCAGCATCACCGCGCCGACCAGCAGGCCGCCGTTGCTGCCGCCTTCGATGCCGAGGTGCCTCGGCGAGGTGATCTTCGCCGCGATCAGGTCTTCGGCCACCGCGGCGAAGTCGTCGTAGCTCTTCTGCTTGTGGGCCTTGATGGCAGCCTGGTGCCAGGCCGGGCCGTACTCGCCACCGCCGCGGATGTTGGCCATCACGAACACGCCGCCACGCGACAGCCAGGCGCTGCCGTAGGTGGGCAGGTAGCGCGGCAGTTGCGAGATTTCGAAGCCGCCGTAGCCGTACAGCAGCGTCGGGTTCGCGCCGTCGGCCCGCGCGCCCTTCGGCCAGACCACGAAGTAGGGCACGCGCGTGCCGTCCTTCGAGCGTGCGAAGCGCTGCTCGACGCGCATGCCGGCGGCATCGAAGAAGGCCGGCAGCGACTTCACCGGCGCCAGCGTGTCCTGCGCCGCGTCCGCCAGGTACAGCGTGTCCGGCGTCAGGAAGCCGCTGTGCGTGAGCCAGGCGGCCTCCGCCAGCGGGTCGTCCTTCAGCAGCGGGTCGTGCAGCGTCTCCAGCGTCAAGGTGCCGGGCGAGGGCGTGGCGATCACGCGGCGTTGCCAGCGGCCATCCACCTGGCGCCAGGCTTCGAGCCGGCTGCTGACATCGTCCAGCACGTTCAGCAGCACCTGGCTGCCGGTGGTGTGGTAGCGCGCCAGCGAGCGGGTGGCGCTGGGCTCGAACAGGCGCTCGAAACGGCGCTCGCCCTTCATGAAGGCATCGAAATCGGTCAGCAGCAAGGCACCCCGCGGTTCGCGATGGTCGGGCGCCACCTGCCAGTCGCTCTTCAGCTGGATCAGCAGGCGCGGCCCCCAGAAGCGCATCTGCGCATCGGGCGGCGCCGAGACCGGCACGAGCTTGCCGTCGGGCTGCAGCCGCGAGCGACGGATGTCGGTGCGGCTGACATAACGCGTGAGCAGCACGTGCTCGAAGCCGGGCGTGCGCACGACCTCGGCATCGGCCGTCACGTCGGCCTTGTCGCCTTCGAAGATCGTCGGCGCCTGGGCCAGCGGCTGGCCGCGCGCCCAGCGCCTGAGCGTGCGCGGGTAGCCCGAATCGGTCATCGTGCCGGGGCCGAAGTCGGAGCCGACGATCAGTGTGTCGGCATCGAGCCAGCTCACATCTGACTTGGCCTCGGGCAGCGTGAATCCGCCGCTGGCGACGAAGCGGCGCTCGACGGTATCGAACTCGCGCCAGACCTTGGCATCGGCGCCGCCGCGCGACAGGCTGATCATGCAGCGCCGGTAGCTCGGCCCGAAGCACTGCGCCTCGCCCCAGACCCAGTTCTCGTGCTCGTCCTTCGCCAGCGCATCGAGGTCGAGCACGGTCTCCCAGGCGGGATCGGCCTTGCGGTACGCCTCCAGCGTTGCACGCCGCCACAGCCCGCGCGGGTGGGCGGCATCGCGCCACAGGTTGTAGAACCACGGGCCCTGCCGCGTGACCGCCGGAATGCGCGCCTGCGAATCCAGCACGGCCTTGAGACCGTCGCGCATGGCGCTGTAGCCGGGCCAGGCCTGCAGCTGCGCGCGCGAAGCCGCATTGCGCTCGCGCGCCCAGGCCAGGGCCTTGTCGCCCTGCACGTCCTCGAGCCACAGGTAGGGATCTTCGACGACGGGGGATGCCGCCGGCGCGGCCGGCACCGCGGGCTGGGCCAGCGCGCTCACGCCGCTCAGCAGCGCGGCGCAGACGGCCGCGGCGCTCAGCAGGCGCAGCCCGGCACGGGGGGCACTCATTTCCCGCCGAGCTGCTGCCAGAGGAACGAGAACTCCAGCGCCATCATGTCGGCCTTCTGCACGTTGTCGGCCGCGGCGCCATGGCCGCCTTCGATGTTCTCGTAGTACAGCGGCGCATAGCCCAGCTCGGTCATGCGCGCGGCCATCTTGCGGGCATGGCCGGGGTGCACGCGGTCGTCGCGCGTCGAGGTGATGAACAGCACCTTCGGCAGCTTCTGCCCGGGCTTGACGTTCTGGTACGGGCTGTACTTCGAGATCCAGGCCCATTCCTCGGGCTTGTCGGGGTCGCCGTACTCGGCCATCCACGAGGCACCGGCCAGCAACAGGTGGTAGCGCTTCATGTCCAGCAGCGGCACCTGGCAGACCACGGCCTTGAACAGCTCGGGCCGCTGCAGCATCACCGCGCCGACCAGCAGGCCGCCGTTGCTGCCGC
>CAZXLI010000208.1:0-11923 GCA_964641795.1 uncultured Bordetella sp. | reverse complement strand
ATCGAGCGCGTGCCGCGCACCGCGCGCAGCTGGCGGTAGCTGGGCTGCACGTGGCCGGTCTCGTCGATCGCGCGGCTCTGCACCAGCGCGGGCTTGCCGTCCCAGTTCCAGTCGAGCGAGAAGCGCGTCAGGCACTTGCTCATCACCGGCTCCTGCAGCCGCGCCGTGCGCCAGTTGCGGCCGCCATCGACCGACACGTCCACCCGCTTGACCTTGCCCCGGCCCGACCAGGCCAGGCCGCTGATCTGGTAGTAGCCCTTGTCCAGCAGCACCTGGCCGCCCGAGGGCGTGGTGATCACGCTCTTGCACTCCTGCACGCTGCTGTACTGGCGGTGCTGCCCGTCGGGCATCAGGTCGATGTAGTGCACCGTCTCGTCCTTGGTGGCATAGGGCTGGTCACCGACTTCGATGCGCCGCAGGTACTTCACCCAGCTCACACCCTGTACTCCGGGCACCACCAGGCGCAGCGGGTAGCCGTTCTCCGGGCGCAGCATCTCGCCGTTCTGGCCGTAGGCGACCAGCACCTCGCCGCTCTCGACCAGCTCCATCGGGATCGTGCGCGTCATCGAGGACCCGTCGGCGCCCTCGGCCAGCACGTAGCGGCCGCGCTTGACGTCTGCGCCGGCCATCTCGAGCAGCAGCCTCAGCGGCACGCCGGTGAACTCGCTGCAACTGAGCATGCCGTGCGTGTACTGGCAGGTGGGCACCGCGACGTTGCCCCACTCCATGCCGGTATTCGCGCCGCACTCGATGAAGTGGAAGCGGCTCACCGAGGGCAGGCGCATGATCTCGTCGACGGTGAACACCATCGGCTGGCGCAGCATCTTGTCGTCCGAGCCGTTCAGCATCAACCGGTGCTTCGACGGGTCGACGTCCCACCAGCCCTGGTGATGGCGCTCGAAGTGCAGGCCACTGGGCGTGACGATGCCGAACAGGCTTTGCAGCGGCGCGAACGATACCGAGGCCTGGCGCGTTTGCGTCAGGCCCGGGCTGGGGCGGCGCTGCACGTTGCGCTCGTACTGCGAGGGCAGGCCATAGCCTTGCGCGGCCACCGGCTGGCCCAGGCCCTTGCTGTGCGGCGGCAGTTCCAGGATGTTCGGGTCGCCGCCGTCGGCCGGTAGGGGGTTCGCCTGGCCGCGGGCAGCAGCGCTGCCGGCGCCGGCCAGCGCAGCGGCAAACGCGGCCCGCACGAAGTCGCGCCGGCCATTGCGCGCCTCGCCGAACACGGCGCGCGCGCCTTGCGCATCGATGAAATGCTCGGGCGCCTTGACCAGGCGGCCGGAGCGGCGATCATGTGGGGCCAAGAGGCGGTCCTCGCGGATACTGTGGCTGATCAATAAATATATTCGGCTTTACGAATATTAGTTCCAGGCGCGAGGAAAATGACTAGGGCAATCCCCATCAGGAATCTGGCGCCATGCTGATCTTTCGCCAACTCTTCGACCGACAGTCTTCGACCTACACCTACCTGCTCGGCGACAGCGACGCCGGCGAGGCGCTGCTGATCGACCCGGTGTTCGAGAACGTGCACCGCGACGCCGCGCTGCTGCGCGAGCTGGGGCTGAAGCTGCTGGCCACGCTGGACACGCATGTGCATGCCGACCACGTCACCGCGGCCTGGCTGCTGAAGCAGCGCTGCGGCAGCCAGATCCTGCTGGCCGCGGCAGCCGGCGCGAGCAACGCAGACCGGCTGCTGGTAGACGGCGAGCGCGTGCACTTCGGCCGCCGCTACCTGGAGGTGCGCGCGACGCCGGGCCACACCGCCGGCTGCCTGAGCTTCGTGCTGGATGACCAGCGCATGGCCTTCACCGGCGATTGCCTGCTGATCCGCGGCTGCGGCCGCACTGATTTCCAACAGGGCAACCCGGGCCAGCTGTACCACTCGGTGAAGAGCCAGCTGCTGACGCTGCCAGGCCATTGCCTGCTCTACCCGGGTCACGACTACCGCGGCCTGACGGTCACCAGCGTGGCCGAAGAACGCGCCTTCAATCCGCGCCTGGGTGGCGATGTGAACGAAGCCGACTTCAGCGGCTACATGAACCACCTGGGCCTGGCGCATCCGAAGCTGATGGACATCGCGGTGCCGGCCAATCTGCGCTGCGGCCAACCCGAGGGCGCCGTCAGCGTGCCCGACGAGCCGACCTGGGCGCCGCTGACCTGCAGCTTCGGTGGCGTGTGGGAAATCCAGCCCGTGGTGCTGGAAGAGCGGCTTGGTGCGGCCGGCGGCGACATCCAGGTGGTCGACGTGCGCGAACCGGCCGAGTTCTCGGACGCGCTGGGTCACATTCCCGGCGCGCGACTCATGCCCTTGTCCGATCTCGCCGCGCGGGCCGGCGAGTTGGCGCAAGACCGGCCAATCGTCACGGTGTGCCGTTCTGGCGCGCGCTCGGCGCAGGCCACGGTGCTGCTGCAGCGCAGCGGCTTCAGCGCCGTGGCCAATCTGGCCGGCGGCATGCTGCGCTGGCGCGCAGAAGGCCTGCGCACCGAGGGCGGTGCGGCCTGACCCAGGCGAGCAGAAGCCGCGCAAGAGCCGCGTAATATTCGCGTTATGGTGGCGGGTTGCCGCCGCCTTGACGCCGGCTTGACACGGCCGGCGTCTGTCGCAGCGGGCGGGGGCAGACTCAACGCCGCCGGTTGGCCAGACGGCCGGCCAGGTAGGTCCAGACGAAGCTCGCGGCGGCATAGGCCGTGAGTTCGGCGTGGTCGTAGGGTGGGGACACCTCCACGCAGTCCATGCCGACGAAAGGCAGGTCGTGGAGCTCTTCCAGCAGCGTCATCACCTGCCCGGTGCTCATGCCGCCCGGCTCGGGTGTCCCGGTGCCGGGCGCGAATGCAGGGTCCAGGCAGTCGATGTCCAGACTGAGGTACACGGGCGGGCCGCCATGCGCCGCAAGGCGCTCGCGGATCGACGACACCACGCCTGCCAGTTGCGAGGGGCCCTCCAGGCCACGAAGGTCGCGCGCGGTGAAGATCTGCCCGCCGCGGTCCTGCACATAGCGCCTCGCGGCCACATCGCCTGCGGAGCGGATGCCCAGCTGGGTGAAGCAGGCGTCGATCACCAGCCCCTCTTCCATGGCCTCGTACACCCAGGTACCGTGGCCACTCGGCTCGCCGAAGTGGTCGGTCCAGGTGTCGCAATGGGCGTCGAAGTGGATCACCGCCAGCGGGCGGCCCAGGTGTCGCTTCAGTGCGCGCAGGATCGGCAAGGTGATCGAGTGGTCACCACCCAGCCACACCATCTCATGGCTGGCCAGCATGGCGGGCAGCATGCCGGCGAGTTGCGCGCGCATCGCGTCCAGGCTGGTGTTGGGCAGCGGCAGGTCGCCGAAGTCGAACACATGCGCCGACGGGCTGACATCGAACAACGGATGGATGCCGTCGCACAGCATGTGGCTGGCCTGGCGGATGGCACGTGGCGCCATTCTTGCGCCCGGGCGGTTGGTGGTTGAACCGTCCCAGCCAATGCCGGCAATGCCGAAGGGGCGCTGCCGCGAGCCGGCGGTACGCGACGATTTCAGGAAGCTGGCCTGGTCGGCGAAGGCAAAGCCGTTCGCGTCGGCGTGATCGATGGCGTCAGAATCGGAAGCGGCTGTCATGTCGCAACCCTACTGGAAGAAGAGGAGGCCCGGATTGCGCAAGCCGTCGAGTTCGCTTTCACGGCGCGCAAGCTTCGGCGGGCCTGCCCAGCGCCTGTTGGCACAAGACATCGGCGAAGCCGAGCTTCGTCTGCTGCGCACCTTCCTGGCCGCGGTCGAGGCCGGTGGCCTGTCGGCCGCGGCGATCGAACTGCAGATTGATCTGTCGACGGTGAGCCGGCAGTTCCGCGAGTTGGAACAGAGGCTGGGGGTGCCATTGGCACGGCGCGGTCGAGGTGGCTTCAGGCTCACCGCCGAGGGCGAACGGCTGCACATGCTGAGCCGCGCGTGGTTCGCCACGACGACCACCTTCGCGAACGACCTCGCCGCCCTGGGCGACAGCAGCCGGCCGACGCTGCGGCTGGGTGTGGTGGACGCGCTCCTCACGGGGGGAAGCGACGCGGGCGCCAGGCACTTCTCTCGCCTGCTGGCCCGGTTGATCGACTCAGAGCCCGGGGTCGGTCTGGTGCTGCAGACCCTGCGCCCGATGGAGATCGAACGCGAGGTGCTCGCCGGTGGGCTCAGCGCCGGCATCCTGGCGGCGCGCCCGCCGGCGGCAGGGCTGATTCAGTATCCCCTGTACTCCGAACGCAGCGACCTCTACGTCGGGCCGGGGCATCCTCTGCATGGGGATCCGAATCGTGAACTCAGTCAGGACGACCTGCGCAAACTGGCGCTTGTCACCGATCCGTACTTCGACTCCATCCCTCTGCCGGGCCTGACGTCCCTGTTTGCAGCCAACACCCGAACGCGAGCCGACAGCATCGAGGGCGTCGCGCTGCTGGTGGCCACGGGCCGGTTCGTCGGCTACCTTCCGGCTCACGTCGTCCAGGAAACGCGGATGTTGCAGTCTCTGCGGCCGGTATGCCCGGATCGCCTTTCCTACTGGCAGGACATCGTTCTCACCTGCCGCGCAGGCAACGTCGAGCCGCTCATCCGGCGCATGATCCGTTGGCTGGAAGAGCCCAAGCCCGACGACCTGCAACCGTCGTTCGCCTGAACCCTCTTCCGCAACTGCTGCTCCGCGGGCTGGGGTAGCCGCCGGCGTGCCCGGCCAGGCGGGCCGCAGCAGGCCGATCAGAATGCGGCCGCATAGCGCTGCAGCTCCCAGTCGCCGACATGGCGCTGGTACTCGGTCCACTCGGCCCGCTTCAGCTGCAGGAACTGCTCGGTGAGGGTCGGGCCCAGTGCGGCGGTGATCACCTCGTCGGCCTGCAGCGCTCGCAAGGCCTCGCCCAGGTCCTGCGGCAAGGTGGTGATGCCCCGGGCGAGCACGTCCTGCAAGGGCAGTTCAAACAGGTCGTCATCGCAGCCAGGGGCTGGCGTCATGCGGCGCTCGATGCCGTCCAGCCCGGCGGCAATCAGCCCGGCCGTGGCAAGGTAGGGGTTCGCGCTGGCATCGGGCAGCCGCCATTCGAAGCGGCCGGACAAGGTGCGCACCAGCGCGGTCCGGTTGTTGGCGCCATGGGCGATATAGGCCGGCGCCCAGCTGGTGCCGGACAGCGATTCACCGACCACCAGACGCTTGTAGCCATTGACGGTGGGGGCGGCCAGGGCACACAGTGCTGGTGAATGGGCCAGCACGCCGGCCACGAACTGCTGGCCCAGCGGCGACAGCCCGGCGTTCGGCAGCGCCGCGCCATCGGCCGTGTGCGGCACGAAGAGGTTCTGCGCATTGACGCCATGGCCCTTCCACAGCGAGACATGGAAATGCATGCCGCTGCCCGGCTGGTTGGCAAACGGCTTGGGCATCATCGAGAACACCATCCCGTGTGCCTCGGCCAGCGCCTGTGCGGCCATCTTGAACAGCATCAGGTTGTCGGCGCTGATCAGTGCTTCGTCGAAGCCGAAGTTCACTTCGTACTGGCCATGCGCGTCTTCATGGTCGAGCTGCAGCACATCCAGCCCGCATTGCTGCAAGGCCTGGTGCAAGGCCTGCAGAAAGCCGGCCTGGCGAGGCAGCGACTTCAGGTCGTAGCTGGGCTTGTCCAGCCGGTCGCCATCATCGGCCGGCAGCCAGCGCTCGCCGCTGCGCTTGAGCAGAAAGAACTCGGGCTCGATGCCGGTCCGCAAGTGCCAGCCCTTGTCCGCCAGCCGGGCGGCGGCGCGACGCAGTACCTGGCGCGGGCAGGCATCGAAAGGCTCATCGGCCACCCAGCCGTCGCAAACCACACGCGCATGACCCGGCAGCCAGGGCAGCAACTGCGTGGTGCTGGCATAGCCACGCGCCCAGTACTCGGCGCGCGGCCCCGTGCGCGGCAGGCCGGTGCCGGCGATCGACGGGCCGCTGAAGCCGACGCCATCGGTCAACAGCGCATCCAGGTGCGTCAATGGCACGAACTTGCCCTTGGCGACCCCGTGGATGTCGGTGAACTGGGCCAGCAGCGTGTGCACCTGGGCGGTGGCCAGTCGTTCGTGCAGGTCTTTCATTGCTTCATCTCCCAAATGTAGAACGTCGTGCCTTCCCAAGCGAACACCGCAGATCCGGCTCTGCCGGGCTGCAGGTGTTGCCCCCTGGGGGGCCGAACACGACGAAGAACAGTCCGGGGGACTGTTCTTCGCGGTGAGGGCCGGAGGTCGCTCCGGGGGGGATCAATCAATGCGAACCCAGGTGGTCTTCAGTTCCGTGTACTTGTCGAAGGCATGCAAGGACTTGTCGCGTCCGTTGCCGCTTTGCTTGTAGCCGCCGAAAGGCACGGTGATGTCGTCCTCGTCGTACTGGTTCACGTGCACCGTGCCCGCGCGCAGCGCGCGGGCCATGCGATGAGCGCGGTTGATGTCGTCGCTCCACACGCTGGCCTGCAGGCCATAGGCGCTGTCGTTGGCGATGCGCAGTGCCTCTTCCTCGGTCTTGAAGCGCTGGATGCCCAGCACCGGGCCGAAGATTTCCTCGCGGGCAATCGTCATCGTGTTGTCGACGCCGTCAAACACCGTGGGCTCGACGAAGTAGCCACCGCTGGCAGACAAGGCCTGCTTGCCACCGGTGGCACAGACCGCACCCTCCTGGGTGCCGGCCTCGATATAGCCCATCACCGTGCGCAGTTGGGTGGCGTCGACCAGCGCGCCCATCACCGTGTCTTGCAGCAATGGGTCTGCCGGCGCGTAGTTCGGCGCCTCGGCCACCACGCGGGCGATGAACTCTTCCGCCACGCTGTCGTGCACCAGCACGCGGGAAGGTGCGTTGCAGCTCTCGCCCTGGTTGAAGAACATGCTGCCGGCCACGGTCTTGGCGGCGCGGGCCACATCGGCAAAGTCGTCGAACACGATGAAGGCGGACTTGCCACCGAGTTCGTTGTACACGCGCTTCAGGTTCGAGCGGCCTGCGTAGTCCAGCATTCGGCGGCCCACGCGTGTGGAGCCGGTGAAGCCGATGGCATCCACCTCCATGTGCAGCGCCAGCGCTTCGCCGGCCTCATGGCCATAGCCCGGGACGACGTTGAACACGCCCGGCGGCAGGCCGGCCTCGAGCGCCAGCTCTGCCAGGCGCAGGGCAGTGAGCGGGCTCTTCTCGCTGGGCTTCAACACCACCGAGTTGCCGGCCGCCAGCGCCGGGCCCAGCTTCCAGGCGGCCATGATCATCGGGTAGTTCCAGGGCACGATGGCGCCGATGACGCCCATCGCTTCACGCGTGATCAAGGCCAGGCCGCTGCGTGGCGTCGGCGCGATCTCGTCGTAGATCTTGTCGACGGCCTCGGCATACCACTGGATGCAGCGGGCGGTGGAGGGCACGTCGACACCCAGCGAGTACTGGATCGGCTTGCCCATGTCCAGGGTCTCCAGCAGCGCCAGTTCTTCCTTGGCAGCGAGGATCTTCTCGGCAAAACGCTGCAGCACGCGCTTGCGGGCCGCTGGTGGCTGGTGAGCCCAGCGGCCGTCTTCAAAGGCCCTGCGGGCACTGGACACCGCGGCATCGATATCCGCAGCCCGGCCGCGCACCACCTTGCCCAGCGACACGCCATTCAGCGGCGAGATGCAATCGAAGGTCTCACCATCTTGTGCGTTACGACGCTGGCCTTCGATGACCGAGCGGCCATCGATCTGAAGCTCGCGGGCACGGGCATGCCAATCGACCGTGGTTGCGGACATGGCGTATTCCTTTCCGTTTCTCTTCATGGACCCCGTCGGCACAGCATTGCGCGGAGGGCATCCAAGGTTCCGGCACGGATCCGGCGCTGCCGGTCCGTGGCCGGGGGCCAGCCTAGAAACTGACCACCACCGAGGTACCGAAGACCGCATTGCTCTTGCGGTATGCGCCGGTGCGCACGTCCAGGAACACCGGCAGGTTCGCGCGGTCGAAGCGGGCCTCGGCCTTCAGCACGGTGTTCAGGTTGTACAGGTAGCTCAGGCCGACGGACAAGGCCATGCGGTTGGTTCCCTTGTCGCAGCCCTCCACCCAGCCGTCGTCGCAGCGCAGGCGCGGGTCGGGGCCGATGCCGTTGCGATCGTCGGCCGCGGTATAGGCCAGCAGGCCGCCGCCGTTGCGCTTGTTCTGCAGGTAGTCCAGCCGGCCTGTCACTTCCCAGCGGGGAATGAACTTGTAGGCCATCAAGGTGGAGGCGCCCATCCAGCGCGCATCGCGCAGCGCGCCGGTCTCCGGATCGGCCGTGATGGCTGCGGCCTTCTGCGTGCCATAGCTCAGTTGGCCTTGCCAGGTGAAGTCGCCGCGGATGAAGTAGGCGTCGAACTCGAACAGGTTCAGGCGCGTGTCGCGGGCATCGTAGTCCTCGCCGCTGACCGGGTTGGTGCCGGTGGCGCGGAAGTTCGCGGCCTTGCCATGGACACCGGCAAAACCGAAGCCCTGGAACTCGCCCTTCGAATAGTCGACGCGATAGGCAAAGCTCGGCGTGCGCTCGTTGGCGTTGCGGCGGCTGGCATTCACGTTGTTGACCAGGCCCTTGACGATCCACTTGCCGCGCGTGATTTCCATGCCCGCACCGGTGTAGGCCGCGGGCAGCGTGAAGTCGAACAACAGGTTGTGCGTGATCAGCTTGTTCAGTGTCGGCTGCAGGTATTCATAACCCGACCAGTCCGGGATCTGGCCGGCAATGAAGCGGGTCTGCAGATCACTCAACGGCACCGACACCGAGGCCTCGTGGATCACCGAGTTGTCGCCCAGCACGGAGCCGGCGCCGCGGTTGGGCACCAAGGTCAGGCGCCAGCGTGTGCCGCCCTCCATTTCCTTCTGGAAGTCGATCGAGGCGGTGCCGAAATACGAGCTGTCGTAGTTGTAGGCGTCGCTGGTGATCGGGTTCAGGAACTGGAAGCCGCCGCGGCGCTGGCGCTGGTTGTAGAGGTAGGTCGGGTCGGCATAGCCGCTGATCTTCAGCATCTTCAGGCCCTGGGCCTCGATCGCGTCTTCCAGCGCCTCGGTCTTCACGGCAATGCGATTGAAGTCCTGCACCTGCTGCGGCGTCATGCCCGATGGCGCTTCGGCCGGCTTGGCGGTCTTGGCCTCGGCGTCTTTCAGCTTGCGCTCGAGTTCGGTCACGCGGTCTCTCAATGCGCGCAGTTCCTTCAGCACCTCGTCATTCGTCTGGGCCTGCGCGGTCCCGCCGAGGCTGGCGAAGGCGGCCAAGGCAAGGGATGTGAGCTTGAATCGGGTCATTCATCTCTCCTCTGAAGATTGGGGCAATTGCTTGGTTCGCTCATTCAGGACGATCGTCCTGTACGCTCACTTCGCACGTTGGGCCTCGCTGATCTCGGCAGCCCGTTTGCGCTCGGCGCGGGCGATCCAGATGCTGGCGGCGGTAACGCAGATGGCGACGACAAAGATGATCACGGAGGCCACCGCATTGACGCTGGGGCTCACGCCCAGCCGGGCGCGCGAGAAGATCACCAGCGGCATGGTCGTCGAGCCCGGGCCGGACAGGAAGGCCGAGACCACCACATCGTCCAGCGACAGGCTGAAGGTCAGCAGCCAGGCCGAGGCCAGCGCCTGCAGGATCAAGGGCAGGGTGACCAGCAGGAACACCTGGTGCGGGCGGGCGCCCAGGTCCATCGCCGCCTCTTCCAGCTGCGGGTTCAAGTCGATGAGACGCGACTGCACCACCACGGTGGCATAGGCCATGCCGAGCAGCAGGTGGCCGAGCCAGATGGTCGTCAGCCCGCGGTCGAACAGCGAGGAACCCGTCGTGCGCTGCAATGCCACCAGCATCAGCAGCAGCGACAGGCCGATGATCACCTCCGGCATCACCAGCGGCGCACTGACCATGCCGGAGAACAGCGTGCGGCCGCGGAAGCGCCGGTACTTCACCAGCGTGAAGGCAGCCAGGGTGCCCAGCATCACCGAACCGGTGGCGCTCAGGAAGGCGATCTTGAGTGAAAGCCACAGCCCGCTCAGGATCTCGCCATCCGAAGCCAGCTTGACATACCACTGCAAAGTGAAGCCGCCCCATTTGGTGGGCAGCGGCGAATTGTTGAACGAATAGACAACCAGCGTGATGATCGGCAGGTACAGGAAGACAAAGCCTCCCAGCAGCCAGGCGCGGCCGAACCCTCGCGCGAAGCGGGCGCCGAAGAATGTGCCTGCGTCCTGCATCATCTTCCGTGCTCCCGCGCATCCGCCTGCACCTTGCTGAAGATGGCCAGCGGCACGACGATCAGCACGACCAGCACCACGGCAACGCTGGAGGCCATCGGCCAGTCGTTGTTGCTGAAGAACTCGTCCCACAGCACCCGGCCGATCATCAGGGTCTGCGGGCCGCCCAGCAACTCGGGGATCACGAATTCGCCGACACAGGGAATGAACACCAGCATCGAACCCGCGATGATGCCGGCCTTGGACAAGGGCACGGTGATCAGCCAGAACGCCACCCAGCGCGTGGCACCCAGGTCGGCCGCCGCTTCGAGCAGCCGCAAATCCATCTTCGCCAGGTTCGCGTACAGCGGCAGGATCATGAAGGGCAGGTAGGTGTAGCTCATGCCGATCACCAGCGAGAACGGCGTGTTCATCAGCTTGCCGGGCGTGGCGATCATGCCGGCGGCTGCCATCAGCTGGTCGAGCCCCGTGCCGACCAGCAGCGTGAACACCAGGCCACCTTCATCCAGCAGGCCTTTCCAGGCGTAGACACGCAGCAGGAACGAGGTCCAGAACGGCAGCATCACCAGCATCAGCAGCGCAGGCTGGATCGTCGGCTTCGCGCGCGCCATGAAGTAGGCGAAGGGGTAGCCGATCGCAAGACAAACCACCGTGGTGATGGCCGCGTACTTCAGGCTCGAGACATAGGCCTTGACATACAGATCGTCGCTGGTGATCGCGACATAGTTGCTGAACTTGATCGCCAGCTTCACCACGCCATCGGCAATGGTGAGGATGTTGTCCGGCCGCACCGCGCCCATTTCGGAGACGCTGTAGTTCAGCACGATCAGGAACGGCGTCGCGAAGAAGACCAGCAGCCACAGGTAGGGCACGCCGATCACGGCGGACCTGCCACTGAGCCAGCCGCTGCGTTTCAGCGTATTCATTGGGTCAGCACCACATGAGCGTTGGGCGACCAGTGGGCCCAGACCTTGTCGCCGGTACGTATCGGGTCTTCGCGGTGGCGCTCGCTGTTATTGGTGCTGACCTTCAGCGTCGCCCCGCTGGCCAGGCCCAGGTGGTAGACGGTGAAGCTGCCGAAATAGGACATCGCCTGCACGGTGCCCTGGATGCGGTTGTACTCATCGGCTGGCGCCTGGCGCGACAGCTGCATCTTCTCGGGCCTGATGGCCACTGACACCGCCATGCCCGGTGTGCCGGTGATGCCATGGCCCACATACTGGCGGCAATCGGCACAGTCGATCACGCAGTGGTCGGCCTCGTCCACCGCCAGCGTGCCCTCCATCAGGTTCACGTTGCCGATGAAGTCGGCGACGAAGCGCGTGGCGGGCGTCTCGTAGATCTCGTGCGGTGCACCCACTTGCAGGATGCGGCCTTCGCTCATCACGGCAATGCGGGTGGCCATGGTCATCGCCTCCTCCTGGTCGTGCGTCACCATCACGCAGGTGACGCCGACGTCGCGGATGATGTTGACCAGCTCGATCTGCGTTTCCTCGCGCAGCTTCTTGTCCAGCGCACCCAGCGGCTCATCCAGCAGCAGCAGCTGCGGCCGCTTGGCCAGGCTGCGCGCCAGTGCCACGCGCTGTTGCTGGCCACCGGACAGCTGGTGCGGCTTGCGCTTGGCATAGTTACCCAGCTGCACCAGCTTCAGCATCGCCTCGACGCGCTGCGCGATCTGGTCGCGTGGCATGCCCTCGCGCTCCAGTCCGAAGGCGATGTTCTCCCACACCGCCAAGTGCGGAACCAGCGC
>CAZXLI010000207.1:0-11936 GCA_964641795.1 uncultured Bordetella sp. | reverse complement strand
GAGGCCTTCGCATCGGTGGTGTTGCGCTTCATGGAGGTGATGAACGTGCCGCACGCGCGCATGAACGTCAACGGCGGCGCCATCGCGCTGGGCCATCCGCTGGGCGCCACCGGGGCCATGATCCTCGGCACCCTGCTCGACGAGCTCGAGCGCCGCAACCTTGCCAGCGGCCTGGCCACGCTGTGCGTGGGCGCCGGCATGGGCACCGCCACCATCATCGAGCGCGTCTGAGCCGCGCCGATCGGGAACCCTCACCATGAGCATCGACTACCAAGCAGGCGCCGACGGCATCGCCACATTGACGTGGCAGATGAGCGATGCGCCGATGAACGTCCTCAACGCGGCCTCGATGGCCGCCTATGCGGCCGCGGTGCAGCGCGCCGTCGCCGACCCCGCCATCAAGGGCGTGATCGTCACCTCGGCCAGGCCGGAGTTCATCGCCGGCGGCGACCTGAACATGCTGCTGGCCTTCAACGACGCGCCGGCCATGACCCGCTTCACCGAAGAGTTGCACGGCCTGATGCGCGGCATCGAGAAGAGCGGCAAGCCCTTCGTCGCGGCGCTCAACGGCAGCGCGTTGGGTGGCGGCTACGAGGTGGCGCTGAGCTGCCAACGCCGCATCGCCGCCGACAACCCGAAGGCGCAGATCGGCCTGCCGGAGGTGGGCCTGGGCCTGCTGCCCGGCGGCGGCGGCACGCAGCGCCTGCCGCGGCTGATCGGCATGCGCCAGGCACTGCCCTTCCTGCTGGAAGGCAAGAAGGTCTCGCCGGCGCAGGCGCTGAAGGCCGGCATGGTGGACGAGGTCGTGCCGCCGGCCGAGCTGCTGGCGCGCGCGCGCGCATGGCTGCTGGCGGCGCGACCCGAGGACGCCATCCAGCCCTGGGACCGCAAGGGCTTCAAGCTGCCCGGCGGCCCGGTGCAAAGCCCCGCCGGCTACGAAACCTTCACCGCAGGCAACGCACTGCTGCGCGCCAAGACCTTCGGCAACCACCCGGCACCCGAAGCGATCATGAGCTGCGTCTACAACGGCTGCCAGGTCGACATCGACACCGCCCTGAAGATCGAGGCGCGCGAGTTCGTCAAGCTCACCGTCGGCCCGGTGTCGAAGAACATGATCCGCACGCTGTTCTTCGGCATCGGAGAGGCCAGCAAGCTCGCCACCCGGCCCAAGGGCGTGCCCTCGGCCGCCTACCGCCGGGTGGGCATCCTCGGTGCCGGCATGATGGGTGCGGGCATCGCCTGCGCCGCGGCCGAAGCCGGTCTCGACGTGGTGTTGCTGGACACCACGGCTGAGCTCGCGGCACGGGGAAAGGCCTACGGCGAGGCGCGCTGGGCCAAGCAGGCCGAGCAGGGCCGGTTAAGCGCCGAGAAGCTCGCCGCGCTGACCGCGCGTGTGCGGCCCACGGCCGACTTCGCTGCCCTGGATGGTTGCGACATCGTGGTCGAGGCCGTCTTCGAGGACCGTGCATTGAAGGCCGACGTGACCCGCAAGGCCGAGGCCCAGCTCGCGCCCGACGCCATCTTCGCCAGCAACACCTCCACGCTGCCGATCTCCGGCCTGGCGCAGGCCTCGGCACGGCCTGCCAACTTCATCGGGCTGCACTTCTTCTCACCGGCCGAGAAGATGCCCCTGGTCGAGGTGATCGCCGGCCAGGCGACGAGCGAGCACTGCCTGGCCCGTGCGCTGGATTTCGTGAAGGCACTGCGCAAGACGCCGATCGTCGTCAACGACAGCCGGGGCTTCTACACCAGCCGCGTGTTCTCCACCTATGTCGGCGAGGGCCTCACGCTGCTGGCCGAAGGCGTCAGTCCGGCCTTGATCGAAAACGCCGGCCGCATGGCGGGCATGCCGGTGGGTCCGCTGGCCCTGGCCGACGAGGTCTCGCTCGAACTGATGGCCCGCATCCGCCGGCAGACCGCCGCCGATCTTGGCGCGGCCTATCAGCGCAGCGCCATCGACGAGGTGTGCGACCGCATGGTCGATGGCGCCCTGGGCCGCCTGGGCAAGAAGGCTGGCCAGGGTTTCTACGAGTACCCGCAGGGCGCCCCCAAGCACCTGTGGGCCGGCCTGGCCGAACTGTGGAAGCCGGCGCCGACGCAGCCCGCCGTGGCCGAGGTCATGAAGCGTTTGATGACGATCCAGTCCGTCGAAACCGTGCGCTGCCTCGAAGAAGGCGTGCTGCGGGCGCCGATCGACGCCGACGTCGGCGCCGTTCTCGGCTGGGGCTTCCCCGCCCACCTCGGCGGCCCGATCGGGCAGATCCACAGCCGGGGCGTCGCCGCCTTCGTGGCCGACTGCGAAGAACTGGCGCGTCGCCACGGTCCGCGCTTCGCGCCGCCGCCAAGCCTGCGCGCGATGGCCGCCGAAGGCAAGCCCTTCTTCGCGCGCTAGCGCGCTGCCCAGCCGCAGCCCTTGAGAAAAGTACCACCCCATGCCCACCATCGAGTCCGGCATCGACCGGCAGTCCGCCGCCTTTCAGGCACAGCGCCAGCAGATGCTGGCACTGATCGACCACTTCCGTGCCCTGGAAGGCCGGGTGCGTGACACCTCGAACGCGTTCGAGTCGCGCTTCCGCGAACGCCGGCAACTGCTGCCGCGCGAGCGCGTGTCGCTGCTGCTGGATCGCGGCTCGCCCTGGCTGGAGCTGTCCACGCTGGCCGGCCTGCGCATGCACGACGACGACGGCGAGAAAAACGTGCTGGGCGGTGCGCTGATCACCGGCATCGGCATCGTCTCCGGCGTCCGCTGCATGGTCATCGCCTCCGACAGCGCCATCAAGGGCGGCACGATCACCCCGATGGGCATGCGCAAGAGCCTGCGCGCCGAGGCCATCGCGCTGGAAAACCGCCTGCCGGTAGTGCGGCTGGTCGAGTCGGGCGGCGCGAACCTGATGCATGTGGGCGAAGTCTTCATCGAAGGCGGACGCGGCTTCGCCAACCAGGCGCGCCTGTCGGCCGCGGGCATTCCGCAAGTCACCGTGATGCACGGCCATTCAACCGCCGGTGGTGCCTACCTGCCCGGCATGTCCGACTACGTGATCATGGTCCGTGGGCGCGCCAAGGCCTTTCTCGCCGGACCACCGCTGCTGAAGGCCGCCACCGGAGAGATCGCCGGCGACGAGGAGCTGGGTGGTGCCGAGATGCACACCCGCGTCTCGGGCGTGGCCGAATACCTGGCCGAGGACGATGCAGACGGCATTCGCATTGCGCGCGACCTGTTCGCTCGCATGCCCTGGAACGACAAGCCCGGCCTCGGCACCGGGCGCAACTGGAAGCCGCCGCGCTACGCGGTCGAGGAGTTCGCCGGCCTGGTACCGCCAGACTATCGGCAGCCCTACGACGTGCGCGAGCTACTCGCGCGGCTGATCGACGACTCGGACTTCCTGGACTTCAAGCCCGAGTTTGGCGCAGCCACCGTGTGCGGTCACGGCGCGATCGAAGGCCAGCCCTGCGGCTTCATCGGCAACAACGGGCCGATCGACCCGCAGGGCGCGAACAAGGCCACGCAGTTCATGCAGCTGTGCGAGCAGTCCGGCACGCCCCTGGTCTACCTGCAGAACACCACGGGCTTCATGGTCGGCAAGGATGTCGAGCAGGTCGGCATGATCAAGCACGGCGCCAAGATGATCCAAGCCGTCACCAACTGCAAGGTGCCGCGCATCACGCTCATGGTCGGCGCCTCCTTCGGTGCCGGCAATTACGGCATGTGCGGGCGCGCCTACGACCCGCAGTTCGTGTTCGCCTGGCCGAACGCCCGCGTTGCCGTGATGGGCGGCGAGCAGGCGGCGATGGTGATGCGCATCGTCACCGAGGAGAAGATGGCGCGTGCCGGCAAGGCGCCGCCAGAGGCCATGCTCGAGTCAATGCGCGCCGAGATCCTCAAGCGCTTCGACATGGAGTCGCATTCGCTGTTCGCCACCGCGCGGCTGTGGGACGACGGCATCATCGACCCGCGCGACACGCGCCAGGTTCTGGCGCTGGCGCTGGCGGTGTGCCGCGAAGGCCGCGCGCGCAGCTTGCGCCCCAACAGCTTCGGCGTGGCACGCATGTGAGGGGCCGGTGATGCAGACCCGATTCGACAAGATTCTGATCGCCAACCGCGGCGAGATCGCCTGCCGCGTGATCCGCACGGCACGTGCCCAGGGCTACCGCACGGTGGCCGTGTACAGCGAAGCCGACGCCGGCGCGCTGCATGTGCAGCAGGCCGACCAGGCCCTGTGCATCGGCCCGGCGCCGGTGCGCGAGAGCTACCTGAACATCGACGCGCTGCTGCGCGCCGCGGCCGCCAGCGGTGCCGACGCCGTCCACCCCGGCTACGGCTTCCTGTCCGAGAACGCCGAGTTTGCGCGCGCCGTGCAGGCCGCCGGCTTGGTCTTCATCGGCCCCGATCCGCAATCGATCGAGCAGATGGGCAACAAGGCGGCAGCCAAGCGGTTGATGATCGCCGCGGGCGTGCCCTGCGTGCCCGGCTACCAGGGCGCCGACCAGTCCGACCGCACCCTGCTCGCGCAGGCGCGGGAGATCGGCGTGCCGATCATGGTCAAGGCCGCGGCCGGCGGCGGCGGCCGCGGCATGCGGCTGGTGCACGACCTCGCCGAGCTGCCCGACGCGCTGGCCCGGGCGCGCTCGGAAGCCGTCAACGCCTTCGGCTCCGACGAGCTGATCCTCGAGCGCGCGGTGGTCGAGCCGCGGCATGTCGAGGTGCAGGTGTTCGGCGACCGCCACGGCCGCGTCATTCACCTGGGCGAGCGCGACTGCTCGGTGCAACGCCGGCATCAGAAGGTGTTCGAGGAAGCGCCCTCACCCGCCGTCGACGCGGCGCTGCGCGAGCGCATGGGGGCCGCGGCTGTGGCGGCGGCGCGCGCCGTGGACTACGTCGGCGCCGGCACGGTGGAGTTCCTGCTCGACCGCGAAGGCCGCTTCTACTTCCTCGAGATGAACACCCGGCTGCAGGTCGAGCACCCGGTCACCGAGTGCATCACCGGGCTCGATCTGGTGGCCTGGCAGCTCGCCGTGGCGCGCGGCGAGCCGCTGCCGCTGACACAGGACGAGGTGCAGCTGAGCGGCCATGCGATCGAAGTGCGGCTGTATGCCGAGGATCCGGCGAACGACTTCCTGCCGCAGAGCGGCGAGGTGGCCCTGTGGCAGCCGCCCTCGGGCAGCGGCGTGCGCGTGGACCACGGCCTCGCGCAGGGGCAGGCGATCAGCCCCTTCTACGACCCGATGATCGCCAAGATCATCGCCCATGGCGCCACCCGCGACGAGGCGCGACGGCGTCTGCTGGGCGCGCTGCGCAACACCTGCGTGCTGGGTCTGCCCACCAACCTGGGCTTCCTCGCCGATGCGGCCGCGCACGCCGAGTTCGCTGCCGGCCAGGCGACCACTGCCTTCATCGGCCGCAACTTCGGGCCCGAACAACTGCGCGCGGCCGAGTTGGACTCGCGCACACTAGCGATTGCGGCGGCGCTGTGGTTCGATGCCAGCGCATACCGCGGCGCGCAGTCCGGCTTCCGCTCCAACGGCCCGGCGCGCTGGCCGCTGGTCCTGGGCGTCGGCGAGAGCCGGGCCGCCATGCATGTCAGCGTGGTCGGTGTCGGGCGCTTCAGCGTGGAGTGCCCCGGCGGTGCCATGCACCAGATCGCGCTGCTCGGGCGCGACGCCGACAGCCATCGGCTGGCCATCGACGGGCTGCACACGCAGGCGACGGCGGTGTTCGCCTCCGGCCGCCTGCACCTTGCACTGGCCGGCCGGGCCTGCAGCATCGACGATCTCAGCTACGCCCCGCCCAAGCGCGCCGACGACGCCGGCGAGTCGAGCGTGCTGGCGCCGATGAACGGCCGCCTGCTGGCCCTGCTGGTATCGCCGGGCGACCATGTCGTCAAAGGCCAGCGCGTCGCGGTCCTCGAGGCGATGAAGATGGAACACCAGTTGCTGGCCCGCCGCGACGGCATCGTCGAACGGGTCGGCGCCGCTGTGGGCGAACAGCTGGCGACCCGCGCGCTGGTCGTGAAGCTGGCCGAGGCCGCCGCTTGAACACCTTCCCAAGATCCGGAACCGGGAGCCGCCGATGAGCCGATCCAGCCCCTTCTACACCGCCGAGCACGAAGCCTTCCGCAGCGCCGTGCGGCGCTTCGTCGCACGCGAGATCACGCCCCACGTCGAAGCCTGGGAGAGCCAGGGCAGTTTCCCCCGCGAGCTCTACCGTCAGGCGGCCGAGTTGGGCCTGCTGGGCCTGGGTTTCCCGCAGGCCTACGGCGGCAACGACGGCGACCTGTTCATGACCATCGTCGCCGCACAAGAACTCACGCGCTGCGGTGCCGGCGGCGTGCTGGCGAGCCTGCTGTCGCACACCATCGGCTGCCCACCGATCGCCAACGTGGGCAGCGAGGCGCTCAGGCGCAAGGTCCTGCCGCCAGTGCTGCGCGGCGAGAAGATCAGCGCGCTGGGCATCACCGAGCCCTCGGGCGGCTCGGACGTCGCCAATCTGCGCACCACCGCCAGGCGAGACGGCGGCCACTACATCGTCAACGGCTCCAAGACCTTCATCACCTCGGGCATCCGGGCCGACTTCTACACCGTGGCCGTGCGCACCGGCGGCCTCGGCCCGGCGGGGGTGTCGCTAATGCTGATCGAGAAGGGCATGCCGGGCTTCACGCAAACACCGCTGTCCAAGATGGGCTGGCTGTGTTCCGACACCGCGACGCTGCACTTCGACGACGTCCGTGTGCCGGCGGAGAACCTGGTCGGCACCGAGAACCAGGGATTCAAGGCCATCATGCAGAACTTCAACCGCGAGCGCATCTTCCTCGCGGCCGGCGCGAACGGGTTCGCGCAGGTGTGCCTCGACGAAGCGCTGGCCTGGGCCAAGCAGCGCGAGATGTTCGGCGGCAAGCTGATCGACCAGCAGGTCACGCGCCACAAGCTGGCCGACATGGCGATGCGCATCGAGGCCACCCAGGCCATGCTCGAGACGCTGGCCTGGCGCGTCGAGCAAGGCGGCGCGCCGGTGGGCGAAATCTGCCTGCTGAAGAACCAGGCCACGCAGACCATGGCGCACTGCGCGAACGAGGCGGTGCAGCTGCACGGCGGCGCCGGCTTCATCCGCGGCGTGACCGTCGAGCGCATCTACCGTGAAGTGAAGGTCAACGCCATCGGCGGCGGTGCCGAGGAAGTGATGCGCGATCTCGCGGCGCGCCAGCTCGGGTTCCAGGCATGAAGCCCGCCGGCCTCGAGCGCAGCGCGCAGTCGGACGAACCGGGCGCGCTGGCGGGGCGCATGCTCGCCGCACTGCGCACCGCCCCGCCGGTGGGCCGCGATGGGCCGTTCCCCCAGGCCTGGTGGCAGCACCTCGCCGCGCAACGCCTGCTCGGCGTGGGTTTCGACCTCGACGGACGCGGCGCGCGCGCCGGCTGGCCGTCCATCGCGCGGCTGGGCGGCACGATCGCGCACGAGACGGGCAGCCTGGGCCTCGCGCTGGCGTGGCTGCTGCACGAGATGCTCGGCCGCTTCGTCATCGGACCGAACGCGCGCATCGACGGCCATCGGGCCCTGCTGCGCATGATGGCCGGCGGCCAGCGCATTGTCGGCCTGGCCGTCTCCGAGCCCGAGGCCGGCGCGCACCCGAAGCTGCTGCGCTGTGCCGCGCGCCGTCACGGTGACGGCTGGCTGCTCGACGGCCGCAAGTCGTGGGTGAGCAACGGGCCTGCGGCCGACGTCTTCATCGTGCTCGCCGTCACCGGCGAGGCGGCCGGGCGCAAGCGCTTCGATGCCTTCGTCGTCGAGCGCGGTCAGGCGGGGCTGCTGGTGCAGGACGCAGCGGCGGCGGCGCTGGCGCCGCTCGGCCACGCGAGCCTGGTTCTCGATGCCTGCGCGGTATCCGACGCGCGCCGGCTCCACACCGATGGCGACGCGTTCGACGGCATCGCCCGCCCGGTGCGCATCGTCGAGGACGCGCTGCTCGCCGCCACGATGTGCGGCGCGATGCAGGCCGAGCTCGACACGCTTGCAGCCTGGTTGCGCAACACCCGGCCCGCGCCGGCGACGACCCGCCGCCTCGGCGCGCTGCAGCTCGAACTGGTGGCGCTGCAGGCCCTGGCCGACGAGGCGGCGCGCCACCTCGAGCGGCATGGCCCCGATGCCGACCTCGCCCGCCTCACCGTGGGTGCACGCATCCTGTTCGAGCGCTGGCAGTCGGGCTTCGAGGCCTTCGCCGCCACGCTCGACGACCTCGGCGACGCGCTTCGGCGCACGGCGAGCGATCTGCGCACGGTGCTCGGCATTGCCCGCAGCGTCGGCGAGGCCCGCCAGCTGGACGCCGGTTCTTCCCTCCTCCAGCCCCGGAATACGCATGAAGTCCCTGCATGACACCCACTTCGAGAGCGTCGACGTCATCGCGTCGCGCCTGTCCGACGTGGACTACATTGCCAGCCGGCAGCTCGCCACGGCGGTGTTTCTCGCCTTCAACCTCGAGAAGCCCGTGCTCGTCGAAGGCCCGGCCGGCGTCGGCAAGACCGAGCTGGCCAAGAGCATGGCCACCATCCTCGGCGTGCCGCTGATCCGCATGCAGTGCTACGAGGGGCTCGACGAGTCCAAGGCGCTGTACGAGTGGAAGTACGGCAAGCAGCTGCTGTACACGCAGCTGCTGAAGGACAAGCTGGCCGAGCTGATGCAGGGCGCCGTCGGGCTGGCGGCCTCGATCGAGAAGCTGCACGCGCACGACGACCTGTTCTTCTCCGAGCACTTCCTCGAGCCGCGACCGCTGTACCAGGCGCTGCACCAGGAGCGCGGCTGCGTGTTGCTGATCGACGAGGTCGACAAGTCCGACCCCGAGTTCGAGGCCTTCCTGCTCGAGGTGCTGTCGGACTTCCAGGTCTCGGTGCCGGAGCTGGGCACGATCGCCGCCAAGGTCAAGCCGCTGGTCTTCCTCACCAGCAACAACACACGCGAGATGAGCGACGCGCTCAAGCGCCGCTGTCTGCACCTGCACATCCCGTTCCCCGAGGCGATGGTCGAGCGGCGCATCCTCGAGCGGCGCGTGCCGGGGCTGTCGGAGAAGCTCAACCACGAGCTCGTTGCCTTTGTGCAGGCGGTGCGCGAGATCGACCTGAAGAAGCAGCCCTCGATCAGCGAGACGATCGACTGGGCCAAGACGCTGCTGCTGCTCAATTCCGAGCACCTGAACCTGGACCTGGTGCGCGACACGCTCAACGTGTTCCTGAAGTTCGAGCAGGACATCGCCATCGCCGCCGAGCAGCTTCCTGCGCTGCTGGACAAGGCGCGCAAGAACGCGGAGTTCCCCCATGCAAGCCACGCTTGAGGACTTCTTCAAGGCGCTGCGCGGCAGCGATCTCGATGTCAGCCTGAACGCGCAGATCGATGCAGCGCGCGCCACCGCGCTGGTCGGCTGGGGCGAGCGCGACCTGCTCAAGTCGGCGCTCGGCACCACGCTCGCCAAGACGCTGCCCGACCGCGCGATCTTCGACGACGCCTTCGACCGCTTCTTCCGCTTCGACTCGTTCGGCACCGGCCAGGCCGGCGCCGCCGGCACCACATCGGCGACTGCGCAGCAGCCGCAGACGCCACCGCAGGAAGGCAGCGGCCAGGGCAGCGGCGGCCCCGGCGGCTGCCAGGGCAGCGCGGGGCAGGCGCTGTCGCAGTTGCTGATGGCGGGCGACTCGGCTGCGCTCGCGCGGCGCATGCAGCAGGCCGCGCGCGACGTCGGCCTGACCGACATCTGGTTCTTCACCCAGAAGGGCCACTACACGCAGAAGATCCAGCAGGCGATGGGGCTCGAGCTGCTCGACCGCGAGATCAGCGAGGCGCGCCGCCAGACGCTGGCGCCCCAGCGCCATGCCGACCTCGAGCTGGCGCGCAAGCGGCTCTTCAACGAAGTGCGCAACTTCGTCGAGCGCAAGCTCGCGCTGTACGGCACGGCGCCGACGCGCGAGCTGCACGACGAGTTCCTGCAGTCGCAGAAGCTGTCCACCATCGACCGCCGCGACTTCGCGCGCATGCACGAGATCGTGCGCAAGATCGCGCGCCGGCTGGCCGAGCGCCACGCCCGCCGCAAGCGCCGCGAGCAGCGCGGCCAGCTCGACTTCCGCCGCACGATGCGCGCCAACGCGGCCTACGGCGGCGTGATGTTCGAGACCCACTGGCGCAGCACGCGCATCGAGCGGCCCAAGGTGGTGGCCATCTGCGACGTGAGCGGCTCGGTGCGCCAGTACGCGCGCTTCCTGCTGCTGTTCCTGTACAGCCTGGACGAGCTGCTGTCGGACGTGCAGTCCTACGCGTTCACGAACCACCTCGTCGACGTGAGCGCCACGTTCGAGTCGCTGCCGGTGGAGCAGGCAGTGGACAGGGTCATGCATGCGGTGGGCGGCTCGGGCACCGACTACGGCCAGATGCTGCTCGACCTGGACGAGCAGCTGATGCACCGCATCGATCACCGCACGACCGTGCTCGTGCTCGGCGATGCGCGCAACAACCGCGGCCATCCGCGCAGCGAGATCATGAAGACGCTGTATGGCCGCGCGCGGCGCGTCATCTGGCTCAACCCCGAGCCGCGCTCGTTCTGGGGCCTGGGCGATTCGGAGATGAAGCGCTACGCGCCCTACTGCCACATCGCGCGCGAGTGCAACTCGCTGCGGCACCTGGAGCGCACGCTCGACGAGCTTCTGCGTTCGAACAGCGCGAGCGCCTGAAGGCCGTTGAGTCATGGTCCGCGCAGCCACCCAGCTTCATCCACCGCGCACGCCCGTCGCGCCGCGGCCGGCAGCCACGCTGATGTGGCTGCGCGACACGACCTCCGGCCCCGAAGTGCTGCTGACGCGGCGATCGCCGCACGCCAGCTTCCTGCCCGGCGTGTTCGTGTTCCCGGGTGGCCGCGTCGACGATGCCGATGCGGCGGTGGCCGACCTCGCAGGCACGGCCGCAGCCGCGCTGCCCCACCTGCCCGCCGCGATGGCCGCGCTCCGCGAGAGCTTCGAGGAACTCGGCGTGCTGCACGCGAACGACGCGGATGGCCGCCCGCTGACCGCGCAGCAGCTGGCCACGCTGGAGCGCCGGGAGCCGCTCTACCCGCAGCTGCGCACACGCGGCCTGCGCCTGGCCGCCGACGCGCTGCGCGTCGCCGTGCGCTGGACCACAGACCGCGACGTGCAGCCGCGCCGCTTCGACACCCTCTTCCTCATCGGCCGCATGCCCGAGGGCCAGACGCCGGTGGCCGACGATGCCGAGCAGTTCGAGCCGGCCTGGCTGCGCGCCGCCGACGCGCTGGCGCGCCACGAGGCCGGAGCGCTGCCGATGATCTTCCCCACCCTGCGCACGCTGCGCTGGCTGGCCGGCTTCGCCAGCGTCGATGCGGCGCTGGCCGCCTGCGCCAGCAACCGGCCGCACTGGGAGTCGTGCCCGCGCGGTGCGCTCGTCGGCGGCAAGCCGCAGCGCTACATGGAGAGCGACCTGCCGTTCGGCGAGCTCGAACTCGTCTGCCCCGACGGGCAGCTGCTGCATGCGCTCGACTGGCAGAGCGAACGTCCGGTGCAGCTGCTTCGGCACCTGTGGCGCTTCACCGCGCCCAACCCGGGCGTGATGACGGGGCCGGGGACGAATTCGTACATCCTGGGCAGCGCAGAGGCAGGCTTCATCGTCATCGACCCCGGGCCCCCGGACAACGCCCACGTCACGCGCCTGCTCGAATTCACCGGCGGCAGGGTCCAGACCCCGAACGGGTGGTCGCGGGTGTCGGCCGGGTTGGCGTTTACGTCGCTGCGGCCCTCCAGCAGGAAGCCGGCCTTCTGGGCGGCGGTGATGACGTAGTTTTCGGGGACATAGCCGTTAGGCGCGGTGACGGCGACGTCCGAGCCCGCCGGGGCGCGGTGCTGCTCGACGGCCAGGACGCCGCCGGGCTTCAGCACCCGGAAGAACTCGGCCATGTA
>CAZXLI010000206.1:0-11959 GCA_964641795.1 uncultured Bordetella sp. | reverse complement strand
CGCATCCCCAACTGACTCGCGGGATCCGTGCGCAGTCCGCGCAGCGGACGGAGCTAAGTAGACCGCGCGCCCCCAGACCGAGGAGCACAGCGCAGTCAGCCCAACGGGCTGACCGCCGGACTCGGCCCGCTGCGCCCGCAGACCAAGACGCTCGGGCGCGCCGATCTCAGCACGCGCCAAACATTGCCACGGGCCGGCAACCGTCCTCACCGGCAAGCCCTGTCGCTCACCTTGCATGCTATTGATCGGCGCTCGACGCTTCATCCTAAGTTCCGATCGCGCGGTCCAGGTGGGTGTAGCCGCCGTCCACCACCAGCCACTGGCCGGTGGTGTGCGAGGCGCGCGGCGACAGCAGGAACAGCACCGTGTCGGCGATCTCCTGCGGCGTGGTCATGCGCGCGCCCAGCGGGATGCGGCGCTCGATGGCGGCCTGCGCGGCGGCCGGGTCGGGGAGGCGGTCGAGTTCGGCGCGGTACATCGGCGTCATCACCTCGGCCGGTATCACCGCATTGACGCGGATGCCCTCGTGGCGCAGGGCCACCGCCCACTCGCGCGTCAGCCCCAGCAGCGCGCCCTTGGCGGCGATGTAGCCGCTGGTGCCGCCCTGGCCGGTGAGCGCCGTCTTCGAGCCGATGTTGACGATGGCGCCAGTGCCGCGCCGCAGGTGGGGCACGCACAGGTGCGCCATCAGGTAGCAGTGGGTGAGGTTGCGGTCGATGGAGGCGACGAAGGCCTCGCGCCCGGCGTCCAGGCCGACGTGGTCGTTGACGCCGGCGTTGTTCACCAGGCCATGCAGCGTGCCGAAGGTGGCCACCGCCGCCTGCATGGCGGCGCGGCACTGGACTTCATCGCGCAGGTCCAGTCGGTAGAAGCGGAAGGCCGGCTGCCGCGCTTGCAGTTCGGCGGCCAGCGCCGCGGGCAGCGGGTCGCGGTCGAGGATGACCGGCACCGCGCCTTCCTCGGCCAGGCCCCGCACGATGGCCGCGCCGATGCCCGACCCACCGCCGGTGACGACCACCGCCTGCCCCTGCAATTGCAGATCCACGTCTTCGCCCTTTGTCTCAGTGAGGTCGCTGCGAGCGCAAGCGAGGTTCGGGGTCAGTCGTACAGCACGGCCGCGATCTTCGGGTCGGCCATGTTGGTCTTGTCGTACCAGTAGAAGCCGGTGTCGATGATCTTCGGCAGCTTCTCGCCCTTGAGCGCCTTGACCGCCGCTTCCACCGTCTTGTAGCCGATGCCCACCGGGTTCTGCGTGATGGCACCGGCCATCTCGCCGCTCTTGATGGCTTCCTTCTGCTGCTTGCCGGAGTCGTAGCCGATGATCTGGATCTTGCGCTTCAACTCGCGCGCGCCGTTCACCACGCCCAGCGCCGAGCCCTCGTTGGCGCCGAAGATGCCCTTGATCTGCGGGTTGCCCTGCAGGATGGACTTGGTGATCTCGGTGCTCTTGAGGTGGTCGCCGCCGCCGTACTGCACGCTCACCACCTTGATGTTGGGGTAGGCGGCCTTGATGCGGCCGACGAAGCCCTCGACGCGGTCGATGCCGGTGCGGCTGGTCTGGTCGTGCGCCACCACGGCCACCTCGCCGGCCTTGCCGATGAGCTCGGCCATCTTGTCGGCGGCCAGCGCCGCGGCGGCGCGGTTGTCGGTGGTGGTGGTGGTGACCGGAATGTCGCTGTCCACGCCCGAGTCGAAGGCCACCACCGGGATCTTCGCGGCTTGCGCCTTGCGCAGCAGCGGGATCGCGGCCTTGCTGTCCAGTGCCGCGAAGCCCACCGCCGCCGGCTTCTTGGCCAGTGCCGCGGCCAGCATGTCGATCTGGCGGTCGACCATGGCCTCGGTCTCCGGCCCTTCGAAGGTGATGCGCACCTTGTAGTCCTTGGCCGCCTGGTCGGCGCCGGCCTTCACGGCCTGCCAGAACTGGTGCTGGAAGCCCTTGGAGACGATCGGGATGTACAGCTCCTGTGCGAAGGCGGGCAGGGCCGCGGCCAGCAGGCCGGCCAGGGCGACGCGGCGCGCGATGCGCAGCGGCGAGAAGGAACGCGTCATGGGCATGTCTCCGTTGTCAGGGTGGGGGAACGTGAGGGCTTCAGCGTCGGCGCCGGACGATGTCGGCGTAGACGGCCAGGATGATGATGGCGCCGGTGATGACGGTCTGCCATTCCTGCGCGACCGACAGGATGCGCAGGCCGTTGGTCAGCACGCTCATCACGAAGGCGCCGATCAGGGTGCCGGCGATGGTGCCCGCACCGCCGGCCAGCGAGGTGCCGCCGATCACCACCGCGGCAATGGCGTCGAGCTCGTATCCCTGGCCCAGCGCCGGCTGCGCGGAGTTCAGGCGCGAGGCGATCAGCAGCCCGGCGATGCCGCAGATGGCGCCGTTGACGGTGTAGACGATGATCTTCCAGCGGTCGACCGCCACGCCGGACAGGCGCAGCGCCTCTTCATTGCTGCCTAACGCGAATGTGTAGCGGCCAAGCGTGGTGCGGGTCAGCACCAGGCTGGCGGCCACCGCGGTGACGAAGAGGATCAGCACCGCGTTCGGAATCGGCAGCGCCGGGATCAGCAGGCCGATGAACGATTCCTGCGAGATCCACGGGAACTGCGGCGTGTCGCTGAAGTAGATCGGCTTGGTGCCGGAGATCACCAGCGCCAGGCCCTTGAGCAGCATCATCATGCCCAGCGTGGCGATGAAGGGCGGGATCTTCAGCCGCGCGATCAACCAGCCCGAGAAGCCGCCGCTGGCTGCGCCGGCCAGCAGCGCGGCCAGCACGCCCAGCGCGAACGGCAGGCCCCAGTAGCTGAGCACCACGCCGGCGATCACCGAGCAGAAGGTCATCAACGTGCCCACCGACAGGTCGATGCCGCCGGAGGCGATGACGAAGGTGCAGGCGATGGCCAGCACGCCGTTGACCGCCGTGGCCTGCAGGATGGCCACCAGGTTGTCGGCCTGCAGGAAGTTGGGCGAGGCGAACGAGAAGAACACCAGCAGTGCCAGCAGGCTCGCGAAGGCGAGCAGTTTCTGGCGCGTGGCAGCAGCGATCGACATGAAGGGCTCTCAGGCGGCCTGCCGCGCACCGCGCGTGGCCAGTTGCATCACACGCTCTTGCGTGGCCTCGGCGGCGGACAGTTCGCCGGTGACGCGGCCTTCGCACATCACCAGCACGCGGTGCGCCAGGCGCAGCACCTCGGGCAGTTCGCTGGAGATCATCACGATGGCCTTGCCCTCGGCGGCCAGGGCCTCGATCAGGCGGTAGATCTCGCGCTTGGCGCCGACATCGATGCCGCGCGTGGGTTCGTCGAAGAACAGGACGTCGCAGTCGCGCAGCAGCCACTTCGCGATCACGATCTTCTGCTGGTTGCCGCCGGACAGCAGCCGCACCTGCTGCGCGATGGACGGTGTCTTCACCGCCAGGCGCTGCACCAGTTCGGTGGCGGTGCGGGCCATGGCCGCTTCGTCGAGCCAGAAGCCGCCGCGCGCAAAGCGCGGCAGCGTGGCCAGCACGATGTTGTCCTGCACGTCCAGCCCGGTGGCCAGCCCGAAGCGCTTGCGGTCTTCGGAGAGGTAGCCGATGCCGTGCGCCACCGCGTCGCGCGGGCTGCGGATGCGCACCGGCCGGCCATGCACCTGCACCTCGCCGGCGTCCATCGGGTCGGCGCCGAAGACGGCGCGGGCCACCTCGGTGCGGCCGGCGCCCATCAGGCCCGCGAAGCCGAGGATCTCGCCATGGTGGACTTCGAAGCTGACGTCGCGCACCAGCGGCCCGCGCGTGAGCCCGCGCACCGCCAGTGCCACCGGCTGGCCCGGGCGCGGCACCGGCACCTGGTGGTCGGCGGCCAGCTCGCGGCCGACCATCAGCGCGATGATCTGCGCCACCGGCGTGCCGGCCATCGGCAGCGTGGCCACCCAGCGGCCGTCGCGCATCACCGTCACGCGGTCGGCGATGCGCTGCAGCTCATCCATCTTGTGCGAGATGTAGACGATGCCCACGCCCTGCGCGCGCAGCTCGCCGATCACGCGGAACAGCTCGTCGACCTCGCTGTCGGTGAGTGCCGCGGTGGGCTCGTCCATGATCAGCACGCGCGAGTCGTGGCTCAGCGCCTTGGCGATTTCCACCATCTGCTGGCGCGCGACCGTGAGCTCGCCCACCGGCGTGCGCGGGTCCAGGTTCAGCCGCAGCCGCTGGAACAGCGCGGCGGTGCGTTCGTTCATCGTGCGGTCGTCCAGCAGCAGGCCGCGCCAGCGGTGGGGCTCGCGGCCGATCCAGACGTTCTGCGCCGCGGTGAGGTGCGGCATCAGGTTCAGTTCCTGGTGGATGATCTGCACGCCCAGCGCCTGCGCCGCGCGCGGCGAGCCCAGCGCCACGGCGCTTCCGTCGATCTCGACATCGCCGCTGTCGCGCTCGTAGACGCCGGAGAGGATCTTCATCAGCGTCGACTTGCCGGCGCCGTTCTCGCCCATCAGCGCATGCACCTCGCCGCGGCGCAGTTCGAACTGCACGTCCTGCAGCACCGGCACGCCGGCAAAGGCCTTGGCCAGGCCGCGCATGGCCACCAGCGGTGCTTCCATGCGGGCTTCCATGGGCCGGCTCAGGCCTGCAGTGCGTAGAAGCGCACCGCGTTGTCATGCCAGATCGCCGCGCGCTCGCGCTCGCCCAGGTCGGCCAGCAGATGCTCGGTCAAGGCGACCCAGTCGCCATAGCCGGCGGCGAGTTCCAGCACCGGCCAGTCGCTGCCCCAGATCACCCGATCGGGCCCGAACCACTGCAGCAGCGCATCCACCACGGGCTGCAGCGCGGCCCGTCCGGCGTCGCCACCGGCGCGCGCCGCGCCGGCACATTCGGTCAGCAGCCCCGAGAGCTTGCAGTGCACCTGCCGGTGGCGTGCCAGCGCCTGCAGGCCGCCGCGCCAGCGCTCGGCCCACGCCTGGGCGCCGGTGGCCTGCCAGCCGCGCGCGAGCTGCGGCTTGGCGGCATGGTCGATCACCACCGGCAGCCCTGGCCAGCGCTCGACGAAGACGCGCAGCGCCGCCAGGTGCCAGGGCTGCACCAGCGCGTCCAGGCGCAGGCCCCGATCGAGCATCGCCTGCACCACCGCCGGATGCGGCGCGGTGGCGATCCAGTCCGGGTCGGCCAGGTCCTGCAGCATCGGCCGCACGCCGCGGAACTTGGGGTGCCGGGCCCAGCGTTCGAGCAGCGCCACCGAGGCCGGGTCGGCCATGTCCACCCAGCCGACCACCGCGCCGATGAGCTCGTGCGCGCTGGCCAGCGCCAGCAGGTGCTCGGTCTCGGCCGTGCTGTCGGCCGCCTGCACGAGCACCGTGCGCCGCACGCCGTGCGCCTGGGCATGCGGCGCGAGGTGGGCGGGCTCGACATCGCGGTGAATGGGGGCCAGCGCGGCATCGTCCGCGCGCAGCCAGCGGTAGTCGCCACGGGCCAGGCGCCAGAAGTGCTGGTGAGCGTCGATGCGCTCGGGTTTGTTCATATGCGAATATCCTATCCATAGATGAATAATCGAGCCAGCACCTGTTGATGAGGGCATTCCCTCGATCCGCCCGTTGCCGTGCCGGTCGCGGGCGGGTCGGCGCATCGGCAGGCGATCACCCAAGGGGGTTGCCATCCATGGCTCGTCCACCACGCCGCGACACTGCCGCCACCACGCCCGCCGGGGCCGCGCCCGAGACGCCGCGCTACAGCGCGCCCGCGCTCGACAAGGGGCTGGACATCCTGGAGCTGCTGTCTTCGCAGTCGCAGGGGCTGACGCGCGCCGAGATCGTCAAGGCCATGGGCCGCAGCCCGAGCGAGATCTACCGCATGCTCGAGCGGCTGGTCTCGCGCGACTACGTCAGCCGCTCGGTCGAGGGCGACCGCTATGCCTTGTCGCTGAAGATGTTCGTGCTGGCCCATCACCACCCGCCGCTGAACCGGCTGCTGGCGCGCGCCGTGCCGCACATGGAATCCTTCGTCGGCGCGGCGCAGCAAAGCTGCCACCTGTGCGTGTACGACCGCGGCAACCTCACGGTGGTGGCGCAGGCCGACAGCCCGCGCAAGGCGGTGTTCTCGCTGCGGCGCGGGGCGCGCGTGGGCCTGCGCGACACCGCCTCTGGCCACGTGCTGCTGGCCCACCAGTCCGACGCGCGGCGCGCGGAAATGCTGGCGGCCCACCAGCCGCTGAACGGCGCGCTGTCGATTCCCGACGCCGAACTGCGCACCACGCTCAAGCGCGTGCGCGCCGACGGCTACTACCGGCGCGACAGCCGCCAGACCGCCGGCATCGTCGATCTGTCGGCGCCGCTGCTCGGGCCCGACGGGGCGGCGTTCGCGGTGCTGACCTGCCCGTACATCCGCCACCTCGGCAGCGATCCCGGGCCCGACCTCGAGGCCACGCTGGCCCTGGTGCGTGCGGCCGCGGCCGCGGCATCCCTGCACTGAGCGCCCGGGCGGGGCCGCCGCCCGAGACTGCCGGCGGCGGCGGACCGGACTAGGTGTTTGCCCTCTTTAATTCGTTCTCTGGTCGAACGAATACTGCCGGATCTTCGGCTGCTGCGCCGGAGCGGCCGGCGCCGGCCGAAGCGGCGATCGAACATCAGGAGACGGTTCATGACGCGGATTTCCTTCACATGCGCTGCGGCGATGGTCGTCTGCAGCTCGGCATTGCCCGCCGCGGCCCAGACGGTCGGCGTCAGCTGGTCGAACTTCCAGGAGGAACGCTGGAAGACCGACGAGAAGGCCATCAAGGACCAGCTGGCCAAGTCGGGCGCCACGTACGTCAGCGCCGATGCCGGCGGCTCGCCCGAGAAGCAGCTGGGCGACATCGACAGCCTGATCGCCAAGGGCGCGAAGGTGTTGATCGTGCTGGCGATGGACAAGGACGCGATCCAGCCAGCCATCGCCAAGGCCAAGGCGCGCAACATCCCGGTCATTGCCTACGACCGGCTGATCGAGGCGCCCGGCGTCTTCTACATCACCTTCGACAACAAGGAGGTGGGCCGCATGCAGGCGCGCGGGGTGTTCGCGGTGAAGCCGAAGGGCAACTACGTGATGATCAAGGGCTCGCCCACCGACCCCAACGCCGATTTCCTGCGCGCCGGCCAGCAGGAGGTGCTGGACGCGGCGATCAAGAAGGGCGACATCAAGATCGTCGGCGAGGAATACACCGAAGGCTGGAAGCCCGAGGTGGCGCAGCGCAACATGGAGCAGATCCTCACCCGCGCCGGCGGCAAGGTCGATGCCGTGGTGGCCAGCAACGACGGCACCGCCGGCGGCGTGGTGGCGGCGCTGGCCGCGCGCGGCTTGAAGGGCGTGCCGGTGTCGGGCCAGGACGGCGACCATGCGGCGCTGAACCGCGTGGCGCTGGGCACGCAGACGGTGTCGGTGTGGAAGGACGCGCGCGACCTCGGTCGCGAGGCCGCGAACGCCGCGCTGGCGATGGCCGCGGGCAAGCCGGTGCCGGGCGCGGTGAAGTGGTCCGACGGCGAGAAGAAGCTGACGCTGGACGCGATGTTCCTGAAGGCCGTGCCGATCACGCGCGCCAACCTCGACGTGGTGCTCAAGGCCGGCCACATCGGCAAGGCCGAGCTGTGCAAGGGCGTGAACCCGGCCGAGGCGCCAGCCGCCTGCAAGTGATGTTCAGGCGGCTGCAGCTCAGCACGCTGGACCTGCGGCTGGCCATCATGGCCGCGGTGCTGCTGGTGCTGGGGCTGGCCTTCCACGCCGTCACCGGGCAGTTCCTCACGCCGGAGAACCTGTACAACATCGCGCAGCAGACGGCGGTGGTGGGCATCATGGCGACGGCGATGGCGCTGGTCATCGTCGCCCGCCAGATCGACCTGTCGGTGGGCTCCGCGCTGGGGCTGGTGGGCGTGCTGATCGCGTTCCTGATGTACACCAAGGGCTGGCACCCGGTGCCCGCCGGCCTGGCCGGGCTGGCGGTGGCGCTGGCGGTGGGCCTGTACCAGGGCTGGCTGGTTGCCGGGCTGGGCGTGGCCTCGTTCGTCGTCACGCTGGGCGGGCTGATGTCGCTGCGCGGCGCGGCCTTCCTGGTGGCTTCGGGCAAGACGCAGCCGATCACCGACCCGGCCTTCCTGATGCTGGGCGGCGGGCTGGACGGCGCGATCGGCCCGCTGCCCAGCCTGCTGCTGGCGCTGGCGCTGTGCGGCTGGCTGGTCGCGCGCACGCTGCAGCGGCGGCGCCAGCAGCGCGCGCACGGGCTGGTGCCGCGGCCGCTGTGGTTCGACGTTATCGCCACGGGCCTGTTCTGCGCCGCAGCGCTGGGCTTCGCCGCGGCGATGGGCGCCTACCGCATCGGCGACAAGCCGCAGGGGCAGGGCATCCCGGTGCCGGTGCTGGTGTGGGCGGCGGTGGTGCTGGCGGTGTCCTTCCTGGTCAACCGCACGCGCTTCGGGCGCTATGTCTACGCCATCGGCGGCAACCCGGAAGCCGCGGTGCTGGTGGGCATTCCGGTGCGCAAGGTGATGCTGCAGTTGTTCATGCTGCTGGCGGTGCTGGTCACGGTGGCGGCCATCGTCGCGGTGGCGCGCTTGAACGCCGGCACCAATTCGCTGGGCACCAACCAGGAGCTGTACGTCATCGCCGCCGCGGTGATCGGCGGCGTGGCGCTGTCCGGCGGCAGCGGCACCGTGCTGGGCACGGTGCTGGGCGCGCTGGTGATCCAGTTCCTCGAAGGCGGGCTGCTGCTGCTGGACGTGGACATCGGCTGGCGCATGGTGATCGTCGGCCAGGTGCTGATCGGCGCGGTGGTCTTCGACGTGCTGTTCCGGCGCGCCACCGGGGAGCGCATCTCATGAGCTCGGCTCTTGTATCGATGCACGGCATCAGCAAGGCCTTCGGCGGCGTGCAGGCGGTCGAAGCGGCCAGCCTGGCCGTCTACCCCGGCGAGGTGCTGGCGCTGCTGGGCCACAACGGCGCCGGCAAGTCCACGCTGATGAAGATCCTGGCCGGCGCCTACGCGCAGGACGAGGGCGAGATCCGCGTCGATGGCCGCGCGGTGCGCATGCGCTCGCCGGTGGACGCGCAGGCACTGGGCATCGAGACCATCTACCAGACGCTGGCGCTGGCCGACAACCTGGACTCGGTGGCCAACCTCTTCCTCGGCCGCGAGATCCTCACGCGCTGGGGCACGCTGGACGACTACGCGATGGAGTCCGCCGCCCGCGCCGTCTTCCGCAAGCTCAACCCGAACTTCCAGAACATCCGCGTGCCGGTGCGCGCGTTGTCGGGCGGGCAGCGCCAGGTGGTGGCGATCTCGCGCGCGCTGCACTTCAACGCCCGCGTGCTGATCATGGACGAGCCCTGCGCCGCCCTCGGCCCCGAGGAGACGCGCATGGTGCACGACCTGGTGCGCACGCTGCAGCAGCAGGGCGTGGGCATCCTGCTGATCTCGCACGACATGCCCGACGTCTTCGCGCTCAGCGACCGGCTGTGCGTGATGAAGAACGGCCGCCCCATCGGCACCTATCGCACGAAAGACGTGGATGAAGAGGCCGTGCTGGGCATGATCATCGCCGGCCGGCTGCCGCCCGGCGCCACGCCCTGCGAGCGCATGGAGCAGGCCGGCGTTCGATGACGCGGCCCGGCCGCGCCTGACCGGCCGGGCCACCGACAACACGCTTGTCAGCTGCAACGATGGGCTCGCCCGCCGCCTCCTGCAGGGCCGGGTGCCGCCGGGCGTCGCCAACCCGAACGTGGCGTACCGCGGCAGCAACCGCGCCTTCCACACGCGAGTAGGTATTTCCACCCTTATCGTTCGTTCGTGGCCCGAATTAATATGACCGCGTCGGTTGACAGGGCATTCCTGGCCTTCACAGCGGTGGATGCCTGTCGATCTGGGTGCGCAAGCTGCGTGGTGCTGACATGGGCGGCGCAGGCGGGGATCGGGACGAATCACCGCGCCGCAAAAGAAGGAGAACGAGCGTGAGACAAAACCTCGGGCCGGGGCGTCTGTCCCTGGTGTCCATCGCCTGCGGCGTCCTGTTGGCGGCATGCGGTGGTGGCGGTGGCGGCAGCAGCGGCGGCGAGGGTCGCCTCCAGATCATCACCTTCGACTACCCAGGGGGCGGCATGGTGCTGTCCCCGCCGCAGAAGCTGAAGGCCACGACCACCTCCGGCCTGCCGGTCAGCTTCCAGTCCACCACGCCCGATGTCTGCACGGTGTCCGGCGACCAGATGACGCTGGTGAAGACGGGCGAGTGCCGCATCGTCGCCACCCAGGACGGCGGCACCACCAGCGACGGCGTGAAGTGGGCCAAGGCGGACGACGTCAGCCAGCTGTTCAACGTGCTCAAGCGCAGCCAGGCCGTCGCGATCGAGTCGCCGGACTACGTGCTCAGCAGCCAGGCCAGCGAACTCACGCTGAAGGCGACGGCCAGCTCCGGCCTGCCGGTCACGCTCTCCGGGGGCACGCCGGGCGTGTGCTCGCTCAGTGGCGACAAGGTCAAGCTGCTCGGCAAGGGCTCCTGCGCGGTGACGGCCACCCAGGCGGGTGATGCCAACCACAGCGCGGCGTCGGCCAGCCGCTTCATCGCGATCGACCCGTTGATCGTGGCCGACGGCATCCTGGGGGCCGGGCAGGGTTCGAGCAGGGACCTGCGCACCAAGCAAGGCGGGGCGGTGACCGTGAACCCGTGGTCGAGCATCATCGGTGGCGGCTGGGAGTGGTGCGGCAACACGGACGACACCTGCTTCCGCACGGTGTCGCCGGACGAGCGGGTGTTCACCTCGGCGCTGCACATCCCGAAGTCGAAGTGGACGCCTGGCGGCTGGCACGCCAGCGCCAACACCATCGACATCTTCGCGCCCGGCCTCAGTGATTTCAACCAGTCGGGCGACACCACCGGCGGGCTGCAGGTGACCACCGAAACCACGTTCGCGATCTCGCTGGGCGTGAACGAAGGCCTGCTCAAGGCCAAGAAGCCGGTGGTGGTGCAGCTCGACCTGGGCAAGCGCAACAACGGCTGCAACGTGAGCGCGAGCGCCTTGCTCTGGCCGGCCGCCATGCTGGGCGGCTACGGCATCCCGCTCAGCAGCTTCGCGGTCACCGACGCCTGCGGGCTCGCGGGCGTGAACACCGCCTCGCTGGACGACGATGTCCGCAAGCTGCCGAACCCCTGGGGAACGTCGCCCACCGATGCCGTCGCCGCGATGGCGGCCTACCAGGCGGCGCTGGACAAGCTGCTGCCGGCCCGGCAATCGGCCGTCCAGCTGATGAAGTCGTCGAACATCGTGCGGGTCCGGCTGCGGCTGATGGAGGTCAACTCCGACACCTCGGCGGCCAGCGACGGCGACAACTTCGCTTCCGACCTGTCCGTCGTGGGTGCGATCACCATTCAATAACCTTCAAAACGCGCGGCCGTTTCCCACGTCCCGGCGGACATCGCAGCCATCGCGCGACGTCCGCGTGCAGCCCCTGACGCGCGCTCCACCGCCCATGACCAGCTACTTCCACTCCGTCGCGCCAATCGTCTACCGTGGACCGGACAGCGCCGATCCGCTGAGCTACCGCCACTACGACAAGGACCGGCTGGTGCTGGGCAAGCGCATGGAGGACCACCTGCGCTTCGCCGTGTGCTACTGGCACAACTTCGTCTGGACGGGGCTCGATCCGTTTGGCGGCGCCACCTTCGAGCGCCCCTGGTTCCAGGGCGCATCGCCGATGGAACTGGCGCACCTGAAGGCCGAGTCGGCGTTCGACTTCTTCAGCAAGCTGGGCGTCCCCTACTACTGTTTCCACGACCGCGACGTGGCGCCGGAAGGCGCGACGCCGGCGGAAAGCCAGGACAACTTCCGCCGCATCGTCGAGGTGCTGGCCGGACACCAGCAACGCACCGGCGTGAAGCTGCTGTGGGGCACGGCCAACCTGTTCACCCACCGCCGCTTCATGGCCGGGGCGGCCAGCAACCCCGACCCCGAGGTCTTCGCGATGGCCGCGCTGCAGGTGCGCG
>CAZXLI010000205.1:0-12061 GCA_964641795.1 uncultured Bordetella sp. | reverse complement strand
AGGACGGGGAGTCGGCCCGCAGGGCCGACCGCCTGCGTCGCGCGCTGCGGCCTGCCCGCCCGCGGCTTTGTCGCGCCGAAATCCGCAAGTCTCGTATCGAACGACCGCAACGGGCCGCATGCAGCCGGCGAGCATGGATGCTGATTCACTTCAATACGTCGGGAGTGACGGCACGGTGGAAACCGTCGAACGCGGTGCTGCGTTCGACCGGCAGCGGCGGGATCAGCGGCGTGTGCAGCGAGGCGGCACCGTCGATCTGCAAGGTGACGCCGGTGATGAAGCCGGCCGCCGGCGACAGCAGGAAGACGATGGCCGCGCTGACTTCGGCCTCCAGCCCCATGCGGCGCATCGGCACATGGTTCTTCAGCTGCGGGATCAGCGCCTTCATCGCGCCGCCGTAGGTGTCCATGCCCGAGCTGGCGATCCAGCCCGGTGCCACCGCGTTGACGCGCACGCCGGCATGCGCCCATTCGACCGCGGCCGTCATCGTCAGGTTGCTCATGCCGGCGCGCGCGGCGCCGGAGTGCCCCATGCCCGGCATGCCGTTGCGGAAGTCGGCTGTCATGTTGACGACCGCGCCGCCGTGCTGCTGCAGGCATTGCGTGAACAGCTCGCGCATCATCAGGAAGCCGCCGGTGAGGTTGTTGGCCACCACCGCCTCGAAGCCGCGCTTGGAGATCGCCAGCAGCGGCGCCGGGAATTGCCCGCCGGCGTTGTTGACCAGGCCGCTGATCGGGCCCAGCGCCGACAGCGCTTCGGCGACATTCGTCTTCACCGCTTCCTCGTCGCGGATGTCGAACGCGCGCCAGACGCAGCGGCCGCCATCGGCCTCGATCTCGGCCGCCACGCGCTGCAGCTTGTCTTCCGTCCGGCCGCTGATCAGCACCTGCGCGCCCAGCGACGCCAGCTCGTGCGCGACGCAGCGGCCGATGCCGGAGCCGCCACCGGTGACCCAGATCGTCTGGCCGGCGAACAGGCCGGGGCGGAACACGCTGCGGTAGCGGGCGGCGGGATCGGTCGGGCTGTCTGGCATGGGCGCGGGCAGGCGGGGTGGCGACGTGATCCTGCATTAGGCGGCAGGGTGACGTTAACGTCAACGTGCTGACACCTAGGGAATACCAGCGCCCGGTGCGGCATGCCACGCCCTTACGATGCCGCCGCAACCCGACTGCACGGAGAGAACACGATGGACCTGCAAGCCTGCACCGAAGCCCTGCGCGGCAAGGTCGGCGAACAAAGCGGCCTGGGCGCGGTGCTGAAGTTCGACTGCGGCTCCGATGGCGTGGTGGTGATCGACGGCAAGGCGATCCCGAACACGGTCAGCAACGCCGATGGCCCAGCCGACTGCACGGTGGCGATTTCGCTGGAGAACCTGAACGCGCTGCTCACCGGTGCCCTTGAACCGGTGACCGGCTTCATGACCGGCAAGTTCAAGGTCAGCGGCGACATGAGCGTCGCGATGAAACTGCAACGCGTGGTATGAAGCCCCCCCCCGAAGCGGCCGGGGGCCGCCTCCCCCCCGGGGGGGCCGCGCCAGCGGACCGGCAGAGCCGGATCCGCGGCGCGCGCTTGGCTCAGGCCGCGGCGCACGAGGCTGTTGCAGCGCATCGCAGCGACGATGCGAGCGAGCTGTTCGGCGTCACCGAGCTGTGCGAGGCCTTCGGCATCACGCCGCGCGCGATCCGCTTCTACGAGGACAAGGGTCTGCTGTCGCCGCGGCGCATCAATGGTGCGCGGGTCTACACGCGGCGCGACCGGGCCCGGCTGGCGCTGATCCTGCGCGCCAAGGCCATCGGCTCGTCGCTCGACGAGATCAAGCACTACCTCGACCTGTACGGCGCGCACGGCGAAGGCCGCGCGCAGCAGCTGCGCTACGTGCTCGACCGCACCGATGCGGCGATTGCCGAGCTGGAGCAGAAGCGCGCGCACATCGAGGCCACGCTGGCCGAGCTGCGGGTGATCAACGGCACGGTGCGCAAGCAGCTGGGCGGCTGAAGAGGCTTCAGTCGATCGGCCACGGCACCGCCTGCGGCATCGGCGGCTCGGGCTCGGCTGCCGGCGCGGGCGCGCGCGGCGCCGCGCCATCCACCGCGCGCCACCAGGGCTGAACGGCTTCATGCACCGCCCGCACCGGCTCCACCGCCTCGCCCAGCCGCGGCATCACCAGCCGGGCCGCGTGCTGCGGCGCCAGCGCCAGCAGCGTGTCGGCCGGCTCGTCCCAGGCGTGCAGCGCGAGCGCGAAGGTGCCCCAGTGCACCGGCAGCAGCGGCGGGCGGCCCAGCAGGTCCAGCGCCTTCAGCGCATTCGCCGGCCCCAGGTGGATGTCGCCCCACGAGGGATGGAAGGCGCCCACTTCCAGCAGCGCCAGGTCGAAGGGGCCGAGGCGTTCGCGGATCAGCGCGTACTCGCCGGACAGGCCGGTATCGCCGCTGAAGAACACGCGGTGGCGCTCGCCCTCGATCACCAGTGACGACCACAGCGTCGCGTTGCGGTCCTTCAGGTGGCGGCCCGAGAAGTGCTGCGAGGGCGCGGCCGTGATCGTCAGGCCGGTGCCGGGCACGCGGTGGCGCTGCCACCAGTCGAGCTCGGTGATGCGCTCGGGCGCGATGCCCCAGGCTTCCAGGTGCGCGCCGACCCCGAGCGAGGTGACGAACGGCACCGGGCTCTTCGCCAGCGCCTTGATCGTCGGGTAGTCGAGGTGGTCGTAGTGGTCGTGCGAGATCACGATCACGTCGACCTCGGGCATCGCGCGCAGCGGCACCGCGGCAGGCTGGAAGCGCTTGGGGCCCGCCAGGCGCAACGGTGAGGCGCGCGGGCCCCACACCGGGTCGGTCAGCACGCGGTGGCCGTCGATCTCCAGCAGCACGGTGGAGTGGCCGATCCAGGTGGCGCGCAGCCCGCTGGCCGGCGCCTGCTGCCAGGTCGCGCGCGGGTCGCTCAGCGGCAGCGGCGCGCGCGGGGTGCGGCGTTCGCCGCCGCAGAGGAAGTCGCTGATCGAGGGGCGCGGCGCCTCCGCATCGCGCAGGCCCGGCGCGATCGGGAAGCGGTTGCGAAAGCCCTCGCCCGCCCATTGCAGCGAGGCGCGCATGCGTTCCAGACGCAGGCCTTCCGATCGTTGGCCGAATGACTTCATGGCTTTCCCCGGGACCGCCACCATGGGGCGGGCTTTCCATGCCGACGATAGCCTGGAAACAGGCCCAGAATGGCCACCGCGGCTGCTGCAAAGGCCGACGATGACAGCGACTCCGTTGCGCCACCCTCCTGCTCCGCCATCCGGCAACGGCGACTCCACGCTGTTCGACCTGCTGCCGGTGGGGGCCTATCGTTCCACGCCGCAGGGCGCGGTGCTGCGCGCCAACGCCGCGCTGGTGCGCTTCAACGGCTACAACACCGAGGCCGAGCTGCTGGCCCGCTGCCATGACGTGGCGGCCGAGTGGTACGTGGACCCGCGCCAGCGCGAGCGCTTTCGCGAGCGGCTGGAGCGCGAGGGCCAGGTCATCGGCATGGTCAGCGAGGTGTACCGCCACTACACGCGCGAGCGGGCGTGGGTGAGCGAGAACGCGCACATCGTGCGCGACGCGCAGGGCCAGGTGCTGTACTTCGAAGGCACGGTCGAGGAGATCACCGACCGCGTGCGTGCCGAGGCGGCGCTGCAGCGCAGCGAAGCGCACCTGCGGCTGATCACCCAGCACCTGCCGGGCATGATCTACCGGCTACGGATCAGTCCGCACGGTCACCGGGCGTTCACCTTCGTCAGCGACGGCGTGCGCGGGCTCTATGGGGTCGAGCCCGAGGCGGTACTGGCCGATGGCAACCTGCTCGAGCGCTTCCGCCATCCTGACGACGATACCCGGGTGACCGATGCCTTCCGCCGCGGCGCGGCCGTCGGCGGGCCGACGACGCTGGAGTTCCGCATCCGCCTGGCCGATGGGCGGCAGAAATGGGTGCAGTGGCTGTCGCGGGCGGTGCCCACCCCCGAGCCCGAGCAGGTGCGCATCGGCGTGGTGATCGACATCACCGCGCAACGCCAGGCGGCCGAGCTGCTGCTGGAGCGCGACCGTGCCGAGGCCGCCGACCGCGCCAAGACCCAGCTGCTCTCGCGCGTGAGCCACGAGCTGCGCACGCCGCTGAATGCGGTGCTGGGTTTCGGCCAGTTGCTGGAGAGCGACCCCGCGCTGAGCGCCCGGCACCGGCTGTGGACCCGGCAGATCGTGGCCAGCGGCGAACACTTGCTGGGCCTGGTGGACGATGTGCTGGATGTGTCGGCCGCGGAGGCCGGGCGGCTGAACCTGTCGTGTGGCGCGGTGGAATTGCGCAGCGCGCTGCACGAGGCCTGGGCCATGCTGGCGGTGGCCGGCCCGCCCGTGAGCCTGCGCCTGGACGATGCGGCCCACGCGCCGCCGCTGTGGGTGCACGCCGATGCGCGGCGGCTCAAGCAGGTGCTCAGCAACCTGCTGTCGAACGCCATCAAGTACAACCGGCCGGGTGGCGACATCCGCGTCGCGATGCGGCGGGTCGATGGCGAGGCGGCCGATCCCGCGGGGGTGGAGCTGCGCATTGCCGACACCGGCCACGGGATGAGCGCCGAGCAGCTGGCGCGGCTGTTCCACCCCTTCGAGCGACTGGGCGCGCAGCACACCGCGGTGCCGGGCACGGGGCTGGGCCTGGCGCTGAGCAAGCAACTGCTCGAAGCGATGGGCGGGCACATTGAAGCGAGCAGCGAGCCGGGCGTCGGATCGACCTTCACGCTGCGGCTGTGCGCCGCCGCGCCACCCGAGATGTGAGCGCGGCGCCACCGAGTTGTCGCCGCATGTTGCAGGCGGCAACCAATTGCGGCCGCCTCCCCTCGGGCAGCCGCGCAGCAGCGTCATTGCCGAGTTAGGGGTTCGGGCGAATCTGCCGTGGCGCTCGGCTAGATTGGCGGCCTCGCGCGCGCGAACAGCGGCCACCGCAGCCGCCCACCGTGCCCGCGGCGATGGATGGGAGCCCTGATGACGATCGATGCGCTGGCGGCCTTGGGCCCGCTGGCAGCCGGCTTCGTGACCGGTGAACGCCTGTACCACCTGGAGTCCGGTGGACCCTTTGGCGAACTGCTGGTGGAAGCCTGGTGCCGCGACGAGGCACTGAACCAGCCGTGGCGCCTGCAGCTCAGCGCGCTGGCGCTGCGGCCCGATCTGGACCTGGACGCGATGCTCGGCCAGTGCCTGACGCTGCGCAGCACGCTGGCCGATGGCAGCGCCTGGCGCTGCAGCGGCGTGGTCACGGCTGCCACGGCCGAGGAATCGGACGGCGGCTTTGCGCGTTATCGGCTGGAGGTCGAGTGCTGGCTCGGCTTGGCTGCGCACACCCGGCGCAGCCAGGTGTGGCAGGAGAAGACGCTGGTCGAGATCATCGAAAGCGTGTTCGATCGCTACAGCGCCTTCGCGGCCTGGCGCTGGGCCGATTGCGTCGACGCGCACCTGGCGCAGAGCCCGTTCTGCAGCGAGGGCCAGGTTCGCAGCTACACGGTGCAGTACCGCGAGACCGACCTGGCCTTCGTGCAGCGCCTGCTGGCCGAAGAAGGCCTGGTGTGGCGCAGCGAGCCCGACGCGGCCGCGCCGATGGGCCACAGCGTGGTGATCCTGGCCGACACCGTGAGCCGCGCCGCGTGCCCGGAAGACATCAGCAGCGCCAGCGCGCTGGGCGGCGCCGGCATCCGCTACCACCGCGACGGCATCGTCGAGGACCAGGACACGATCCAGGCCTTCGGCGGCCTGCGCACGCTGCCCAGCGCGGTGAGCAGCGCCACCGCCTGGGACTACGCGGCCAAGCGCGTGCTCGCCGCCAGCGTGCCCACCGCCGCGGCCTACGGCGGCGAGCAGGCCCCCTGGCTGGAGGCCTACGATCACTTCGGCGCCTATGCCTTTGCCGGCCGCGCGCAGGCCGAGCGGGCGCTGGAGCTCGCGCAGCAGGCGCACGAAGCGCGGCACAAGCGCTGGCTGGGCCGCGGCACGGTGCGCAGCTTCACGGCCGGCACGCACTTCAGCTTGAGCGAATCGATGCTCGATGTGCAGCAGCAGCTCGAAGCCACCGACAAGCGCTTCGTGCTCACGCGCGTGGTCTCGGCCGGCATCAACAACCTGCCCAAGGACCGCAATGAGCGCATCGCCGCCGGCGCCGACCACAGCGAGCGCGACCTGCTGCAGCCGCTGCTGGCCGACTGGGTGCCGGCCGAGGTCAAGGCCCAGGCCGCGGCCTCGGGCTACGGCAACCACTTCGAAGCGCAGCGCGCCAGCGTGCCCTGGCGCCCACTGCTGGCCGACGGCACCGGCCAGCGCCTGAACCCCAAGCCCAGCGCGCAGGGGCCGCTGACGGCCACCGTGGTCGGCGCCGGCGGCCAAGAGATCCACATGGACGCGCTGGGCCGCATCCGCATCCGCTTCGACTTCCAGGGCCAGCCGGGTCAGGGCCCGGACACCAGCGCCGGCAGCACCTGGGTGCGCGTGCTGCAGCGCCACGCCGGTGCCGGCATGGGGCTGCAGTTCATCCCGCGCATCGGGCAGGAGGTGCTGGTCGATTTCGTCGACGGCGACATCGACCGGCCGATCGTCATTGGCGCGCTGTACGACGGCCAGGGCGAGGCCGGCATCCCGCCCACCCCGGGCGGACGCGAAGCGGCCGAAGACCCCCAGCCCTTCGCCCGATCCAGCGACCACCGCCCCAGCGCGCAAGGCAACCGCGCGGGCGGCCGCAGCCCGGCCTGGCATGGTCACAGCGCGGCCGACGCGGTGCCCGAAGGCGGCCAGCGCAATGCCGCCGCACTCAGCGGCTGGAAGACACAGGAGTTCGGCGCCGTCGGTTTCAACCAGCTCGCGTTCGACGACAGCAACAGCCAATTGCGCGCCCAGCTGGCCAGCACGCAGCATGCGAGCCAGCTGAACCTGGGCCACCTGATCCACCAGGCCGACAACCACCGTGGCGGTTTCCGGGGCCTCGGCTTCGAGCTGCGCAGCGACGCCTATGGCGCCATCCGAGCGGCCAAGGGCGTGCTGCTCTCGAGCTACGGCACGCAGGCCGCCGAGCCGGCCGGCGACATGGCCGCGGCCATCGCGCTGGCCAGGCAGCTCAGCAGCCTGGGCCAGGTGATGAGCGATGCGGCCAAGCTGCACCAGACCGTCGCCCTGGCCGCGCACATCGGCAGCGGGCAGCCGAACCAGAGCTTCATCGACGACAAGGCTGCGCCCTTGAAGGCGCTGCAGACGGTGGTCTCGGGCATGGTGGACGAGCAGAGCCTCGACGCCGCGCAGGCCGATGCGCAAGCCAAGAGCACCGCCGCCAGCGACACGCGGCAGCCGCACACCACCGACCCAATCGTCGCGATCGCCGCGCGCGCGGGCCTGGCCGTGACCGCCGGCCAAGACCTGCAATGGGCCGCCGGCGAGACCATCACCCAGGCCAGCGGGCAGGACACGCACTGGGCCAGCGGTGGCGACCTGCGCCTGCACACCGGCCAGGCCATCGGCGTGCTGGGCGGCGCGATCGGGCCGGGCCACGAGGCGGCCGGCAAGGGCCTGACGATGATCGCGGCCAAGCGGGACATTGAAGTGCAGGCCCAGGCCGGCACGCTGGACATCGCCGCGCAGAAGGCGCTGCTGGTCGAGTCCGAGAACGGGTTCCTGGACATCGCCAGCCCGAAGAAGATATCACTCAGCGTGAGCGGCGGTGCCAACATCACGATCGACGGCAACATCACGATCCAGTGCCCGGGAACGATCCTGGTGCTGGCGGGGCACAAGAGTTTCATTGCGCCGACGGTGGTGCCGTATGCGTTCAAGCCGATGCCCAAGGTCGAGGTGCCGCCGGGCGGCCCCTACGCGGGGCGGCACGAGCTGTTCAAGCTCGACAACCGGCCGTTCGAGGGCTATGCGTACGAGGTCAGGAACCAGCAGCGGCATGTGCTGGCCAGCGGCCTGACGGACACGAGCGGACTGTGCGAGTGGGTGCAGACCGACAAGGCCACCTATGTGATCGCGCGCAAATCGATCATGCGCGAGAGCGAGCGCATCACCGAGGCATGGCAGGGCAAGCTCAATGAGGCCGCTGACCGTGCGAGCGTGGCGGACTGACGCCGCCGAGCAACCAGTACAACAGAAGCAAAAGGAGGGTTCGGCATGGCATTGCCGTTGATCGCCGTCGTTGTCCTCGGGATACTGGAGATCGCTGCCGAAGCGCTGGCGGTGTACGAAGCGCTGGAGGTGCTGCGAGATGTCTACGAAGGCTTCGAGAAATACACCCAGAGCGTCGAGAACGCAAAGGCAGAGCTGAAGGAGTTGATCAAGCGGCTCGAACAGGAGATCGAGCAGAAGATCGAGGAGAAGGAAGAGGTCGCGATCCTGCTGGCCGCCAGCGCCGCCGACCCGCAAGGCCCGGTGACGCGCAAGGCGCAGGGCCGCGGCACCGGTGTACCGTTGATCAACGCGGCGGTCGAGCAGAAGATTCCTTTCCGCCAGGTCATCTCGCTGGTGTGCGAGAAGGCGGCCGCGATCCCGGTGCTGAATCTGCGCAGAAAGAAGGGCGTCAAGCTCAAGGACTTGCCGCAAGCCAAGCGCAAGGCACTGGAGGCGCTGCTGGAAAAAGGCGTGGAGACGATTGCCGACATCGATCTGGATGAGTTCATCGTCGTGCGTCTGAAGCAACTGGCCGCCAACCTGATGTTCGAGTTCGTCGACTACTGCCTGGACTGGAAGTCGCCGCTGAAGTGCGAGGTGTGCTTCGGACCGAAGCCGGGCTATGCGGATCATCCGATCGACGGCGCGCCGACGAAACTGAAGCGCTCGGGGCTGGTCAATCCGTTCTATCCTGCGCCGTATCGGCAGTCCGGCAGCATTTCGGCGGACTTGATAATTCCGGACTACCGGAAGAAGCGATGCGACAAGGGCAACATCTTTGCGATCGTCGAGGTCAAGTTTCCGGGGGACAGGATTGAGGCGCAGCAATTTGAGGGCTATCACAAATTGCTGGACCATGCAGCACAGGTCAAGACCAAGGCGGCTCTCGTCAGATTCGACAACAAGCCTGTCGCTTATGGAGGACGTGTGTCGCTGTTCAGGTTTCCCGAGGACGTGGCGGACAAGTCGCGCTTGACGCCTGAGTCCAAGAAGTCAGGGAAGAAGCCCGGCAAGAAGCATCAATGACAGGATCAGAGATCAGTATGAGCACCGCTGAAGTATTCCTGCAGCCTGAAGACATCGAGGACTTTGTTCAGGAGACAAAAGGGGGGGACTATCTCTTCACGATTGGCGACGAGGGACGAGAAATCGGCCTCTGCCCCGTGATGACCTTCTACATCTACAACACGCCGGACGAGTTCGTGGATCTGTGCCGGCGCGTGATTTCGATCTTCAACGACTTCAAGTCCGACGTGATCGATGAGCAGTTCCAGCTAGTTCAAATTGACGACTCGGATTGGCTGCAGCCAGGCGACCCAGGACTGCCGAAGGACATCATGGCTGTTCTCCCCAGGCTTCAGTCTCAACTCCAGAGTCTGCACATCTCGGCTACTGACCAAGATAGTCCGGCTGCGACTGCGCGATGGGCGTTTTCGGCCATCGTGGATGACGGCATCGGCAACAGCTATACAAAAATCAAGCTGACATTACGCAACCGTTGGTATCGGCAGAATAGAGCGAAATGGCATGAATTCGCTCACCACTGCACTGAAATCCTCAAGCCCGACCAGTGCTATAGCGGATTCGAGGTCGGCAACGGGGGCTTCAACATCATGGGCGCCTACGAATGCGATGTTCTTGAGCGCATCAGTTCTGAACACTTCTATGGCATGGATATCGACCACCCGATGCCAATGGGGTTTCATAACTACAATCGCGAGCCGGGCATCGAGCGAGACGTCGTTCTCGGTGCCGGCATCAGGACCCCGACCTGGTGCTTCCTGCTCTCGCCCTACTGGCTTGAGCGCCTCGGCAAGACCGAGGCCGAAGTTCGCACCGAACTGAGCGACCCTCGCATCGAGATCACGTCGATTCCTTACCCCCGCAACAAGATCTATCCGCAGGGCGGGAATGCGTTGTGGATTCGATTGGGAGAACTCGACCTGTATCCGGTGGAACAGGGCGTACCGGAACTCCTGGTCAAAGCCAACCGGTTGATCCGCCCGATCCGCTGCGATCACCTGCAACTGTTGACGCTGGCGCCATGGGATGGTGATCCGAATCCCCGCTTCGGCTACGAAGACTCGATCCGATGGATGCGTCGTTTCGACGATGACAGTGATTGGCCTGATGCCCGCCGGCGCCATTCACCTGCCGATGGGTCAGGGCAAGCATACGGTGAGGGGGCCGGCTTGCGGGCAATGCCGGGAGAGGTCGTATCAAGGGCAGGTGTCTGGTGGACACCTGCCCTCGCCGGCGACGCCGGTCGATTGCGACTGCAGGCAGGCGACCGGCTTCCCGAGACGGCTAATACCGACTATGGCGCCGTGATCTGGTATTGGCGGGCTGACTCGAATGGGCTCGAGTGATTCGTCGGGTGTTTGCTGGTTCATGGCCATCGTCCCGGGTTTATAGAAGATACGAACGGCAGGCATCCGGCTCGAAGTAATGGAACCCGTGGTTCAAGAAGGCCGTAGGCGCGGTGGCCGGCCTAACGCCATTGCGACGACGCTGTTTTGGCTTCTGGGCGCCTACTGGCTCATTGGCGGCAGCGTCGTGGGCGTGCTGGCACTTGGCTATCGCAGCAACGTCTGGCCGCTGCTCGGCGCGGTGCTGCTGGGCGGACTCTATGGCGTCGGGGGCTATGCGCTGCCCAGGCGTCGGCTTGGGGTGCGTTGGTGGGGCAGCTTGTTGTGCCTCCTGTCGGCGGCGATCACGCTCGTCACGCGCACGGAGGTCCCGTTCGCTGTCGAGATGAACGTGCTGGCCCTGGTGCTGGTCCTTGTCTCATGGGGCTGGTGGCCCGCGCCCGCCGCCAGCCGCGGGTCGGTGGATCGCTATGCCCAGGCCACTCGCGTGTTGTGCTGTTGTGCGGCTTAGTCGGCCTGATCCTCGTGCTCGGTTTCCTGGCCTGCATCGTGAGGTTCTGACGCGCCGCCGCGCTCACGCACACAGATGCCGCAAATGCCGGAACCCCGCCGCGCGCGCGAAGTCCGGCAGCCGCCACAGCTGGCCATTGGCACCCCACTGCCCGTCCGGCACCTCGTCGAGGATCACCGAGCTGAGCAGCGGCCGCGGGTCCTGCGGCGCCTTGGCGTCGGCCAGCGCGTCATGCAGTTGCTGGATGGCGCAAGCGCGGCGGGCCTCGTCGGTCAGCACGCCTTGCGGCAGGCGCCAGTGCAGCACCACCGGCCAGGCCATGCCGGTGGCGGGCTGGCCACCGGCGTACAGGCTGCCGGGCACGGGGTCGATGAACTGGACCCAGGTCAGGAACTGCTGCTGCGGGGCATCGCCGAGCTGTTCGGCCTCGGCCGCGATGGTGGTGATGCGGCGGGCCAGCGCGTCGCGGCGGGCGGGTTCGTCGGCGGGCAGGAAGCCCGGCGGCAGCGTGAGGGTGATGTAGGGCACGGCTGGAAGTGACAAGGGCACGGGGGAAGTCCCGTGCCCTCATCGTCGTGCCGATCGGCCTTGGTTCGAAGTGTCGGGTTCGACAGCTTTCGGGCCGAAAGCGTCACAGGTTCAATGCACGCGGAACGACGCCACCGCGGTGGCCAGCTTGTTGGCCTGTTCCTTCAGCGAATCGGCGGCGGCGGCCGATTGTTCGACCAGCGCGGCGTTCTGCTGCGTCATCTGGTCGAGCTGGTTCACCGTGCCGTTGACCTGGCCGATGCTGCCGCTCTGTTCGGTGACGGCGGCGCTGATCTCGCCGATCGTGTCGCACACGCGCTTCACGCTGGCGACGATCTCGTTCATCGTCGAGCCGGCGTTCTGCACCAGGCGGCTGCCGGCGTCGACGCGCTCGACGCTGCTGCTGATCAGGGTCTTGATCTCGCGCGCGGCCTCGGCGCTGCGCTGCGCGAGGCTGCGTACTTCGCCTGCTACCACCGCGAAGCCGCGGCCCTGCTCGCCGGCGC
>CAZXLI010000204.1:0-12196 GCA_964641795.1 uncultured Bordetella sp. | reverse complement strand
ACCTTCAGTTCCGCAGAACTCGAGGCGGCCTCACCCGTGGGTATCAATTGCGGCATCGTCGGCCTGCCCAACGTCGGCAAGTCCACCCTGTTCAATGCGCTGACCAAGGCCGGCATCGCCGCCGAGAACTACCCGTTCTGCACCATTGAGCCGAATGTCGGTGTGGTCGAGCTGCCCGATCCGCGGCTTGCGAAGCTGGCCGAGATTGTCCGGCCCGAGCGTGTGGTGCCGGCGATCGTCGAGTTCGTCGACATCGCGGGCCTGGTGGCCGGCGCCAGCAAGGGCGAAGGGCTGGGCAACCAGTTCCTGTCGCACATTCGCGAGACGGACGCGATCGTGAACGTCGTGCGCTGCTTCGAGGACGACAACGTGATCCACGTGGCCGGCAAGGTCGACCCGATCGCCGACATCGAGGTGATCCAGACCGAGCTGTGCCTGGCCGACCTGGCGACCGTGGAGAAGAGCCTGCAGCGCTCGACGAAGCTGGCCAAGGCCGGCGGCGACAAGGAAGCCCAGCGCCTGGTGGACGTGCTGAAGAAATGCGAGGCAGCCCTGAACGAGGCTCGCCCGGTGCGCAGCATCGACTTCAGCCGGGAAGAGCAGGTGGTGCTCAAGCCGTTGTGCCTCATCACCGCCAAGCCGGCGATGTTCGTCGGCAATGTCAGCGAGACCGGCTTCACCGACAACCCGTTCCTCGACCGCCTGCGCGAATATGCCGCGAAGCAGAACGCGCCGGTGGTGGCGATCTGCGCCAAGACCGAGGCTGAGCTGGCCGACATGGGCGACGAGGACAAGGCGCTGTTCCTGGCCGAGATGGGTCAGGACGAGCCTGGCCTGAACCGGTTGATCCGCGCCGCCTTCAAGTTGCTGGGCCTGCAGACCTATTTCACCGCCGGCGTCAAGGAAGTGCGCGCCTGGACGATCCATATCGGCGATACGGCGCCGCAGGCCGCCGGCGTGATCCACACCGATTTCGAGCGTGGATTCATCCGGGCCCAGACCATCGCCTACGACGACTTCGTCGCGCATGGTGGCGAGCAAGGGGCCAAGGATGCCGGCCGCATGCGAGCAGAAGGCAAGGAATACGTCGTCAAGGATGGTGACGTGATGAACTTCCTGTTCAACGTCTGAGCATCGGCGCCGACGCACACCGCCTCGGCGCGGTGTGCGGTGGTAGTCTCGGCCCTCTGCCTGAACAGGCGTGTGATGGGGCGTGCGCGCGAGCGGCGTCCGACCCGTGATGCCGGCTGCCGGACTGCTTGCGTTGCTGCTGCCTGCCTTGCTGACCGCGTTGGCCTATGTGGGCGCCGGCCAGTTGGCGGTGCTGCTGGCGGTGCCGCCGAGCTACGCAGCGCCGATCTACCCGCCCGCCGGTATCGCGCTGGCCGCCGCGCTTGTCTATGGCCATCGTGCGCTGCCGGGCGTCTTGATCGGCGCCTTCGCGGTGAACCTGCTGCTGGCCCAGCCACGCGGGCTGCCGGCCTTGACCGCTCAACTGCTGACCGTGGCCATCGCGGTTGGCGCCACCGTGCAGGCCGGCCTGGGTGCCTGGCTGATGCGTCGGCGCGGCAATGCCCGCACGATGGCCGAGCCCCGCGACGTGATGGCCTTTTGCGTGTTTGGCGCGGTGATCGCATGCCTGGTCAGCGCATCGACAGCCACCACGGCTCTCTCGCTGGTTGGTGCCCTGCCAGCCGAGGCGCGCGCGTTCACATGGTGGACCTGGTGGGCAGGCGACACACTGGGCGTGCTGATCGGCGCACCAGTGGTGCTGAGCCTGATCGGCCGCCCGCGCTCGGATTGGGCGCCGCGACGAGTGGCGCTGGCGCTACCGCTGCTGGCGGCATTGAGCCTGCTGGCCGTGGCCACGGTCCAGGTTTCGCGACTGGATCAACTGCGCGCCCGCGCGGTTTTCGAACAGACGGCCGCTGCGGCCGCTGATGCGGTGGATGCCAAGCTGAACCAGGCGTTGTTCGCGCTGCAGGCAATGCAAGGCCTGTTCCTGGCTTCCGGCGAGGTGTCGCGCGACGAGATGCGCCGCGCCGCCGAGCCCTGGCTGGCGCTCCCCATCAACCTGCAAGCCATCGGCTACAGCGAACGGGTGCCCCGCGCACGATTCGCGGAGTACGAAGCTCGCGTCTCGGCCCGCGATGGTCGTGCGCTGCGCGTGTTCGAGCGCCGAGAGCGCGGCAGCGCCCCGATTTCGGCACAGGACGTCGATGGCATCGTGATGCGCTTCGTGGAGCCCACCGAGCGCAATGCTGCCGCCCTGGGGCTGAACGTGATGTCGGTGCCGGCCGCACGCGAGGCGATTGGCCGCTCGGCACGGGAAGACCGGCCGATCGCGTCTGCCGGCTTCCGGCTGACACAGGAAGTCGGCGACCAGACGGGCGTGGTGGTCTACCGCGCGCTGTACCGCGGCGAGCCGGCGCCGGCCGAGCGGGCGGACGCCTTGTCAGGCGTCGTCTTCGCGACCTTGCGCATGGACCAGTCGCTGGGCGCGGCCATGAAGGATCAGCCCAGCCACCTGCGCTGGTGCCTGATCGACACCGACCCCACCGCCAGCCGCCCGCGCCTCGCTGGTCCGGCGGGCTGCGACACGGCGCCCGCTGCCGTGCATGAGTTCCAGCGCCAGATCAGCTTCGCTGGCCGGCCCTGGCGGCTGCGGATCTCCGCCGCCGTGACCGACTACGTCGAGGGCAGCCATGCCAACGCGTGGTTGTTCTCGAGCGTTGGGCTGCTCTCGACCGCACTGCTGGCCGTGCTTTTGCTGGTCGTGACCGGACGCACGCGGCGCATCGAGTCGGCTGTCACGCAGCGCACTGCCGAGCTTGAACGCGAGATGGCCGAGCGCGCACGCACCGAGCAGGCCTTGCGCGAAAGCGAACAGCGCCTGCGCAACATCCTGGACCATGCGCCGATCGGCATCGTCTACGCCGACCTGGCTGGCCGCGTACGCGAGGCCAATCCCAAGCTGCGCGACATGCTGGGGCACACCTTGGAGACGCTCAGCGGCAAGTCGCTTTCGGAGCTGACGCCCGAGGAAGACCGGGCCGGCGATGCCGAGGTGCTGGGGCAACTGTTGCGCGGCGACGCCTCGTCGGTCCGCCGCCGCAAGCGCCTGTTGCGGCGCGATGGCCAGATGGTCTGGGTGCAGATGATCCTGAGCGTGCTGCGCGACGGGGGTGGCCAGGCGCAGCGGCTGGTGGCGGTGGTCGAGGACATCACTGAGCACTTGAAGCTCGTAGAGGCTGAACGGGGCCGTGACCTGGCCGAATCGGCCAATCGCGCCAAGAGCGAATTTCTCTCGCGCATGAGCCACGAGCTGCGCACCCCTCTGAACGCGATGCTGGGCTTTGCGCAACTGCTGGAGCTGGACCGCCAGCCGGCGCTGAGCGAACACCAGCGGGAATGGACCGCCCAGATCCAGCATGCCGGCTGGCATCTCCTGGAGATGATCAACGACATCCTTGACCTGTCTCGCATCGAGTCCGGGATGATCCGCCTCGAGACGGTGGCCATCGATGTCGCGCCGCTGGTGCGCAGCTGCGTCTCGATGGTCGAGCCAGCGGCCGCACAGCGCGGCATCCAGCTTCGGGAGCACATCGAACCCGGGGCGCGTTCGGTCATGGGCGATCCGACGCGGCTCAAGCAGGTTCTGACCAACCTCCTGTCGAACGCGGTGAAGTACAACGTGGCGCAGGGCCGGGTCGACATCGAGGCACTGGCCGCGCCCGGCGGCATGGTCGAGATCCGGGTCACCGACACCGGCATGGGCTTGACCGACAGCCAGATGGCCGAGTTGTTCCAGCCCTTCAACCGGCTCGGCCGCGAATACAGTGGCATCGAGGGCACCGGTATCGGCCTGGTCATCAGCCGCCGGCTGGCCGAACTGATGGGAGGCCAACTGCTGGCGCGCAGCCAGCAGGGCCAGGGATCGACCTTTGCGCTGAGCTTGCCGGCAGCGGCGGCGCGCATGGACGACGATGACGGCAACGGTCTGGTCGACCCGCTGACCGCGCCGTACCGCCAGCGGCAGGTGCACTATGTGGAGGACAACGACACCAACGCCGAGGTGATGCGCGGCATCCTGGCGCAGCGGCCGCAGATCAAGATGACGGTCTCCGCCACCGGACTGGACGGTCTGGCGGCCATTCGCGAGACGCCGCCGGACCTGATCCTGCTGGACATGCACTTGCCGGACATCGACGGCCTGGAACTGCTTCGGCACCTGAAGCACGATCTCCGAACCGCCGATGTGCCCATCATCGTGGTGTCGGCGGATGCGACCCCGGCGCGGATCAACGAGGCCATCGCCGCCGGTGCGGCCCACTACCTGACCAAGCCGCTGAACCTGGGCGCCTTCCTCGCCTTGGTGGACGGCCTGCTCGGTGAAATGGATACCCGCTTCGGGTAAAGTTTGCGCCCACTCCTCGCCATCGGCCCGTCAGGATTGACTGGCTTCGGTGCAAAGGGGTCTGAGCCGATGTCTGTTAGCACTCAACCAATGAGAGTGCTAATATCTTGGGAACCAAGACACGCAAAGCTTGTCATAAACGCCCATGAGCCTGTCCTCCACTACCGCGCTTTCCGTCCGTGACCCCTGGGCCATGGTGCCTTCGCTCGGCAACCTGGATGCCTACATCACCAGCGTCAATCGCCTGCCGATGCTGACGCAGGATGAAGAGGTCTCGTTCGCGCGCCGTCTGCGCGAGCATGGCGATCTCGAAGCGGCAAGCCGCCTGGTGCTGTCGCACTTGCGTCTGGTCGTGTCGGTGTCGCGCCAGTACCTCGGCTACGGCCTACCGTATGGCGACCTGATCCAGGAAGGCAACGTCGGCCTGATGAAGGCCGTCAAGCGGTTCGACCCCGACCAGGGTGTACGGCTCGTCAGTTATGCGCTGCATTGGATCAAGGCCGAGATCCACGAGTACATCCTGCGCAACTGGCGCATGGTCAAGCTGGCCACCACCAAGGCGCAGCGCAAGCTGTTCTTCAATCTCCGCTCGATGAAGCAGGCGCTCAAGAGCGAGACCGGTGACGAAAACGCCCACCGCAGCACGCTGTCGAACGCCGAGATCGAGCGCGTGGCCCGCGAGCTCAATGTCAAGCCGGCAGAGGTCATCGAGATGGAGACGCGCCTGTCGGGGGGCGATGTGGCCCTCGAGCCGCAGTCCGACGACAGCGAGGAAAGCTTCGCGCCGATTGCCTACCTGGCTGACGATGCGGGCGAACCCACGCAAGTGCTCGAAGCCCGCGCGCGCGACGTGCTGGCCTCCGATGGCCTGTCCCAGGCGCTGGCGGTGCTGGATCCGCGCAGCCGTCGCATCGTCGAGGAACGCTGGTTGAAGGTGAACGACGATGCGAGCGGCGGGATGACGTTGCACGAACTGGCCGCCGAATACGGCGTCAGTGCCGAACGCATTCGGCAGATCGAAGTGGCCGCGATGAAGAAGATGCGCAAGGTCATGGAGGTGGCGGCCTGAGGGGCCGCACCCCAATCACCGGCGGCCTGCGCAGGCAGGCCCACCGCAGCCAAGCCGCGCGAGGGGGATGACTCCCCCACGAGTTCGGGGTCAAGAGGCTTCCGCGAGTAACTGCTTCAGGTCTTCGGCCAGTGCCTTGCTGCCGCTGCCGTAGCGCGTGAACAGCCGAATGCGGCCCTGGGTATCGAAGACATAGGAGCCGGCGGTATGGTCGACCGTGTAGCTGCCTTCCGTCTTGCCTGGCACCTTGGCGTAGAAGACCTTGAACTGCCTGGCCAGTGCCTGCGTCTGCTCGGGCGTACCGCGCAGGCCCACCTGATCCGGCCCGAAGTTGGCGACATAGGCCTTCAGAAGTGCCGGTGTGTCGCGCTCGGGATCGACGGTGATGAACACGCCCTGCACCTTGGCCCCGTCGGGCCCCAATGCGCGTTTCACCTCGGCCAGTTCGGCCATCGTGGTCGGGCACACATCAGGGCATTGGGTATAGCCGAAGAACACCACCACCAGCTTGCCCTTGAACTCGGCCAGCGAGCGCGGCCGGCCATCGGCATCGGGCAACGCGAAGTCACGCGCATAGTCGGCGCCGGTGATGTCGATGGCCTTGAAGCTCGGCCGGCTGCCCGGCGCCTTGTCGCAGCCGGCGGTCAGTGCCGCGGCGGCCAGGCATGCCGCGAGCACTCGACGGCGGAAGGTCATCGCAACCATGGCATCAGGTAGTGGTCGACCAGCAGGGCCGCGAACAGCAGAGACAGTTGCAGGATCGAGAATCGGAATGTCTTGCGTGCCAGCGCGTCGCTGTAGCGCCGCCACAGCGCGAAGGCCAGCGCGATGAACCACAAGCCCAGCACGACGGCCGCGGCCAGGTACAGCCAGCCGCTCATGCCGATCACGAAGGGCAGCAAGGTTGCCGCAAAAAGCACCAGCGTATAGAGAAAGACGTTGAGACGCGTGAATTCCGAACCATGCGTCACCGGTAGCATCGGCAGTCCCGACCGGCGGTAGTCCTCAACCCGGTAAAGCGCCAGCGCCCAGAAGTGCGGCGGCGTCCACAGGAAGATGATCAGGCACATCACCAAGGCCTCGGGACCCACGTCACCGCGCATCGCTGCCCAGCCCAGCACCGGTGGCATGGCGCCTGAAGCTCCGCCGATCACGATGTTCTGCGGCGTCAACGGCTTCAGCACGACCGTGTAGACCACGGCATAGCCGACAAAGGTGGCGAACGTCAGCCACATCGTCAGCGGGTTCACCAGCAGGTACAGCAACAGGCTGCCGGACAGGCCCAGCAGCATCGAGAACACCAGCGCCTGCACGTTGCTCAATTCGCCCTTCGCGGTCGGCCGCCAGGCGGTGCGCGCCATCTTGCGGTCGATCTGCTGCTCGACCAGGCAGTTGAACGCCGCCGCTGCGCTGGCCACCAGCCAGATGCCGATCGCCGCCGGCACGGCCACCCGCAGGTCAGGCCAGCCCGGCTCGGCGAGCAGCATGCCGATGACGGCGCAGAAGACAATCAACTGCACCACACGCGGCTTGGTCAGCACCATGTACTGCGACCAGCGGGAAGCGGCCTGATGCGGGGTGGCGAGGGTCTGGCTCATCGAGGGCACGGATTCTAGGCGGCGGGGCTGCCAACGGCTGCCTGCGGGGACAAGCGGGCGGCCAGCGAGGCCAGCACGCCCACCAGCGCGGCAGCGCCGCCACTGTGGGCCAGCGCAGCCACGATCGGCCAATCCAGCACGACATTGGAAAGTCCGCTGCCGGCCTGCGCCACGCTCAGCAAGAGCAACAGCCGCGCGTACCCCCGGTGCGCCGCGGTGCCCGCCCGGCGCAGACGGAACACGAGCCAGAGCAACGCCCCGAAGGCGACCAAGGCGAACAGCCGATGGGTCCAGTGGATGGCCACCAGCGCCTCGAAAGGCAGCAGCCCGCCATGGCCGGCGCGGCCCAGTTCACGCAGCAAGGTGAAGGCATGACCCCAGTCCATCGCCGGCCACCACTGGCCATTGCAACTTGGAAAGCCGCGGCAGGCCAGCACCGCATAGTTCGTGCTCACCCAACCACCCAATGCCATTTGCACCAGCACCAGGACCAGCACCACGAGGACCGGCCGACGCGCCAACCCGCCCGAGAGGGGGCGGTTGGCAAAGGACTCGTGCTGCAGCACCAGCAAGGACAGCAGCAGCGCAGCACCCAGCAAGTGCAAGGTGACCACCGCCGGGTACAGCTTCAGCGTGACGGTGTACTTGCCGAACAGCCCCTGCACGATGACCCAGCCCAGTGTCGCCACTGGCCACCAGGCCGAATGCGGCAGTTGCTCGCGGATACGCCATGCGAACGCCGCGGCCACCAGGATCAGCAGGCCGACGACCATCGCCAGATAGCGGTGGATCATTTCGATCCAGGCTTTGGACCAGGTCACCGGACCGCTGGGCATCGCCGCCTGGGCAGCCTCGATGTGTTCGCCGGCCCCGAATGGACTCGCCTGTCCGTAGCAGCCCGGCCAGTCGGGACATCCCAGTCCCGAGTCGGTGAGTCGCGTAAAGGCACCGAACAGGATCAGGTCGAAGGTCAGGAACAACGTCAGCGCCGTCAACGCGGCCAGACGGGCTCGGCCGTCGGCGCCACGTTGCCGCAGCCACCACCACGACAGTGGTGCCAATGCCACGGTCACGGCCAGGCCGGCCAACCGCAGCAGCGACGCGGGATCGTGCGCCAGGTCCATCGAGGTCGGTGCCCGTGGGTGTCAGCGACCAGGCTGGTCCCAGCTGGCCGATGCGCGCAGCAGGCGCTCGAGGTCGCGCTTGAGCTTGGCCGGGTCTGGATTGGCCGGTGCGCGCATCATCCACTCGCCCATCGGATCGACGACGTAGAGGTGCTCCTCCAGCGCATGCCCGGCAGCCGGCTTCAACCAGGCCTGGACCGCCGCGCGCGGCAGGCGCAGCACCTGGGTGGGTGGATTGGCGGCCAATGCGGCGCGCAGCGTGGCATTGGGCATCGCGTCATCGGTCACGAGCCACAGTTTGTCGATGCGATCACGCTCCCGCCCGGTCATCTCGCGCAGCTGGCGCAGCAGGAACAGCCGCTTCTCGCAGGCCGCGTCGCACCCGGCGTCGCCGACGACCACCAGCAACCACTGTCCTTTCAGCGAGGTCAGGCTCACCGGCTGGCCTTCGAGCGTGTGCGCTTCAATCGCCGGCATTGCGACGCTGGGCTGGATCAACGCGCTGTAGGCCGCGCTGCCTCCGGTGGGGCGCACGACGTAGTACATGAAGTAGCTGGCCAGCACCGGTGTCGCGCAGACGGCCAGCACCAGCAGCATCTTGATGCGCCCGCGTCGCACGCGCTGCGGATCACCGGCGCCTTCTGCCACCAGGGTGGCTTCAGGCATCGCGTGGACCGTCAGGCTCAAGGGTTCAGCGGGCGCTGCGACGTCGGGGGCGGATGAGTTGGAACCAGACATAGAGGCCGGTGATCAGCGCGCTGAGCGCAAACCACTGAAATGCATAACCGTGATGCTTGCCGACATCCAGCGCCGGCAGCGGCCAGCGGCGCTGAAGCAGGTCCGTCGGCGCCGACGGCGGCTCGAGCTGCTGGACCGACAGCGGCCGCAGCGCCACACCAATCTCGCGCGCGAAGGCGTCGAGGTCGAGATTCTGCCGGATCGTGCCGCGGTCCTCTCCGCCCATCGCAAACAATGCCGACGGCGGTGGGGCCACCCGGCCAGCGATGGCGACCTCGCTGTCAGGCGTCTCCACCGGCACCAGCCGCTGGCGCTCCTCGCGGTCACGCGGCACCCAGCCACGCTGCACCAGCACGGCATCACCCGGCGCGAGCATCAGCGGTGTCAGCACGATGAAACCGGGGCGTCCATCGAGCTGCCGGTTGTCGAGGTAGACGACATGGCGGCTCAGCCAGCGTCCTTGCAGGCGTATGGGTCGGTAGTGCTGCAGCGCGGCAGTTCGGCTGTCACGTGCCAGTTCGGACACGCCGATCGAGGGCTGCGCGCTGCGCTGCTCGATCTCGTCGTGCAGCGCCGTCTTCTGGCGGGCACGGTCCAGCTGCCAGATGCCCAGGCGTGCGGTCACGGCAGCTGCCATCAGCGCCGCCAGCAGCACGATCCAGCGCGATGACGCGTGCGAGCGCATCAGCAACAGCCACCGGGATAATCAGGCACCATGAAGATCATCATCGTCATCACGCTGGTGCTGGTGCTGGGCGTGCTGGCGAGCGCCGGCCTGTTCATGCTGCGCAAGGGCACTGACAGCGCTGCGGCTCGCGACAAGCGCATGGCCTGGGCACTGGCTTTGCGCGTCGCACTGTCGATCTCGCTGTTCCTGTTCATCCTGCTGTCCTGGCACTTCGGCTGGATACACCCCACGGGTTTGCCGACCGGACGTTGAGCGCCGTGTCCACCAACAACAACGCCGCCTCACGGGCGGCGTTGTTCATTCGCAGATCGGACCGATCAGAGCCAGTAGACCAGGAAGTACAGGCCCAGCCACACCACGTCGACGAAGTGCCAGTACCAGGCTGCGCCTTCGAAGCCGAAATGACGCTTCGGCGTGAAGTGGCCCTTCATCAGCCGCAGCGTGATGAAGGTGAGCATCAGCATGCCGACGAACACGTGGAAGCCGTGGAAGCCGGTCAGCATGAAGAAGGTGGAGCCGTAGATGCCCGACGTGAGCTTCAGGTTCAGCTCGTGGTAGGCATGGATGTACTCGTAGGCCTGGAAGCCGATGAAGGTGATGCCCAGCAGCACCGTGACCCACATCCAGAAGATCGTCTTCGCACGATGATTGGCCAGCAGCGCGTGGTGGGCGATCGTCAACGTGCCTCCCGACGTGAGCAGGATGGCGGTGTTGATCGTCGGGATCGGCCAGGGGCCCATCGTCGTGAAGGCCTCCACCGTGCCCGCCGGAGAGGCCGTGCTCCCAGCCGCAACGCTCGGCCAGATGGCCTTGAAGTCCGGCCAGAGCACCTGGTGGTCCAGGTTGCCCAGCATCGGCAGCGCGAACGCACGCGCCCAGTACAGCGCGCCGAAGAAGGCCGCGAAGAACATCACCTCGGAGAAGATGAACCAGCTCATGCTCCAGCGGTAGGACACGTCTACTCGCTCGGAGTACAGGCCGCCTTCGCTTTCGCCGATCGCATCGCGGAACCAGACGAACAGCGTCGCCAGCCAGGTAAACAGGCCCAGCAGCAGCGACCACTTGCCCCAGTCGGTGCCGTTGACCCATTGGCCGGCACCCAGGATCACGAAGAACAGGCCCAGCGCGGCCATCGCCGGATGGCGCGACGGAGCCGGGATGAAGTAGTAGGGCGTTTGCCCGTGGGGCGTCGCTGCGGACATCTCGTGTGCTCTCCTCGAAACCAAATCAACTGTCGTCTGGATGAGCGGCCCGCCTAGCCGGCGACCCCGCCGTTGACCACCCATCGCACCAGCAGCACCAGGCCGCCGACAAAAATCGCCGCACCCAGGATGCCGGCGATGATCACATGCACCGGATTCAGCTGGGCCACATCTTTCTCGTAGTCGGCCGAACGGCGGATGCCGAAGAACGACCAGGCCACTGCGCGCATCGTCTGCAGTGGCGAGGCCTTGCGCGACGCCGCGCTCTTCAGGTCATCGTTCATGTGCCGGCCTTCTCCGCCTCGACCGCCGCCGTCTTCGGCGCGGGCAGGACTTTTCCGCCCACCTCGAAGAAGGTGTACGACAACGTGATGGTCGTGACGTCCTTCGGCAGCTTGGGGTCGATGTAGAACACCACCGGCCACTGCTTGCTCTCGCCCGGCTTCAGGGTGTACTCGTTGAAGCAGAAGCATTCGAGCTTGGTGAAGTGTGGCGAGGCCTGCATCGGCGCATAGCTCGGGATCGCCTGGGCCGCCATGGTCCGGTTCTGCACGTTGCGGAACTCGTACATCACGGTGGTCAGCTCGCCCGGATGCACCTGCAGCGAGCGCACCGCGGGCTTGAAATCCCAGGGGCCGCGCGCATTGGCATCGAACTCGATCGTCACGCTGCGGCTGTAGTCGACCTGCGTGCTCGCCTTGCGCTCGCGCGTGCCGCCGAGCCCGGCCGACGTGATGCGCTCGTTGAGCGTCAGCACGTTGATGCCCAGGGCCTCGCAGATCGTGCGGTACAGCGGCACCAGCGCGTAGCCGAAGCCGAACATGGCCAACACGATGACCGTGAGCTTGCCCAGCATGCGCAGGTTGTCGCTGCGCAGGGCGGTGGGCATCGCGGGCAAGGCCATGGTCTAACGCCGATTCGGTGCGGCCGCCTCAGCGGCCGAGGAACACGATCTTGGCCACGAAGCCGAGGCCGAGCACCAGCGCCACCGATGCCAGGATCAGCGCGAGCCGCACATTGGCCTTGCGTTGCCGGGCTTCGCGGTCCATCGTGTTCATTGGCGGTCTCAGCCGATCACCTTGGTCGCCGTGGCGTCGAGCTTGGGCGGCGTCTCGAACGAATGGTAGGGCGCCGGCGACGGCAGCTCCCACTCCAGGCCCTCGGCGGCTTCCCAGGGCTTCTGCGGGGCCGGCTGGCCCTTGCCGCGCATCATCGGTACGCAGACGAAGAAGAAGAAGTACACCTGCATCAAGCCGAAGCCGAAGGCGCCGACCGAGGCGATCGCATTGAAGTCGGCGAACTGCATCGGGTAGTCGGCGTAGCGGCGCGGCATGCCGGCCAGGCCCAGGAAGTGCATCGG
>CAZXLI010000203.1:0-12227 GCA_964641795.1 uncultured Bordetella sp. | reverse complement strand
ACGATCCTTCGGGGTCACGCGGGCGGATTCAAGATGGGATGGCCGGACGCATACACCGTAACGTTCGGCGTACCGCATGAACATCTCGAGGTTGTATGGGTCTTGCGCGATGTCGATCGACAACACTTCGCCCCGCTCGCGCGCGGATGAGAGACGTTCTGCGAGAGCGCTCCGCTCGCCATAGGACGCTTCGGCACGCTGTGTTCTCGAGGACGTGTTCGCAAGTCTCGAAGCAAGCTCGCGGGACTCTCGCGAGTCAGCCGCGATCAATGCGACAGTTGATGCGTCTCGCGAAACCCGGTCCCCAAACTGCTTGAACTCTGCGATCTGCTCGTTGCTCATCGCTCCGAGGACCTTGCGCTGATCCGCCGAAAGGCCTGTCTGATAGCTCTTGCCGGCGTTCCCCTGGACCGACGCTCCGGCAACAGGCGTGCTCAGGCCAATGTGTGCCGAGGCGCCGAAGGCGATGCTGGCCACCTGCGCCTGGGTCAAGCCCGTGCTGTCGGCCACAGTCTTCGTTATCTGGTCCAGCCGCGTCAGCGTCTCGCCCAGTTGCTCGAAGCTGCTCGTCGAGGTGCCCGACGAACTGCGCGAGGACTTGAGCTTTGCCAGCCCCTTGGTGAAGGCCTCGGTCAGGACGGTAGACCGTTCGTTGCTTGCGGACACCATCTCGCCCCGCGCGGCGTCGGCCTGACGGCTGGCTTCGGTCACGTCCTGTTCGCTGACCCGCATCGACACCACGCGCGACGCGAAGCCCTGGTTACGCAGCAAATTGGCGGCCGTGCGTCCGGTGAGTGCACTTGACGTGAAGGTGTTGCCGCTGAGATCGCTCTGCCAGGAGCTCATGAACGCCGACGTGCGATTCGGCGCCAGTTGCAGCTGATCCATCGCGACGTTGCCCATCGACACGTTGCCGACGGCGGCTCCTGCAGTGCTGCCGGCCAGCATGCCCTGCAGCCCGGACAAACCGCCGACGAGCGCCGTGCCGAAGTTCTCCATGCGCTTGAGCGCGGCCCACGCGATGAAGGGGATGCTGATGGCCAGGTAACCGACCACCGCCTCGCCGGAAATCGCCCGCGAGTAGATCGTCGATGCGGTCTGCAGCGCCAGGGCTTTCGTGCCAGTGCCCAGGTCCGACGCGGCGGCCAGGTCGTAGGCGGCGTACACCGAAGCCATGTAGTTGAGCACCGCATATAACGGCGGCCACAGCTGGATCCAGATCAGGATCGCCGCATAGCCCTTGAAGGCGATCATCGACTCGCGTCCGCTGGTCAGCAGGAGCAGCAGCACAAACAGCGGGAACAGGGCATAGGTGAGGGCCTCGATGACATTGCGGAACACCGGCAGCGACTGTTCGGCGACTTTCCCGTAGTTCATCCAGGTCGCGTTCTGCTGGGCCACCGCCTGCGCTCGGCCGACCGCGAGCACCATCGCCGCTGGATCGTTCACCTTCTGTCCGATGATGTTGCTGGTGTCGCTGATGGCATTGAGCACGGCGTTCTGCCGGATCAGGTCCGTTGCTGTCGCGGCCGCCGTCGCGATGCTGTTGCGGATGTAGGCCTGCTGGATCTGGCCGGCGATCGCCGCGGTCGCGGCCGTGCTGGGCAGCGTGGGGTTCAGCTGGAAGGCCAGCCGCCCCTCGATGCGCGTCACCTGCGCCGGCAGGCGGCCATTCAGGTTGCCGTAGACATTGGGGCAGGTGTCGACGGTCACCGCCCCACCGGCACCGGTCACCGTGCTGAAGCGGGCCGGATTCGGCGTGGCCATCAGCGCCCACACGTCATCGGACGTGGAGAACGTGGCCGGGTCGACGGTGCCGTCGATCAGGTCGTACATCGTGCAGTTGTGGATGAAGTTGATCAGGTCGGTGCGGAAAGTGGGGTCCTGGAACACGACGTTGCCGGTCTCGCGGATCAGGCGGTTGCCGAACATCAGGCCGTTGCGCTCGTAGCTCAGTTCCGCCGGCATCGCGCCCGCGCCGGGGATGACCTGGAACGCGGTCTCGAAGAGGCCCGTCAGCGTGTGACCGATGGTGCTGGTGATGCTGCCGAGCATCGCCACGCCGAAGGGCACGTTCGCGACGACCTTCACCGCCGAGCCACCGGTTTTGTCCACGATACCCACCGTCACGCGGGGGACGATCAGCACCGCGAACACCAGCAGCACCGTGGCCAGCCACTTCCAGCCTTGCAGCTTGTCCGGAGCGAAGGCGTAGGCGAGCAGCGCGGCGATGAAGCCGCAGAAGGCCACCGCCGCGACGGCGGCCCTGTAGTCGCTCGACCCATGGATGGCGGCTGCGGCATTGAAGATGCCGAACAGGCTGTCCGCGTTCTGGTAGGCGAAGATCTCCCACATGGCCGCCTCGAGGAATCGGAGCGGGCTACCGGGCCACGTAGGCCGCGCGCTGCCCCAGCATGTCCATCACGTGCTGCGGCATGCTCGAGCGCAGTTGCCGTTCGAGTTGCTCAAGGTGGCTGGACACGGCGCGGAAGGAGCCGACCTTCTGGTACAGCAGGTTCTTCTCCTGCGACAACTGCAGCAGCATGGCCTGGGCTCGCTGACGCACCTGGTTGGCGAGCTCGCGCTGGCTCTGCTGCAGCGTGTAGTCCTTGTCGAGCGCGGCCATGCCCAGCCGCAGGTTCCGCTCGAGGAAGACGTAGGCATAGTCGGCCGCGATCACGTCGCGGTACTGGCCGATCAGGCTGTCGGCCAGCCCCGAGCCGGGAATCGTGGCGCCGATCGACAGCATCCGGTACACCGGCTCGGTGGTCTGGTTGACGAAGCCGACCTCGGCCGAGTTGTTGGGGATCGCGGTGCGGGTCGCGATCTTGTCGGCGATCGACCGCATCATGGTCTCGACTCGGGCCGTGAAGGGCGTGTGCGTGTAGCCCGTGTTCAGCGTGACGACGTCGCAGTTCGTGTAGTCGTTGCAGCGAAGCAGGTGCTGGGTGACGTTGGTGCCGGTCGCGGCCGCCTGGCCGTAAAGCAACTGGCTGATCGAGGTGATCGTCGGCGGGACGGGCTCCGGATCCCGATTGGCGCTCTCGGGGTGGAAGATGACTGTGCCGACGATGCTCATGATGAGCTCGCGCTCGGCGTCGTCCAGAGCCGTGCCTGTGCGTTGCAATGCCTTCCAGGTGAGGTTGCCGACGAAGGGCGCCTTGTTGCGGATGTTGGCGTCGGCGGAACTGCGCGCCGAGGCGAGGATGCCCGGCCGGTCGCTGGCGCATCGGCGCCGGGCGGCGTCGCGGTCGCTCTCCAGCCCCATCTCGATGGCCAGGTCGGCGCAGGCCTCCTGCGAGCTGTAGCCCGTGGCCTCGGCCGCCGTGCTGACGATGGCCTTGGCGGTCTCGCAGGAGTTGATGCGCGCGTTGTTGATCCAGGTCTCCAGGCCCTTCGCCCACTTGGTCAGGCCGCCCAAGAGTGGCGAGACCGACTCCAGCGCGAGCTGGAAGGCGATGCCGGGCAGCGCGGCCGTGATGTTGCGCAGCATGTTCTTGAACTCTTCGGCCGAGATGTGCGAGAACGAGCCGCCGAAGACGTCGATGCCGCCGCAACCGGCCTTGGCGCTGGGGAACTGGATCGCCGCGAGCTGGTAGACCTTGTTCGGCGAGCGCATGAACAGGGTGCCGCCCGTGTAGGTGTTGAAGGTCTGTCCGCGAAACGCGCCCGGTGCGGTGTAGTTCCCGATCGTGCCGAGGTTGTTGAACATCGTGTTCACCTCGGCATTGAGGTCGCCGGCTCGTGCCGCCCCGGCATGCCAGGCGGTGGCCAAGGCGAGGAGGGCAGCGCAGGTGCGTTGGGCGGAGCGGTTGGACATGACGATTCTCCTGGGAACGGATCAGGGCATCCCGAGCTGACGCACGGCACTGGGCACCATGGCCTCGAAGGCCGGCGCCGCAGCGGCCGGGATGCGCTCGAGCAGTTGCGACTCGGACAGCACACCGAAGCCGATGGGCACGATGCGGCCGGTGAAGGGCTGCGCCAGGTAGACGGCGGGCACCTGGGCCACGCGCAGCGCGGTGGCCGCGCCGTTGTCGCGGCGCGCGGATGCGAAACCCGGCAAGGCGCCGCCGTCGAGGCTGACGGCTTCGACACGGATCCCATGGCGCCCCTGAAACGCTTCCAGCGTCGGCGCGAAGGCGTGGCAATAGGGGCAGTCGCCGCGGAAGAAGAACAGCAGCACATGGTCACGACCCAGCTCGGTGATCGAGCGCGAGCGTTCGCCCAGTTGCTGGGCCTCGAAGACTTCCAGCGCCTTGGCGTTGACCGGCCTTCCTTGCAGCGAGGGATCGAGCTCGGGCGTGGTCCAGGCAACCCGCTGCGCCACGTCGGCAAAGGTCGAAGCCTGGGCGACGACCTTGGCCTCAAGCTCCATGTAGCGTCGCACGTTGGCCTCTGTGGGCCGCATGACGGCGATGCCGCGCAGATCCTCGACCCGCTTGCGCAGGCGCTCGAGTTCCACGAGTTCTGGCGGCCGGGGCTCCCGGCGGAGGTCGCGGGCCCCAGCGGGCGGACCCGCGGGCTTGGGCGGCAAGGATCGAGCGGGCTTGGGCGGCAAGGATCGAGCGGGCTCGGGCTCGGGCGTCGGGTCTTCGTAGAAGTGCCACCCGCGCCATGTGTCGCCCCAGAACCGAGGCGACTCGTTTCCCGCACCGCTCACTGCTGGCGAAGCAAATGCAGCGATCAGCGCCAGCACGATGAACCGCTGGATGCTGTGCATCGCGCGCCTCAGGACAGCGAACGCGGCGGCAGGCCGTCGCGGCAGTAGTTGATGCCGAAGTCGATGGTCCGTCGGCGAGCGCTGGGCTCTCCAGGAAGCTGAACGCCGTCCTGCCAGAAGCTCACCTTCAGGCGCCGGCAGCCCGGCTGCGCATAGCGGCGCTCCGTGCTCACGTCGATGTAGACCGGCGACGTGGCCTTGAAACGGGCCGTGATGGCATCCGCCATCGGTCCCGACAGCACGCCGTGCGCACGCCCATCCGGCGCATCGATGGCTGCTAGCAGCAGTGGGCGCGCGTCGGGCACTGCGAGGCGTCCCTGGGCCACTGCCACGGACGAGAAGAATGCCATGGCAAGGCCCAGCGGCAGTTCCCAACGGACGTGCTGGTGGTTCATTGACACCTCCCCTGGCCGTAGTAGCAGGTCGGGATGCGCCCGCTGCTCTGGCCTTGCAGCGTGGCCACGTTGGGCAGGGTCGGCACCAGCGAGGCATAGAACTCGCTCAAGTCCATCGCTGCAAAGTCGAGCGACTGCAACTGGGCGACCGTGAAGCCAGAGCAGTCCGGGTTCTCCGCGCTGCCCCAGCCCTTGCCGACCTGCGTTCGGCCCTGCTCGTTGACGATGCGGGCCAGCATGCTGTTGAAGCAGCACTTGCGCGTGGTGTGCGTGATGCACGAGACGCAGGAGCCGAAGACCCGGATGCAGGACGAGCAGTAGGTGCCGACGGCGTGGCACAGACCGGCTCCTTCCTTCATTGCGAGCTTGCCTTCCTCCTCGTCGCAGGAGGATGCCGACATCACGACGTAGATGATCACGGCGATGACCAGCGACCAGGGATCGAAGGCCACGACCAGGCTCTGGCCGGAGTAGACCGCGACCGACCCCGCCGGCAATGCCGCGCCGTTGACGGCGACGGTGACGCCATAGGTCGTGAAGGTGCCGCTGAAGCCGCCGCCCATCAGCAGGGCCGACATGCCCTGGTAGATGAATTGCCGGTTCTCCGCGTTCATCAGCACGTCGTAGACCAGCCGCGAGCCGGTGCCGAAGAGGCTCTGGTTGGTCATGCCGGCACCGGCGTTGTCGGCGTAGCAGCAGTTCCTCAGCAGCCGGTCGCGGCAGCGGTTGTCCTCGCCCTTGAAGACCTGCATGCGGTCGGTGTCGAGGTAGACACCGGCTTCGCGTGCGGCCTCGAGCATCGACATACTGCGCGCGAAGTCGGGATCGTTCGCGTGGCTGATGTCGTAGCAGTTGCCCTGCAGACAGAAGACGTTCGACGGACAGTTGCTGGCGCTGGTCACTGTTTGCGCCGGCACCGGGCAGCTGTAGCTGTCCTCGTACACCTCGCAGGCGCCGGTGACGGGGTTGCTGCGCCGGCAGACCGAACCCGAGAGCGAGCAGCCGGCGGCGACCAGCGGCCCGCACTGGCTGCCCGGCGCGGTGCCGCTGCAGTTCATCGTGCTCTCGTACTGCCAGCAATCGCGGGTCACCGAGGCGCCGTCGATCACCTTCGTCGTCGGACCGTCGGTGCACACGGCCGCGGTCTGCACCGTGCAGCGGCTGCCGTCGGCGACGGCGGGGCACTGGTCGTCCCATCGGTCGGTCTCGGTGAGGGTGGTGCGGGGCCGCGTGTACGACAGCCGCATCGTCGGGATCGGACCGTAGCCCGGGTTCGGGTCCCAGCCGACGACCGTGCGCTCGCTGTCGAGGTTCCAGTAGTAGCCGGGCAGGCTGCCCGTCACGTCGTAACCGACGAGTGCCGTGGCGCCACCGGCCGGCGCATAGCAGCGTGTGCCGTCGAGCGCCGTCGTCGTGCAGCCGCTGTCACCCTGGCAGACAGTGTCCTGGATCAGGTCGCCGCTTTGCGTGCCGGCCGGGCAGGCCGCGTAGCGCCTCAAGAAGGGCTCGACGCTGGTGCAGCTGTAGCCGGAGTCCCCGCCGCCGGTGCAGATCTCGGCGCGCTCTGCGGCGATCATGGCCGTCAGCGCGCAGGCGTCGCCGTTGCAGGCCTTGTCGGCAACCCATACGCCGGTGCGGATCTCCGTTCCGGTGCTCCAGGAGTAGCTCGTGCCCAGCACCGCGACCATTTGAGGGAACACGACCGGTGTCGTCATGTCGACGTCGAAGAAGGCCAGCGGCGATGCGTCCTGCGTGACGCGGAAGTGCTGCGCCGTCTCCGGGCGGTCGGGCAGGCATTGCGCGTCCAGCCCAGTGCGGCCCGCGCCGGCGTGGGCGAACCAGTCACCAGGGGTGCAGTTGGTGCTGCGCTCGATGCCGACCGTGAGGCTGCGCGTGCACCGGTAGTTGCCGACGCCTTCGTAGCGCAGGCAACTGCGGGTCTGCGTGCCGGCGGGGACCGCTGTCGTCGTGGTCGTGCAGCCGCTGTAGTACGACGCCAGGTTCTGGAGCACGCTGGACGGTGCTTTCGAGATTCCGTGCGCAGCGGACACCGAGGGGTCGCCGGGTCCGATGGCCGGACGGGGAAGGTTCGCCGAGCCCATCGCGCCACGCTGCGCCTGGCACACCGGGTCGTTCGGCAACGTGGCGCAGAGCGACAGGCGCGCGCTGCCCTGGGACGACAGGTTGGGCTGCCGGTAGTACGCGGACTCGGGTGGGGCGGCGGTGTACCCCGGCACGACGTTGGTGGCGCTTGGCGCGGTGACGGTGGCGCGGGCGGCCGGGTTGGCGGCCTGGCCTGCCGCGACACCTTCCTCGTGCGGCCCGGCTGGCACTGCGACCGGGGTCACGGCCACGCAGAAAGCGGTGAAGCAGGCGATCAGCTTGCGCATGGCGTCACTCCCGGCGGTCGAGTCGGGCGAGGAAGCGGCCGGCGTCCTTCGCGAAGGCTGGCGTCGTTCGCTGGAAGTGAGCCAGCGCGTAGTCCAGGCTGACATCGCCGGCTGCCATGACATGGTCGTCGGCTCGCGCACACTGCTCGCCGCTGCAGGCGGCGTCTCCCCCGCCAGCGCGGGTGAGAACGAACGACGGCACGCGCTGGATCGCGTACTGATCGAACGCCCGTGGGTCAATCTGCACCGCCACTGCCCGCGTGCCGATCAGTTGCTGGACGCGCGCTGCGGTGCGTGGCAGCGAACCTTCGGACAGTCCGCGCAGCAGCAACTGCGCGCGAGCACGTGCCGCCTGGTCCACCAGCCGAGCCAGCGTGGCCTCGGGCATGGTCAGGCTGATGAACACGATCAGGTGCGGCTCGCCGGCTCTAGGCAGCGTGGGTGATCCTGTAGTGCCCGCAAAACCCCGGGCCAGCGCCTCCAGGTCCACCGGCGTTTGTGTGGCCGGCACCGGCAGAGCATCGACCCGCGGCATCACCTTGGCAGGCGGCAGACCGACGGGGGCTTGTGCGCGGACCGCCGTGGCGGTGAGCAGGAGCCCGGCCGCGAGTGCGGCAAGGCGATGGGGATCAGTAACCCACACAGCAGTTCCTCTTGCGGAACAACATGAAGGCGAAGTCCTCGCCCCGCACCGGGTACTCCTTGCCAGCGCCCCAGACGATGGTGCTGCGGCCGAAGGGCTGGCAGCAGCGTCCGCCGTCCTTTGCGGTGTTGGCCACCGAGTAGGTCAGCTGGGTTTTGTAGGCGGTCTTGTCCATCGCCGGCAGGAAGTAGGGACCGCAAAGCCCAGCCTTGCCGTGCCAGCCCCAGGCCAGCAGCTCGCGGTGCATCTTGGCGGTCAGGCGCTGGGCGATCAGCGCCGCCGTGCGCACGCCGCCGAGGTGGTAGGGCACGTGGCCGTCGAGCGGGTAGAGGCCGCCCTGGCAGCCTGCACACCAGAACAGTTCGGGCATGCCAAAGCCGGCGGTGGCCGCGACGCAGTCGGCAGCACATGCCGCCACGGCCACAGGATTGGCAAACAGTACCGCCTCGGGGTTGAGGATGAGCGTTAGCTCGTCGTCGTTCCACAGCGGGTCGACTTCGGTCAGGTAGGCGAGGTCGAACGAGCCGCGTTCCAGGCACGGAAAATCGGTCACCACCTCCAGCCAGTACAGCACCGGGTTCATGTAGAAATGCGCCTGGTAGAAGCTGCCGCCGTCCCCGTCGCCCTCGGGCCGCGTGAAGCGCGCGGCAGTCGGCGCATCGATGCCGGGGTCCAGGTCGACGCCGCCGAGCGACGCCAGACAGAAGGGCTTGCGCACAGCCTCGACATGGCGTGCCGGCTCCCAGAACCCGATCGACAGGCCGACCGTCGGGTTCACGCCGCAACTGCAGACGGGGCTCGACGGATTGGGGATGTCTTCCTGCCCGTCGAGATTGGCCAGCGTCGTTCCACCCAGCGTGATCGGCAGGATGCAACTCCAGCAGATGTCGGTGATGGGGTTTGGGAACCGACCCGTGCATGTCAGGCTGTCGCCGGCCAGCGCGGTGCCGGTCGCGAGCGTGGTGGCCATTGCCGCGGCCCAGGCGCGCAGGGTTCGGCCGAGGTTCATGGCAGCCCCAGTTCGTCGATGCGCAGGCGAAGTCCGTCCTGCGAGACCAGCGCCGGCACCTGGCGGATGCCGAAGCGGCGCGTGAGGGTGCCGGACTGGTCGTAGTACACGGGCACGCGCCAGGCCTTCATCAGGTCGAGGTACGAACCACCCGTCAGGATCGGCTTGATGCGGCCCGCGTAGCGCCCGCTCAACTCGCGGGCGTGCTGCACCTGTCGCGGATCGCGGGCATCGAAGAACAGCAGGTGGCGCGACAGCGACACCACCTCGAGCGGGTTCTTGCGCGTGCCCGCGGCGAACAGCAGGCGCCCCAGCGGGTCGGTGATGTTGCGGTCGAGCGTGAAACTCGGATCGACGTAGAAGGTGCGCGGGCGCTCGGTGGTGCGCAGGCCTTCGACCGGCGGCGGCTGGCGCACGGTGTCGATGCCGCGGGCCCGCGCCGCCTCGGCAAGCCGCTGCAACTCGCCGCTGCGCTCCTTCTCGCGCAGGCGCTGCTCGATGAAGGCCAGCAAGTGCGGCTCGGCGATCTCGTAGGTCGGCCCGAGGGTGCCGAGATCGACTGCGCTGGCCTTGCCACCGACGATCGTCAAGGCCGCGACCAACAACGGCGCGGCGGCCCGGCTCATCGGGCACCCCGCGTGCAGTCGATCTGGGAGGCGAGGCTGGTCAGCGCTGCGGCATCGCGCAAGTGACTTGCCCGGATCATGCCCATCAGCACCGGGTTGCCGTCGCCCACCGCCATCGCCACGCGCAGTTCCGCGGTCGTCAACGGTCGGCCGCAGCGCTGCAGCCAGGCCTGCCGGTACGCCCGCGCACCGTCATGGGCGGCCGGCGCAATGCGCGCCAGCAGCGCCAGGTAGTCCTCGATCGGCATCTCACCGGTGCTGGGAGCCCCCAGCTGCGCGGGTGAGGTTTGCGCGAGCACAGGATCGAGTCCGCCCGTTGCTAGAGCGAGCAGAGCCAGCAGCATGCCGGCGTGGAGTCGAGCGTGGCGCATCGCCGTGCCTCGTCAGAACAGCGGGATCACGGTGCCCAGCACCTGGTCCGCGCGCACGAGGCCGCTGGCCCGGTAGCGCGAGTCGAAGGAATCCGGGCTGGTGCCCTGCACGTAGTAGTGGCCGGCGGGAATCACGGCGGCCGGGATCGGCTCGAGCGCTTGCCGGTCGTGGGTGTGGGTCTTGGCCTGGCCGACGAACTCGCCGTTGATCGCGACGGCGCGTCCTTCGACCGTGATCCGGTCTCCGGGTAAGCCGCGCACGATCTTGAAGAAGGGCTGGCCGCGCAGACCCGGATAGCGCGCCTGGGCCTCGCCGTCGAAGGCGAACACCACGTAGTCGCCGCGCTTGAGCGCATTCGATCCGTACTGCAGCAGTGCCACCCGGCACGGCAGGCTCGGTGTCCAGTTGAAGAGCACCGGCAGGCGCGGCGTGGGGTCGATGAACAGGCGCGTGTAGGCGAAGCCCCAGATCGCAAAGATCGGCAGGTACAGGTACCAGCGCTGGCGCATGTGGGCGCCGAAATCGCGGGCGGCGAGGCTGAAGCGGATGCGGTTGCTCATGGAGCCTCCACCTTGCGGCGCAGATGCGCCGTCAGGTCCACTGTCCGCGGCGCGGGCGCCGCGACGGCGGTCTTCAGGACGACCAGGCAGCCGCAGTCGCGCGGTAGTTCCTCGAGCGCTAGCGGCAGTCGCTGCGCGAAGCTGCGTGCCATGCGCATCGCCTGCTCGCGCTCGCCGTCGCTCGCCGCGCGGGTGAGGATCAGCGTGAACTCGGCTTCCTTCTGACGGTAGACCTCGGCGACATCGACCACGCCGATCAGCTGCGCCGGTCGCACCACGACGCGGTCGTAGGCCGCCAGCGTGCCGAGCACGATCGCGCAGGCCATGCCCGCGTTCAGCAGCAGCGACTTGAGGCCTGGGCTCATGACACATGCCCCCTGCGCCGCAGAAGCTCCGCAATCGCCTCGGGCTGCCGCGGTGCCTGCGGACCCCGGCGCAACGGTCCGAGATCGGCCGCGCGCGGCTTGGCGGCGGGGACACGAAAGCCGAGCCCGAGGGTGAGCCGCACGACGAGGAAACCCTAGACGAAGGCGCCCGTTGATCAAGGCCGGGACGGCGGACCCTAGTGAAGCACGCCTCCCGGCTGTGGCAGGGCCGTGACGGGTTCCAGCATCAGCGGCACGGCGAACAAGTCGTGGTCGGCAGGGATGTCGAACGGCGTGATCTCTTCGCTCATGTGCCGCAGCAGGCCCGGCAGATGATCGAGCATCCATCGCTTGGCGGCGTGGCGAGCCGCTGGCGTCGCCCGCGTAAGCCACGGGCACCAGATGCCGAACGGTGTCTGGCGGATGTCCAACTCGAGCCCCACCGTCGGCCGGCGTATCGCCGCGATGGCGAACCTGGCGCTGGCTGAGCGATCCTCCTCGACATGGCCGAAGGCGGTGACCATCGCCCCGGCCCAGAACGCCGCGCGTGCTGCGTCGCCGAGCAGGGCGGGCACGATCAGCTCCCAGACCAGGCTACCGCCGATATCCCATTCGAGCAGCCACAACGAGGGACTCATGGCACGGACGCCAGCCCGCTCCATCGGCGGCAGCTGGTGCGCCAGGTTCGCGGGCGTCCAGGGACTTACCAGCGGTGAGTCGGTGTAGATGCCGTTCAGCGACGCCGGATCGTGACGGCCAGGGAGCCGCTCGAACAGGGCATGGTCGTGCGTGACCGCCGCCGCGACGCCGTCGCGCAGCGCCTTGGACCAGACGCGGGCCAAGGGTTCGCATCGCACGACCGGCAGCGCGGGCTTGTCGAACATATCGGGGGCGACGGGCGTAGCCGCGTCGAACGGCATCGGCTGCGCCGGCGGGAGGCTGAAGGGGAGCTTGTAGGGCTTCATGGTGTCCTCAGAGAGTGGCAGTGGAGTCGACGGCCACCAACGGGGCGTCGGGTTCGGGAGTCGCGGGCGTGGGCAGTTCGGCCGGCGAGCCGGCCGGCGGCGTTCTGCGCACAACCGCGGACTGACCTAGATACGCAAAATGTGCAGCTGCACATATCGCCTATTTAGGCCAGTCCGCG